>NZ_JBVITE010000029.1:0-97854 GCF_055575155.1 Kitasatospora sp. NPDC034533
GGGGGTGTGTAGGGAGGGTTTTTTTTTTGGTGCGAATGAAAAACAGGTGAGGGAGGGGGGAGCGGCGAGCCCCCCCCCCCCTCCCCCCTTCCCCCCCTCCCCCCCCCCCCCCCCCCCCCCCCCCCCCTCTCCCTCCCCCCCCCCCCCCCCCCCCCCCCCCCCCCCCCCCCCCCGCCCGGCTCTCGCAAGTCAGCCGACAGAGACGGTCTGACGCTCGTTGTGCTTGGTTGAGCGCGGTCCAGCATCATGGTGAACTCGTCAGTCGGCATGTTGTCGATCAGGTCGCGCGCCGCGGCGACACCGTCGCCGTACGAGAACAGCGTGGACTGCTGCGCCCCTGTCGTTTCGGTCGGGCTGGCCTGTCCGGGAACGACTGGCGTGTTCCCCTGCGGCGATGCGCTGGCAGAGGACTCCCAGCGGTGGGAGCCGCCGGCGCCGGGCCGGGAAGGTCGGACAGCCGGTCAGGCGCGGCGGCGGGGGTTCGGCGCAGCACGGCATCCGGTCCGATGGTGGATCAGGTCCGCCCGGCTGTCGTGGGTCGGGCGGGTGGTGTCGGCGCGGGGGTCAGGGCCGGCGGTGGCGGCCGGAGCCGGTCACCACCACGGTCGTCGCTGGTTCGTCGGTGAGCGCCATCGCCGTCCAGGTGTGCCCGTCCCATTCCTGCAACAGCCGCGGGGCGGGTGGGGTCGATGTGTGCGGCGGTCGTGGTGACGACCCGGCGGGTTCCGACCGGGCGAAGGCGCTGGCTGCGGCGCGCGGCCCACTCGCTCAGCGGTTCGTCGTCCACGGCCCGTTCCGTTTCTCGCTGGGGGTCGGTGCGGTCAGCGTGGCAGGGGCTGGGTCTCGAACTCCTCCCACAGCCGCCAGGCCCCGTCCTGGCGCACCCGGTGCTCGCGCTCGCCGTCGCGGAACGTCGTCGCCGACCAGGCCGGTTCGGCCGGCGAGTACAGCCACAGGGTGCGGGCGCCGTCGTCGTGCGATTGAACCGCGTGTGTGACGCCGTCCAGGAGCAACCCCATCAGGAAGGTGAAGGCGGCGTGGTCACCGTGCTGCTTTCGGCGAGGGGGCCACCCGGTGCCGGTGCCGACCTCCAGGACGCGCTGCCCGGAGCGGGCGTCCAGGTGCTCCAGCATCGCGGCGACCACCGAGGGCTGGGAGGCCGAGCTGATCGGCACACTGCCGGGCTGCTCGCCGTGGTGGCGGCCGTCGTCCCACTGCGTGACGATCGGGATCTCGGCCGCGGTGGCCGTCGCCCAACCGCCCGGGTCCGCGGTCCTGCTGACGGGCCGACTGGTGTTGGTGGCCGGGTCGTGCGCCCACATCAGGTCCGGCAGGAACAGGGAGCGGGGAACCGCGGTCAAGGCGGCATCCCGGGTGCGGGCGGGCCGCCCCGGTGCGGGGCGTCCCGCCTGCTGCGCGGTGCTGGTCACTTCCGGCGCCCTCCGTCACCGGGCGGCGTGCTGCCGTCGGGGTTCGGCGGGTCCGCCGGCGGCGTCCACGGGGTGCCCGGGTACCGCCCTCGACGAGGTCGGGAGTACGCCGAGATCGGGCGGGTCACTGGTGCGATGGCGGGGGCAGGGGGAGGAGGACACGGAAGGTGCAGCCCCGGCCGGGGGCGGTGTCGAGGGTGATACGGCCTGCGTGGGCGGCGACGAGCGCCTGGGCGATGGCGAGGCCGAGGCCGGAGCCGCCGGTGGCGCGGTTGCGGGAGTCGTCCGCGCGGTAGAAGCGGTCGAATACCCGTTCGCGTTCGGTGGGGGTGAGGCCGGGGCCCTGGTCGGCGACCTCGAGCACGGCGTGGGCGCCGACGGTGCCGACGCCGATGCGGATCCGGGTGCCGGGCGGGGTGTGGGTGACGGCGTTGCCGATCAGGTTGGTGACGACCTGGCGGAGGCGGGCCTCGTCGGCGATGGCGGGGGCGTTGGACGGTTTCCCTCCGCCGGGTCCCGTGAGAGTGACCGGGCGGTCCTTGTCCAGGGCGCGTACGTCGCGGAGGGCGTCGGCGGCCAGGGTGCGCAAGTCCATCGGGGCGAGGTCGAGGGCGAAGGCCGGTACCCGGCCGAGCCCGGCGGCCGCGTTGTGGGTGTCCTCGTCGAGACGGGCGAGGAGGAACATCTCCTCCACCAGCCGGGTGAGGCGTTTGGACTCCGCCGCGATCCGGGTCATGGTCCGGTCGAGGTCCTCGGGGGTGGACAGGGCACCCATGCGGTAGAGGTCGGTGTAGCCCTTGATGCCGACGAGGGGAGTGCGGAGCTCGTGGCTGGCGTCGGCGAAGAAGCGCCGCGCTCTCGACTCGGCCTCCGCGCGGGCCTGGAACGCCGTGTCGATCCGGGCGAGCATCTGGTTGAGGCAGGCCGCCAGGCGTCCCACCTCGGTGTGGGGAGCGGCCAGTTCCGGGACCCTGTGGGAGTAGTCACCGACGGTGATCGCCGTCGCGGTCTCCTCGATCCGGGTCAGGGGGCGCAGGCCGGAGCGGACGGCGAACCAGCCGACGGCCGTCAGGACCGCGAGCAGTGCGGCCCCCATGGTCAGGGAGAGGGTCCGGGTCTTGGCGATCGTGCGGTCGACCTCGTCGAGGGCGGTCGCCACGACGACGCTGCCCCGCCCCTCGGACGGGTCCGGCGGGACGAGCAGGGTGGGCTGCGTGAGGGCGACCACCCGCCAGTCGTGCTCGCCGTCACGCGAGGGCACGGTGAAGGGGCGGCCGCCGCGGGCGAGGACGGCCTCGCGGTCGAGGGGAGGCGTTTCGGGGCCGCCGCCGGGCGGCGTGGGGCTCACGTCGAACGCCCTGCGGGTGGCGCCCCCGTCGTCGAGGTACGTCACGGTCGTGTCCCCGAGGACGCCCAGGGCCTGCACGCCCGTCGGAGTACCGGTACCGGCGGGCGGCGAGAGACGGGCCGCGATCTGGCCGGTGAGGACCAGCCGGTCGTCGACGCGGTCCTGGAGGTATCCCTGCAGGGCCCCGGTGACGAGCAGGCCCGTGCCGATGAGGCCGACGGCGACCAGGGCGATGGACAGGCACAGCAGGCGGGTGCGCAGCGACAGTCCGCTCAGCCCGCGCCGGATCGGCGACAGGAGGCGCGCGGCTGGGGCCTGGGCGTGGGGCGGGGCCGGTGGCGAGGGGCGCGTCACGGGCGCGGCCCGCGGATCACGTACCCCACCCCGCGGACGGTGTGGATGAGCTTGGGCTCGTCGCTGTCGACCTTGCGGCGCAGATAGCTGATGTAGGTGTCGACGATGCCGGCGTCGCCGCCGAAGTCGTACTCCCACACGCTCTCCAGGATCTGGTTCTTCGTCATGGTCCGTCCGGCGTTCGTCACCAGGAAGTGCAGCAGGCGGAACTCGGTCGGGGACAGCCGCACGCTGCGCCCGGCCCGGGTGACGTGGTGGCTTTCGGGCTCGACGGACAGGTCGCCGACGGTGATCCGGGCCGTCTGCTCGCCCCGGGTGCGCCGCAGGACGGCGTGGATCCGGGCGATGAGCTCCTCCAGGTCGAAGGGCTTGGTGATGTAGTCGTCGCCGCCGAGGCTCAGGCCGTGCAGGAGGTCCTGGCGGTCCTCGCGCGCGGTGACGAAGAGGACCGGCACGTCGCCGCCGCGGCCGGGGTGGGACGTCCGGGGCTGGGCGCGCAGGCGGCGGATCACCTCGAAGCCGTCCATGTCGGGGAGCATGACGTCGAGCAGGACGAGATCGGGTGTGTGCCGTGCGGCGACTTCGAGGGCCTCCTGCCCGGTGCCGGCGGCGTCGACGTCGAAGCCGGCGTAGCGCAGGGCGGTGCGCAGCAGTTCCCGGACGGTGGGCTCGTCGTCGACGACGAGCAGGTGGTCCGGTCGGTCACCCGCGGGTCGGGGCGGGTGGGTCGGTGCCGCCATGGTGTGGATCGCCGCCTTCGGGGACAGGGTTGGCCGGGGTCCTCCCAGGAGATCACACGGAGCTCAGGAGGCGGGTTCGGAGGAGCGCGGGGAGGAGTTCCGGGAGGATGCCCGGCGGGCGGGCGCGGGGGCGGGGGCGGGCGCGCGGGCGACGTTCTGCGGCGCGGCCCCGGGGACGTGGACGGCCCGGTCGCGGCGGCGGGCCCGCCACTCGTGGAGGCGGCTGCCGCCGTAGCCCGCGAGGGCGGCCAGGGCGACGGCGGCGAGCGCCGACAACCCCGGGCGTCCGTCGAGGGCGGCGGTCATGCCCCCCATCTCGTTGCCCATCAGGCTGACGCCGATCCGCAGCGACCCGCGGGCCACCAGGGGCAGCAGGAGGAACGGGAGGCCGGCCGCGATCCCCAGGCGCATGGCGGTCTCGGTGTGCCGGTCGAACACGGCCTGGGCCTCCTCCCGTCGGGTGCGCGCCGGGGTGCGGGCGGCGGCGAGATACCCGGCGATCACCAGCAGGAGCGAGACGAGCAGCAGCCCGATCAGCCACACCGGCACACCCGCACCCGACCAGCCGCCGATGCTCAGGGACCTGTCCGTGCCGGCGGCGTCGCCGCCGGCACCCCCGCCGAACATGCCGGACATCCCGCCGCCCTCGGGCCTCAGGCGGTGCACTCCGGCCTCCCACGGGGTTCCCGGCCCGGCGGTGAGCAGCACGGCGACCAGGTTCGGGCCGACGAGCAGCAGCGCCCCGGCCGCCTTGACCGCCTGCTCCCGGCCGGCCAGGGCCGCGAGTCCGGCGACGAGGGCGACAGCCAGGACCGAGCAGCAGAGCACGGCGGCGATGCCCGTCAACGTGGACGTGACGGCGTGCCACCTGCGTCGCGCCTGGCCCAGGGTGAGGGCGCGCGACAGCGTCGTCCGCCGGGCCGTGACGCAGCCGATGCCGAGGACCACGCACACCCACAGCAGCCCGAAGAAGACGGTCACCGCGACGTTGGTGTCGAAGACCACCGAGGACAGTCCCGAGGTGAGGCCACCACCGCCGCCGAACCGGCCGAGCGCTCCGGACGAGCCGCCGTTGCCGAACCGCCGCGTCACGCTCTCCGGCAGCCGGGCCGTGCCGTGAGCCGCGGCGGCCAGCAGGGGAAGGAGCACGGCCGCGACCGACACCGCGCCGCCGAACCGGGCCCACAGCATCTCCGAGGCGGGCTGTGGCCGCCGGTGCAGGGGGCGGAAGAACCCGATCGCCAGGACGGCCGTGCCCAGGAAGGTCAGGGTCAGGGGCGTCACCGAGAGTACGCCGGTCAGACCGAGGTCCAGGCCGCCACCCCCGCCGAGCAGCCCGCCGAGCCCGCCCCCGCCGAGTCCGCCGTCGCCGCCGGACCCGGGCATGGCCGCCGGCTTCACGGTGATGTCGCCGCCGAAGGCCATGCCCACGGCCGTCGGCACCAGGCGGGAGACTGGGGCGATCGCATCGGCGCCGAGGGCGGCCAGCGCCGCCCAGGCGGTGGCGGCCATGACCACCAGGGCGGCCACGATGGACAGCGCTCCTTCGAGGACGTGGCGCCAGAGCGTGCGGGCGGAAGCGGGGCGTGGCGGGGCAGCGGGCATGAGCGGCCTCCTGTGCGTGGGGATTCGGGGCGGACGGTGCCGGAGGATCGGGCCGGGAGCGAAGCCCCGGCCCGAGGAGGAGCGGACGGCTCAGGTACCGGGCGTACGGGGGCTTCCGCTTCCGGGCGCTCCGGCGACGGGGTCCGGGCCCGCGGCGGACGACACCTCGGCCGGCACGGCCACGGCCGCGCCCGAAGCCCGTTCGAGCCGCTCGCCTTCGACGTCGAGGTCGGGCAGGAGGCGGTCCAGCCGGCCGGGCAGGTGCCAGGCGCGTCGTCCGAGTAGCGCCAGGACGGCCGGCACGAGGGCCATCCGGACGACGAACGCGTCGAGGAGGACGGCCGCGGCCAGCCCGAAGCCGATGGCCTTGAGCATCTGCTCGTCCGATCCCATGAACGAGGCGAACACCGAGATCATGATCACCGCCGCGGCGGTGACCACCCGCGCGCTGTGCTCGAATCCGCTGACCACGGCTTCCAGCGGCGCCTGCCCGTGCACGTACGCCTCGCGCATCCTGGTGACCAGGAACACCTCGTAGTCCATGGCGAGGCCGAAGACCACGCCGACCATGAAGATCGGCATCATCGACATCACCGGCCCCGGCTCCGCGGCCCCGAGGAGGGACCCGAGCCAGCCCCACTGGAACACCGCGACCACCGCGCCCAGCCCGGCCACGACCGACAGCAGGAAGCCCAGCGCCGCCTTGAGCGGGACGAGCAGGGACCGGAAGACGGCGATCAGCAGCACGAACGCCAGGCCGACCACGAGACCCAGGTACGGGATCAGCGCGCCGGACAGTTTCTGCGAGACGTCCACGTTCATCGCGGTCGTACCGCCGACGAGCACGTGGGCGCCGCTGCCCCCGGCCAGCGCCGGATCACGCAGCGCGTGCACGAGGTCGCCGGTCTCCGCGCTGCCCGGCGACGCGGTCGGGACGACGTTCAGGACCGCGGTGTCGCCGGACTCGCTGAGCTTCGGCTGCCCGACCGCGGCGACGTCCTTCCTTCCTCCGAGCCCCGCGGCGACGCTCTGCGCCGCCGCCTGGGCGCCGGCGCCGCCGTCGGCCTGGACGACCACGGTCAGCGGGCCGTTGAAGCCGGGGCCGAAGCCCTCGGAGATCATGTCGTAGGCCCGGCGCTGGGTCGTCGAGACGGACTTGCTCTCGTCGCCCGGCAGGCCCATCTCCAGCGAAGCCGCCGGGACCGCGACCACGCCGAGCAGGGCGACGCCGCCCAGGAGAACGGCGACCGGCCGCCTGACGACGAACCGGGCCCACCGCACGCCCAGGCCCGGCCGAGGTGCGCCCTTCACGCCTCTCCCCCGGCGCCGCGGGCGGACCGGGCCGATCCGGCGGCCGCAGATTCCGAGCAGGGCGGGAATCAGGGTGACGGCGATCAGCACCGCCATGACGACCGTACCGGCCGCGACGAGGCCCATCCGCGTCAGCAGCGGGATGCCCACCACACCCAGTCCCACGAGGGCGATCACCACGGTCAGACCGGCGAACACCACCGCCGAGCCCGCGGTGCCCACCGCGTGGCCGGCCGCCGACTCCCGGCCGCGGCCACGGGACAATTCGGCCCGATAGCGGGAGACCACGAACAGGGCGTAGTCGATGCCGACGGCCAGCCCGAGCATGGTGGCGAGCCCGGTCGTCGTCGAGCCGAGACCGAGCGGCTGCGCCAGCACCCGGATGGCCAGCCCGCTGATGCCCACTCCGAGCACCGCGGTCAGCAGCGGAAGTCCGGCCGCCAGCAGCGAGCCGAACGTGACGACCAGCACCACGGCGGCCACCGCCAGGCCGAGGGCCTCCGAGGAATGCCCGCCGGGCGCGGCGTTGACGGCGTTGCCGCCGACCTCGACGGACAACTCCGGCGAGCGTGACTGCTCGACGGTCGACAGCAGCGCGGTGCGCGAGCTGTCCTCCAGCTTCGACGCGGGGACCTGGTAGGAGACCTGCGCGTACGCGGTGGAGCCGTCCTCGCTCACCGACCGGGCAGTGAACGGGTCGGTGACCCGCGCGACCTGCGGATCGCTCCCGAGCGACCGGACCGTCCGCCCGATCGCCTCCTTCGCCCCGGGATCGGTGACCTTGCCGTCCTGCGCACGGAAGACCACCCGGGCCGTCGCACCGTCGGCGGTCAGCTCCGGGAAGCGATCCTTCAGAACGTCGTACGCCTGCTGCGCCTCCGTACCCGGCATGGAGAAGTCGTTCGGCGGCGGAGCGGCGGCCCGCCCGGCCAGCACCCCCGCCCCCAGGAGCAGTCCCACCCACAGCAGGGCGACCAGCCAGTGTCTCCGGAAGGAGAACCGGCCCAGCTTGGAAAGGAACGTGGCCACGGCAAGAGCTCCAAGTCGGTCGAGGCTCGGTGGGAAGAACCGGCACCGACGTTTTCAGCCCTCTCTGGCTGCCTCGGTAGAGAATCTGGGAGTCCTCTGAGAACTCCGGCCGCCGTCCATCGCCGGAACGGCGGCAACCGGACACTCCTGCGATCGGCGCTCCGGGATTCCCAGGAAGCTCTTCCACTTCGGGCGCTCGCTGCTCGGTTGTGGCGGAGCCGTCCGGAGCGCTGGGCGAGCACGCTGGGCGGCTGGGACCGGATGGGACCGGCCGGGCTCCTGGATTCCGGATCACGGCATGCGGTCCGCGCTCAGGGCCGCCGGGTGGCCCCCAGCCGACGCCCGCCGACTGCCCTTTCGGGCCCCCGCCGCAATCGCGCCCCGGCCATGGTCCCGGGGCCCGGGCGGGTCATTGGTTTCCTAGTGGAGCGGGATGGGGGTGAGGCCGGGCTGTCGTAGAGAAGGGCTGGCCCGTGTCCGGCGGCGGGCGGACGACATGCCTTGGCGTGGCTCGGCCGTGCGCATCCGACCGGGCGAACCGGTCCAGGGAGACACGAAGCCGGCCCACGCCGTCGCCCGCCTGGATCGCGGTGCGGTGCGCGTCGAACGTCGCCCGGTCGCAGCGCAGTTGGAAGACGTCGTGCGAAGCGGCTGAGTCGATGTCGAGGGTGGCGGTGGCATCGCCGTCGCCATTTTCCGCACCAACGGGGTGGTCGTGCGAGTGGCTTGCCTCGATGCCGGGTTTCAGATAGCGATCGGGAGGGTCTCGATCCAGCAGTCCGCGGCCTTGGGCGCGATCATGGTCCGGGCGTCTTCCGCATCGGTTTCGGTGAGGAAGACGCCGGCACCCGAAATGCCTGCCCCGTTGGCTTGTTCGACTCGGGTCATGACGACGTAGACGTGGCGATAGCGTTCTCGGCGGACCGGGCCATCGTCGGTGGTGCTCAGAGCGGTGATCAGTTCCTGCACCGAGGCGAGGTTGAATCTGGGCCCGGCGCTGAACAGCGGCTCGCTGGGCCAGCGAGGCCTGCCGGCGTCGACGTCGTTGAAGAAGCTCTGCCGAGTGGGTGACAGGACGCCCTCGCGCCAGCCGACGGCCATGGCCACGACGTAGTCGGTTTCGCCCTTGCTTTCCAATATGAAGACGCGGTCATCCCGGTAGAAACGGACGCTGGGGTAGGCGGTCTGAATGCCTTCGGCCTCCTGGACAGTTGCGCATCGGATGACCAAGCCGTCGTAGAAGTCCCGGATCCTCAGGACGCCAGCCGGTTTGAACAGTACGTCGATCGTGGTGTTGGCCGGGCCACCAGGGCGGTCCAGGTCCGCGTGGCTGCGCAACAGCAGCTGGCCGTGGCTGTTGGCGTAGGCACAGAGCTCGAACCTGCGGGCGCTTCTGAAGAGTTCCGTGCCCGGCTGCAGCGCGGACCCGGCGTTGAGCCACTCCTCGGTTCCCATGCGGGCAACGCTGTCGGTCCTCTCCGCCCCTCGTCAACTCGATTGAATTGGGGAGGTCCCCGAGGATCGCGACGATCAGGGTCGCCTTGTCCGCTGGGCTGTGCCGGTTCGCCCGAAAAGATGTTGGATTGGTATCCGGGCCACCTTAGAGTGGCGCGATGGCGACTCAAGTGATCATTCTCAATGGCGGTTCCAGTTCGGGGAAGACCGGTCTGGCCCGCTGCCTCCAGGCCGTCCTGCCGGACCCTTGGCTGACGTTCGGGCTGGACACGCTGATCCAGGGCATGCCCCCGTCCCTCCTCGCCTCGGAGGAGGGGATCGACATCGGCACAGACGGCTCGGTGTCGGTAGGGAACGGCTTCCGGGAGCTGGAGGACGCCTGGATGGCGGGGATCGCGGCCATGGCCCGCGCCGGGGCACGGGTGATCGTGGACGAGGTCTTCCTCGGCGGCCCTGTCTCCCAGGAGCGGTGGCGGCGGGCCCTCGCAGGGCTCGAGGTGCTCTGGGTCGGTGTGCGGTGCGAGGCGGAGGTCGCGGCGTGGCGCGAGGTCACCCGGGCTGACCGGGTCGTGGGGATGGCAGAGGCCCAGGCTGTGGCCGTCCACCAGGGCGTGCACTACGACCTGGAGGTGGACACGGCCGGTACCGAGTCCGTGGAGTGCGCGCGGTTGGTCGCGGCCAGGCTCGGCTGACCCGCACGGCCGTCCCCCGCGCCGTCGGACGGCCTGAGGCCGCCGCACCTGGCAGAGCGCGGCCCAGGTCGGGCCCGGGTGGTCTCACGGTCGGATCCGGGGGTGTCCTCCCGGCCGGCACGCGCGAGCGGGCGGCGGGCGGGGTGCGCCGCAGGACGGCGACCGGGCGCGCGACGGCGGGTGCCCCCGGCCGGGGCTGCCGGGGGCACCTGGGCCGGACTCAGCAGAAGCCGATGAAGGAGTTGCTCCCGCAGCCGACACAGTAGCTCGCGAGGGTGCCGCAGCCGGCCTCCTCCAGGCCCGTGATGTCCTGCTCGCCGCCGAAGATCGCGGTCAGGTCCGGGTCACCGAGCGGGTATCCGGTGGCGGAGCGGTCCGCCTCCGGGTCCTTCCAGGCACGGACGATCTCGTGGTCGCTCATCTGGTTGTCCCTTCGGGTAGCGGTCGGCCGGGATGGCCGGACCGGGTTCGGGGGCGGGGCGGTGAAGCGCCTCCGCAGGGGGCCGGCCCTCGGCGTCAGGGGCGCGGGGCGGGCAGGGCGGCATCGGCCGGGCCGAACAGGCGGCGGTAGACGCCCTCCGTTCCGATCAGCTCCTGGTGCCGGCCGCGCTGGACGATCCGGCCCTGGTCCAGGACCAGGATCTGGTCCGCGCCGCGCACGGCGTTCAGCCGGTGCGACACCACGATCCGGGTGACCGCCAACTCGCCCAGGGCGCGGTCCACTTCACGCTCGGTCTGCGGATCGAGGTGGCTGGTCGCCTCGTCCAGGAGCAGCAGCCTCGGCCGGTGCACCAGCGCCCGGGCCAGCGCCACCCGCTGCCGCTGGCCCGCCGAGAGGGCCGAGCCCGACTCGCCGACCGGCGTCCCGTAGCGCCGCGGCAGAGCCATCACGTCCTCGTGCAGACCGGCGATCCGCGCCGCGCGGGCCACCTCGTCGTCCGTCGCATCCGGCCGGCCGAGCGTCAGGTTCTCCCGGATGCTGCCGCTGAACAGGCTCAGCTCCTGGAGCACGGCGCCGCAGTGCGAGCGCAGGTCGGCGAGGTCCAGCCGCTCGATCGGCACCCCGTCGTGCTGCACCGACCCCTCGGAGGCGCGGAGCAGGCCGAGC
Organism: Kitasatospora sp. NPDC034533; assembly: GCF_055575155.1. Lineage (NCBI taxonomy): Bacteria > Bacillati > Actinomycetota > Actinomycetes > Kitasatosporales > Streptomycetaceae > Kitasatospora > Kitasatospora sp. NPDC034533. Next base: position 11,073 of record NZ_JBVITE010000029.1, read on the forward strand.
AGCAGCAGCGCCAGCGTGCTCTTGCCCGAGCCGGTCCGGCCCACCAGGGCGAGCTTCCCCCCGGCGGGCAGGTCCAGGTCGATGCCGCTCAGCACCGGCGGGCCGCTCCGCTGGTACCGGAAGGCGAGGCCGGTGGCGGTGACCGCGGTGGGACGGGTGGCGGGGAGCCGGACCGTACCACCCGTCTCCGTCGGCGTGTCGGTGACGTCGAAGAGCCGTTCCACCTGCGCGTTCACCGCGAGGAAGAGCTGCCCGCCGATGCCGAAGGTCTCCAGCGGCGCCAGCGCGGACAGCGCCAGGCTGTTCACGGCCAGCATCGTGCCGAGCGTCATCCGGCCGCTCATCACCAGGCTCGCACCGGCGCCGAGCAGCAGCAGCGGCCCGAGGGCCAGCAGTCCGCGCTGGGCCCCGCCGAACCAGGCGGCCGCCCGTCCGCGCCGCACCATCGCGCCCTGGTAGCGGGTGAACAGCCGCTCCCAGTGCTCCACCGCGCGCTGCTCGAACCCGTTCGCCTTGAGCGGGACGACCGCCTCCAGCGCCTCCACCAGGTAGCTCTGCTCGTCGGATCTGGTGGCGAGTTCGAGTTGGGCGAGGTTGCGCAGCCGGCTGTGGGTGCGCGCCACCAGCAGCAGCTGGACCAGGCACAGCGGTATGACGGCGAGCAGGTAGAGCGGCTCCAGTGCCACCACCGCGACCAGGTAGCCGGCCATCAGGGCGCCGTCCAGCGCGAGCGTCATCAGCTGCTGGGTGAGCGCCTCCCGGGTGCTGGAGACGCTGGACAGCCGCATCAGCAGGTCGCCGCGGCCGCGCTCCAGGAAGAAGTCCACCGGCAGCCGGAACAGATGGGCGACGAAGTCGCGGGTCAGCGCCTTGTCCCCGCGCCGGCGCAGTGCCAGCAGTGCCAGGGCGCGCAGCGCCGTCAGCGTCCCGGTGAGCAGGGCGGCCCCCAGCGCGCCCGCGCCGAGCACCCCGAGCAGGTCCGTGCGGTGGTCGGGCAGCACCGAGTCCACCACCGAGCGGGTGATCAACGGGACGGCCAGGCCGAGCACTTGGAGAAGCGCGGCGATCAGCACGGTGAGCCCGAGCAGCGCCCGGCCGCCGGGGGCCGCGACGAACTCGCGCAGGTAGCGCACCATCGGCCGCTCCCGCAGCGCGGTCCGTCGCCGCTCGAAACCCTCGGCCGGCCGCAGGTGCAGCACCACGCCGCCGAAGACCTCGTCGAAGTCGGCCCGGGTCATCTGGCGCCGGCCGCCGGCCGGATCGACGAACCGCACGCGGCGCTCGTCCACCCGTTCGAGCACCACGAAGTGCTGCTTCGCCAGGTAGGCGATCGCCGGGCCGTCCAGTGGCCGGGCGAGCGCCGCGGGGCCGTGCTCGGCCTCCGCCGTCAGGCCGCAGCGCCCGGCCGCCGCCATCAGCGCCGCCACCGAGGCGCCGTCCCGCCCGGTGCCGAGCATCGGACGGCACTGGGCCACCGAGGTGTCCCGGCCGTGGTGGCTGAGCACCATCGCCAGGCAGGCGGCGGCGCACTCGGTGCGGGTGAACTGGAGCCGGGGCGGGACCCGGTGGCCGCGCGGACGGCGGCGCGGGCTCGACGCCGCGGCGGCCCGCTCGGCGGTAGGCGGTGGTACGGCCGCCTCGGGGACGGTCATCGCCCGGCCCCCTGCGGCGCGAGCAGCAGAACCGGTGCGACGAGCTCGGGGGCCGCGATCCGCAGCAACCCGTGCCCGATCCCGGCCAGTCCGGCCATCAGCCCCGGCGTGGCGGCGCCGCCCGGAGTGCCGCAGACCGGGCCGCGCTCCTCGATCCTGCCCACGATCGCCGCGGCGGCCCGCCGCTGGGCCGCGCCCGCCTCCGTGATCCCGGCACCGGCCGCCACCGCGAACAGCTCCAGGTTGCCGAGGTCACCGTGGCACAGGCTGTCGTTGCCGACCCCTCCCGCCGCGTCCGCGGACCGGACGGCGCGGCGCAGCGCGCGGTCGTCCTCGGGCGTGCGCAGCCCGGCGGGCAGGCCGGCCCGCAGCAGTCCGATCCCGGGCGCGCCATGGCACCAGGCCTGCATGTGGTGGACCGCCCGAGGATTCCGGGCCGGCTGCCCCGGGCGCGGCACCTGCTCCCGGAAGTCCGGCCAGTTGCCGATGCCGTCGTCGAAGCCGGCGTTCTCGTACGCGAGCGCGCTCCGGCCCGTGCGCAGCGCCTCGGCGTCCCCGGTCCGCGCGGCGTGCCGCAGCAGCGCCCAGCCGATGCCCCCGGCGCCGTGCGACATCCCCAGCAGCGGCCGCACGGCGGCCATCGGGGTGCGCCAGGCGACCGTGCCGGGCGGGCCGTCCGGCTGGGCCTCGGCCTGCCGGAGGAGGACGGCGGCGCACGAGGCGGCGAGGTGCTCGGCGACGCTTCCGTACCGGCCCACCAGGGCCTCGGCCACCGCCAGGCCGCCGGCGGCGCCGCCGATCACGTCGAGTTGCTCGTCCGCGCCGGCGGCCCGGCCGGCGGCCGCGAGCAGTTCGGGCACCGGTGCCGCGATCGCGCGTTCCCCCAGCAGTTCGGCGGCGCAGTCCAGTGCGTAGGCCAGGCCGGCCAGGCCGGTGAACGCGCCCCAGGGGGTGCGCCCCGGGCCGTGCCGCCGGGCCAGGTGCGCGGGGAAGGGCGCGAGGATCCGCCGGGCCCAGGTCGCGTACGCGTCGTCGCCGGTCACCCGGGCCAGCTGGGCGAAGAACAGCGCGATCCCGGGGTAGCCGTTGTAGAGGTCGTCCCGCAGCCCGACCACCCGCCACTGGTCCCGTGCCAGGTCGAGCCCCAGCCAGCCGACCCGCTCGCCTTCGTGCCAGGCGCTGTCGGCCAGCCGGTCGGCGACCCGTCGGGCCTGCCGCAGGGCCCGGTCGGCGAGGGAACCGTCGCCGCCGTCCGCCCCCGGGCCGGCCGACGGCCGACCGGTCGCGGAAGGGGCGGCGGAAGGGTCAGTGGAAGGGGCGGTGGGGGCGCCGCCGGACGGCCGCTCCACCGCCCGGGCGGCGAAGGCCGCCGTGATGATCCAGTCCTGGGTGGCGAGGTCGCGCTCGCCCAGCCCGCGCACGATCCGCCGGGCCCGCTCCAGGCCGGATTCCGGCAGCGCCGCGGGGAGCACGGTCCCCCGGTGCGTCCGCAGGTCCCGCGAGCCGGCCGTCGCGCGGAACAGCGGGACGTCCCCGGCCCACAGGTCCTCGGCCTCCTCCCGGAGCAGCGGCCAGTGGGCCGGGTTGTCCGCGGACTGCGCGAAGAGCAGCCCGAGCAGCCGGTCGCGGTCGAGCGCGTCCCGGGTGGCGTCCGGGTGGGTGCTCTCGCTCAGCAGCTGCGCGTAGGTGCGGGTGGCGCGGACGAGGGTCCGGGTGGTGTCCTGCGCGAACCGGTCCAGCGGGCCCCCCGCCGCGAGCAGTTCCTCCCGGCGGTCCGCGATCGCCCGGTAGCCGGCCCGGAACCCGGCCCGCAGCGCGTCCAGGTGGCTCACCGGGTCGAGGTCGCGCCCGTCCAGGGTGGGCCGGTTCTGACTTCCGGCGAAGGTCTGCCGCACCCGGGCCAGGCGCATCTCGTCCGTGCCCCGCCCCTCCCAGGCCACCGACCTGAACGGAAGCACCGCTCCCTTGTCGGCACCCATCCCGCCCACGTCCAGCGCCACGCCGTCCTCGCCCACCAGCAGGAGCGGCAGCAGGCCGACCCGCTGCACCGACTGCCCGAGCATCCGCTGCGCGGGATCGCCGTCGACCAGCGGGCTGCCGGTCAGCCTCGGCACGTCGGCGTGCAGGACGGACTCCAGGTCCACGGCGACCGGTTGGTCGCCGACGGCGATCACGTTCTCGAAGTGGAAGTCGGTCGCGGCCAGCGCGTACAGCAGCGCGAGCAGCGCCCCCTGGCGGTGGTAGAACCGCTCGGCCGCCGCCTGGTCCGCGCAGGCGGCCGGCTCGACGAACTCGGTCCAGCCGTGCCCTCCCCGGTCCAGCACGCCGACGGTGCGCAGGCCGAGCCCGGGCAGCGCCGCGTTGAACCAGCCCACCACCTCGTTGAAGTGCTCGTGGACGGCCAACGGCCGTGGCTTGTACACCAGTCGGACGCCGGAGGCGAAGCGCAGCAGGGCGACCGAGCGGCTCGCCTCGTGGGCGTCCCCACCGCCCGTCCGCACCTCGGTGAGCACCCCCGGGTCGGCCCCGCCGAACATCCGGTCCACCAGCGACGGGCGGTCCTCGACGAAACGGGCGGCGAACTCGGCGTACGCTCCGGCGGTGTCGACGGTGGCGGTGGCGACGAGCCGGGCCAGCACGGCGTACTCGTCGAGCAGTGCCGCGAACCGGGCCGGTTCGCACTGCAGGGCCACGAAGGAGCGGAACCGCTCCTCGGCCGTCGCGCCGGACAGCTGCCCCGACAGCCGGGCCACATGGAGCTCCAGCACCAGGGCCCGCCCGAGGAGGTGGACCAGCCGGCCGCGCAGCGCGCCGGTCAGGGAACGGACGAGCGCTTCGACGTCGAGCACGGTGCGGACGGCGGGGTCGGCCAGGGCGGGCGAGCCGAGCAGCAGCCGGCGCGCCTCGGCGAGGAACGGCTCGACGACGGCTGCGAAGCCGTCGAACCAGCCCTCGCCGGCGCCGTCGTGGCGGGGGTGCGGGTGGGCGTGCGGCCGGTGGGGTCCGTCGTCGTCGGCGGCGGCGACGGGCTCGACGGGCTGGGCGGCGCGGGCCATGACCTCCTCCACGAACACCGCCCAACCGGGCTTGGCCGCTCGCGCCGCGAGGCTGTCCGCGGGCTCGGCGAGCAGCCGGTGCAGCAGCTCCGGGTCGGTGCCGAACGCCTGCGCCTGCGCGGCGGCGGTGTCGTCGGCGTGGTCCGGGAACGCCGACCGCCAACGCGCCAGGCGGCGCGCCGCACGCCAGCCGGGACCGCCCTCCGCCGGCGTACCGTCCGCGAGTTCGGGCGGCTGCCCGGCGGCGGCCAGCCGCTCACCCAGCCACAGCCCGCGCGCCCACCAACTCCCGGTCAGCGGCGCGGCGTCGGAGCGCTGCCACGGAGGCGCGGCGACCGGGCCGGCGTTCGGCGTCTCAGCGGGCATGCGGGTGCTCCTGACCTTGCGGGCGTGGCAGTGGCGCGACGAGCGGGCCGGCGGCGGCCGGACCGTCGGGTCGGATCGGTCGGGTCGGATCGGTCGGGCCGCGGACATCGGGCGGACCGACTGGGGACGTACCGTGATGCGATGAGCGGAGATGAATCTCTTTCGATGGTCATCCATCTCAGCTAACAGCCAGGAGTCTGCCCACGACCCGACGGCACGTCAACTGCCGAGACGGGATTCGTTCCTCGCCCCGCTCCCGAACCCCGGGGCCCCGCCGCCGGCTACGGTGCCGACGGGCGGGGCCCGCCGAACGCCCGGGAGACGGCGGCGAGGTGGGCAGCCTCCCGCTCGATCCCCGGGCCGGTCCGGTCGGCGCCGGTCGGGCTGCCGGAGGAGGGCGCCGCCAGGCGGGCCAGCACCGCCGCGCCCAGGGGCCGCCGGAACGGCGGCGGCGCCGTGCCGGCCGGGCCCGCGCCCGCCCGTCCCAGCGCCCGGACGATCGCCGCGGCCTGGGCGTCCGGTTCGGCGGGGAGGTCGGGCCGGTCGGGCGGCGTGGACACGCCCGGGCCGCCGGACGCGGGTTCGAGGAACGGCCGGAGCGCCAGCAGGCCGTCGTTGATCTCGATGATCCGCCGGTAGAGGGCGAACTGGATGCCACCGGGGGGCCTGACCGGCCCCCGGCGCCCCGGCGGCCGCAGGGCGATCTCCGGGAAGGCGTCGTACAGGCCGTGCCAGAGCCGGGCCAGCTCCCGGTACGTCAGGTGCGCCCACAGCCACCGCCGCAGGGCGGGGAGCCCCCTGCCCCACCCGCGGACGGTGACGCCGGCCACGACCAGTGCGGTGCAGACCGCACCGAGGACCACCGAGACGCCGTCCTCGGCGCCCGACTGCCGACCGCTGCCGAGGGCCTGCCGGACGTCGTCCAGGCCCCAGGCCGTCCACACCACCCCCGCCCTGACCCCCCAGGCGATCAGCCGCATCCCCAGGCGCTGCCCGGCGCCCTCCGTCCGGCGGGCCCGTGCCTGGATCTGCCCGCCGAGCGGCACCAGGCAGCAGGCGACGTACACCGTGATGAGCGCGTCGTAGCCGGCCAGGGCCAGGCGGTGCGCCCCGGCCACGTGGATGTCGCCCGCGGTGTAGCGCGGGTCGGCGGCCAGGAAGAGGAGGACGGCGGCGACGATGACGGCCGCGGCGACCAGCGTGTGGCGCCGCACCGCCCCGGCCGGCACCGGCGGTCGCCGCAGTTCCAGGCCCAGCAACCCGAGGAAGCAGCCGGCGCCCAGCCGCAGGCAGTCGCCGACCAGCATCGCCAACCCCGGCACCCCGGACCACCGCTCGATCCGCCCGACGCTCCCCGGAGCCAGGACGGCCATGGCCGCACCGAGGCACAGGACGAAGCGGTACCCGGAGCGGAGCGCCGCCGTGGACCGTCCGCCCCGCAGGACGAACCACCGGCGGAGCCCGAGCGCCAGGAGCACTGCCGCCACGGCGTGGAGCGCGAGGTCAGACACCCCGGTGCTCCCCGCCCGACGGCCCGAAGAACGGCTCCAGCAGCGGGGAGTGCGCCTCCCCCGCCGCGCCCGACGGGCCCCGGACCGCCCGGTTCAGGACCATCGACGCCAGGAGCTCGGCCTCCTGCTCCTGCGGCTCCGAGTAGACGGTGCGGCCGAGCACCCGCCGCACCAGCTCCGGGGAGAGGCTCGGCACCAACGCCCCGACACCCGGTGACCGCCCGCCCGCCGAGGCGCCGCCGAACGGGCTCTCACCGAGCGGCCCGAGGTGCCCGCACAGCAGGTGGGCGACCTCGTGGAGGAGGATGTGCTGACGGTGGAGGGGCGAGGTGTCGGAGGAGTAGACGATGTAGTCGGCCTCGTCGGTGGTGACGACCAGCCCGCACGGCACCCCCGGCCGCCAGGGCGTCGGCAGCAATTCGATCCGCCGCCCCCGCTGCTCGGCCACCCGGCGCACGAGTTCCTCGGCGTCGAACGGCTCGGGCAGTTCCAACTGCGCGTCGATCCGCCGGCACCGGCGCACCTGCGCGCGGTACCGCCTCCCCCCGAACCCCCCGAGCACCTCAGTGGCCTTGCGATCTGAGCTGTTCGCGCCGGGCGATGGTGTCGATGATGTCGCTCACGGTGTCCAGCCCGTCGGGCGAGAGGTTGACCGCCCGCAGGGCGACGTTCCGCACACCGGCGTTGCGCAGCGCCCCGAGGAGCGCGATCTCCCTGGCGACCTCGTCGCCCCGGGCGTCGTCGAAGAAGTACGTCACCGGCACCTGGAAGAACCCGGCCAGGGCCTCCAGGTGACGCTTCGTGGGGTTGTCGCGGCGCCCGTGCCGCAGCTGCCACAGATAGGTCGCGGAGAAGCTCTCCCCCGTCGCCTCGCGGCACGCCCGGGCTGCCTCCTCGTGGGTGTACTGCTCACCGTCCGGGCGACGCACGGTCAGGAACAGCCTGTCGATCCGCTCTGCCAGCGTCCAGGTGCCGGCCTCCTCGGCCATCGTCCACCTCGTTTCCCATCCCCTGCGGCCACGCCGCGGATGTGCCCCGGCGAGTGGCTCACGGTAGCAAACCGCCCGCCGCCCATGGGGCTCGCCGGCCGCCGCCAGGCGGCTGCCCGGCCCGACGGACGGGATCGGAGCCGCGGAGTTTCCGAGAGAGTTCGTCAGGAAGGCGGTGGCCGGGATGTCGGGGAGGAAGATCCGGTGCACGTCCACCTGGCCGACGGTCATACGGACGGGTGGTACGTCAGAGTCACCTCGATGTCATGGACGGTGAGAAAGTGTTCGAGTTCAGTGGGATGGCCAGCCTGAACGACCGCGCCGGGAGGGGCGCCCCGCGCTCCGTGCCACACGCCGAGGACGAAACGGTGGGGACGCGGCCCGGGGGCGTTCTGGGGCGTCGGACGGCCGACTGGTCGTCAGCCGATGAGGTGTGACTGAGCACTTTGGTTGGCGAGGCGCGCCAACCAAAGTGCTCGACCGAGTGAGCCGGTCAGAAATGGGGCCCTGTGCCGACTCGCCTACGCGGCGCGATGGTCTCGGAACCACTGCGCGACCTCGTCGGCGTGGGTGTCCGGCGGGAAGACCGGATAGAAGACGTGCTCGATCGTGGCGCCGCGCAGCACGAGGGTGAGGCGCTTGTAGAGCGTCTGGCCGTTGGCCTCGAACGTGGGGAGCTTCAGTTCCTCGGCGAGTGTGAGCTGGGGGTCGGAGAGCATCGGGTAGGGCAGGTGCAGCCGGTCCACGAGCGCCTGCTGGTAATCGGCCCGGTCCGAGGACAGGGCGAGCACCCGGTCGACGCCTTGTGCCCTCAGTGCGTCCAGGTTGTCGCGGAAGCTGCACGCCTCCTGGCTGCAGCCGCGGGCACCAGGAATCTCGTTCCAGCCCTCCGGAATGTCGGCGGCCGGGTCTCCGGTGAGGGGGTAGAGGAACAGCACCCAGCGCCCGTCGGAAACCGCGTCCAGGCGTATGGCGGTGCCGTCCGTGCCGGTGAAGGACAGGGCGGGCAGCGTACGGCCCGGCAGATGGGCGGCGGCGCCGTCGTCCACCGGGGCCGGCAGGTCGAAGGGCAGGGGGTCGGCCTGGGGCAGCATCTCGTCGGGCTCCTTCATGGGCTCAGGGGCAGCGGTGGGGGTGGGGAAACCTCGCCGGGCCGCCGCGTCCCTGCGGCGGACCAGCTGGTCCCGGCTGCGGGTCAGCCGGGCGACGAGCAGGTCGAGCGCATCGATCTTCTGCTGGTAGGCGGCGAGTGACTCCGCGCAGTGATCACCCTCGTCGTGTCCTGCGCGCAGGCAGGAGAGAAACGGCTGGGTCTCCCTGGGTGCGAGGCCGAGCGTCCCGAGGCTGCGGATCTCCTCGGCCAGCCGAACGTCCTCCGCGCTGTAGTCGCGGTAGCCGTTGCCCGCACGGCCCGGACTGAGCAGCCCGCAGGCCTCGTAGTACCGCAGCGCCTTGATCGTCACTCCAGCGGCAGCCGCCGCCTCACCTGCACGCATGAGCACCTCCTCGTCGTCCAGAACGCTAAACCCGGACCCCGGGGTCCGGGTCAAGGGTGGACCGCCAGCCTCCTCCGGCCGACCGCTCGCCAGCTGACTCTCAGCCCGCCAACTCAAGCGCTCATTCGCCAAGTGAAGCTCTGAGTCCACAGGGGACTTCGGTGGCCTGGTGGCCAGCGGGGGTCCAGGTGCGGATCTCCAGGTAGGCCATCTCGGCGTCCTCGGTAGCGCGGGCCGAGACGACCGGCCAGGGGCCTGCCGACGTCAGGGCCCGTTCCACTGTGCCGATACCCCGCGGGTATGGGCACAGTGTGGAGCTGCCGGCCTGACCGCCTCAGCGGCACAGGGCCTCGTCCACCGCCGCCACCACACGTTGCCTGAGGGCGGGCGAGGCCAGCACGGTCACCGCGACGCTCACCGCGCGCCCGTCCTCGGTGACCCCGCCCCGGGTGAGGTACCCCGGGATGCCCCCGCCGTGCCCCCAGGACAGCCCGCCGCACGGCAGCGGGCGGCTCGCCAGGCCGAGCCCGTAGCGCGAACCCGGGACCGCGGGATCGGCCGGCACGGTCGTGCGCATCTGGGCGAGCTGCGCCGGAGGCATCAGCTCGCCGCCGAGCAGGGCCGAGAAGAACCGGTTCAGATCGGTGTTCGTGGACACCATCGCCCCCGCTGCCCAGGCCCAGGACGGGTCCATCTCGGTGACGTCCAGCAGCGGATCGCCGGGCTCGTCCGCGACGTACCCGTGCGGGTGGCGCTCACGGACACCGGTCTCCCCCTGCGCCGGGAAGTACGTGTGCCTGAGCCCGATCCGGTCGATGACACGCTTGGTGATCTCCTCCCCCACCGGTCGCCCGGTGACCCTCTGGACGATCAACCCGGCCACCACGTAGCCCGTGTTGCTGTACTTCCACCGCGTCCCCGGGGCGAAGTCGGCCCTGTGGGCGAGCGCCGCGTCGAGCAGCTCACGCGGCTCGACGTACTGGGTGGCACGGGAGATCTCCAGGAAGTCCGTGTAGTCCGGCAGCCCGCTGGTGTGCTGGAGGACCTGGCGCACGGTGATCCGCCGTCCGTCGATGTCCTCGCCCCTGACGAGGCCGGGCAGGTAGGTGTCGAGGGAGGCGTCCAGGTCCACCCTGCCCTCCGCGACCAATTGCAGGACGACGACCGCGACGAACGTCTTGGTGTTGCTGCCGATCCGCACCTGACCGTCGACGGGCACCGTGGCGCCGGTCCTCAGATCGGCCACCCCGGCGGTGTAGGTGCGGCTGCGGCCGTTCCGGTCGCGGACGGTCGCCAGGGCTCCCGGCGCGCCGCCGGCGACGAGCGCGTCGAGCCGCCGCTGGAACGGGCCTGTCCTCGTGACGACGGCCGGGGCATCGCCCCTGGGTGCGGCGACGGCCGGCAGGACGGGCGAACCGAGAGCGAGCGCGGTGGCCGTCACGCCCGAGGCGACTGCCACCGCGCCACGGCGCGGGGAGCGGAACCGGTACGGGGAAAGGGAGTTCACAAGACGCCTCCTGAGGCTCGACGTACACGCCAGGCCGAGATTCCGGCCCGCTCAGGACATCACGCGGCCGTCGCGGCCGCCGTCACCACCGAGGACGAACGCGGCTCGCGCGCCCTCGTCCTGACGGCGTATCGAGTCCCCGAAACACCCCCGGAGTACGGTGCCGCGCCCGACCCTGCCTCCCGCGCGGACCGGCCCCGCCCCGGCGCGGGCCGCGCCCTGCCGAACCGCGCGAAGCGGTGGGCCGGGGCCGGGGGTGCCGGGCGGATCCGTACACGTGGCGTTGTGGATGACGGTTGCGGCGTCGACAGCGTCCGCGCTGCGGACCCCGGGCAAGTCGGCGCAGGAAGGGGGTAGGACTCGATTCGGTTGGTCACGACCGGCAGACCGGTCTTGGTGGGGTGTGGAGCGTGCGCCGGGGTTGTGAGCGCGCCCTTACGACCGGCCACCACGCTTTCCACCCCGGTGCCGCGCTTCGGACCGCGTCCGAGTCTCGGCAGCGCCACGGTGCATGGTCCGGTGTCGTCTCCGACCGGGGTCAGACCGGTGGGAGAGGTTCGACCAGATCGGTGAGTCCGAGAAGGTCGAACACCCGGGTGACTATCGGGGCTCGCACCTCCGTGACCTTCAGGACGACGCCTTCCTCCTGTGCCTGGCGGTGGAGCCGTTCCAGGGCGTGCGCGCCCGAGCAGTCGCAGAACCTCACCCGCGCGAGGTTGAGGTCTATGCGTCCGGGCCGGCGCGTCAAGCACTCCTTGACGCGACTTTCGAGCTCCGCTGCGGTGGCGAGGTCGATCTCGCCCGTGACCGCGACGGTGATCCGGCCGTCCCGCTGGGAGATGGCGGTGCGGAAGTCGTTGCCGGTCACAGCCATGGCTCCACCTCCCACAGCCGGTGCGCCGTCCACTCCCAGAGGTCACCGTGGCCGTCCCGCGCCCACACCGACGCGCCCGGCGGTGCGACTCGTACCGGGCTCACCCGCACGAGCGGCTCGGTTCCTCGCCGCATCGCGCCGCCGGAGGGGGTCGGCGTGGCGTGCCCCGGCTCCGCACCACCGGTTGCCCGGGCGATGCGTACGGAAATCCGTCGACCGGTGGTCGGGGAAGGGGCCGGGGCGCGGCCGGCTTCTGGCCGGTGCCGGGCGGTTTCGCGTTCGGCGTCGTAGGCGGCCCGCAGCTCGGGGTCGCGCAGGACCTCATAGGCGGCGACCACCGCGACAAGTCGCTCCGCCGATCCGGACTCGACGGGGCGGGTGTCCGGGTGAAGCAGCCGGACCAGGGTTCGATAAGCCGAGGTGACCTGCCGCGCGGACGCCGTGGGCTCCACCCCCAGCACCGCGTAGTGATCGCGGCGGTCTCGCGATCCCGTCATGGCGGCCCACCTCCCGGGCGACCCCGGCGAACCTCCTCATTGCCCTGGATAGAACCTTCACCGGCACTTGTCAAGATGTCCGAAATACGGGCATATGGACTAGTGGGCCCGCGAGAGCCCCCATCGCTGTCACCGACCCACGGGGGGAGTGACCTGTGATGGTGATACGAACCGATCCGTTCCGCGAACTCGACCGGCCCACCCAGCAGCTGCCGGGTACCACGGCCCGGCCGGCCGCGATGCCGATGGACGCCTACGAGAGCGACGGGACCTTCCTCATCCGCCTCGATCTGCCCGGCATCGCGCCCCCAGAGCATCGAGGCGAACGACGTCGGTCGAGCCGAACGTCCTGACGGTCAGGGCCGAGCGGCCGGCGCCGGAGACCGAGGATCGCGAGATGGTCGTCGCCGAACGGCCCCACGGTGTCTTCAGCCGCCAGGTGTTCCTTGGCGAGACGCTTCACCGGCCGCGGGCCCGGCCCAGGTCGGCCTCCAGCTCCTCCACCCGCGTCTGGAGATCCAGCACACGGCGCGCGCCCTCCAGCGTCAGTCCCTCGCCGATCAGCTCCACCAGGGCCGCGACCCTGTCGATCTCCCGGCGCGAGTACCTGCGCTGTCCGCCCGCCGAACGCACCGGCACCACCACGTCTTGCTCGTCCAGCCTCCGCAGGAAAGCCACCTGGACATGCAGCATGGCCGCGACCTGTCCCACCGTGTAGAGCGGCGCATCCGGGTCATCGATCGGCAGCACCACAGCGACCTCACCTCGCCGCTCGTAGACCTCGACTCCACGCTACAGATTTCCTCCATCCCCAGCCACGCCTTGTGCCCTCGGCCTGCCAACCCCCAAGACTTGACATCGCACGACTCAAGTTTTATTCGTCGATACAGGAAGGTTCCGTGCTCGATGCGGTGAAGGAGGTCGGAGATGACTCGCGCAGTCGGTATCGATCTCGGGACGACGAACTCGGTGGTCTGCGTCCTGGAGGGCGGCGAGCCGACCGTCATCACGAACGCCGAGGGTGCGCGCACCACCCCGTCGGTGGTGGCCTTCGGCAAGGGCGGCGAGGTGCTGGTCGGCGAGGTCGCCAAGCGCCAGACCGTCACCAACGTGGATCGCACGGCCCGCTCGGTGAAGCGGCACATCGGCGAGAGCGACTGGCGCTTCCCGGAGAAAGGGGACGTGGATGGCAAGCGGTACACCGCGCAGGAGATCTCGTCACGGGTGCTGCAGAAGCTGAAGCGCGACGCGGAGGCGTACCTGGGTGAGGAGGTCACCGACGCGGTGATCACCGTGCCGGCGTACTTCAACGACTCCCAGCGCACCGCGACCAAGGAGGCCGGGGAGATCGCGGGCCTGAAGGTGGCGCGGATCATCAACGAGCCGACCTCCGCCGCCCTCGCCTACGGCCTGGACAAGGAGAACGATCAGACCGTCCTCGTGTTCGACCTCGGCGGCGGCACGTTCGACGTGTCGCTGCTGGAGATCGGCGAGGGCGTGGTGGAGGTCAAGTCCACCTCCGGCGACACCCACCTGGGTGGGGACGACTGGGACCAGCGGATCGTCGACCACCTGGTGAAGCAGTTCAAGAACGGCTACGGCATCGACCTGTCCAAGGACAAGATGGCAGCCCAGCGCCTGCGCGAGGCCGCCGAGAAGGCCAAGGTCGAGCTGTCCGCCGCGACCGAGACGACGATCAACCTGCCGTACATCACGGCCTCCGCCGAGGGCGCGCTGCACCTGGACGAGAAGCTCACCCGCGCCCAGTTCCAGCAGCTCACCGCCGACCTGCTGGAGCGCTGCGAGGGCCCCTTCCACCAGGCCGTCAAGGACGCGAAGATCGATGTCTCCGGCATCGACCACGTCATCCTCGTCGGAGGATCCACCCGGATGCCCGCCGTCACCGACCTGGTGAAGAGGCTCACCGGCAAGGACCCGCACAAGGGCGTCAACCCGGACGAGGTCGTCGCCATCGGCGCGGCACTTCAGGCCGGCGTGCTCAAGGGCGAGGTCAAGGACGTCCTGCTGCTCGACGTCACCCCGCTGTCCCTCGGCATCGAGACCAAGGGCGGCATCATGACCAAGCTCATCGAGCGCAACACCACCATCCCCACCCGGCGCTCGGAGGTCTTCACCACTGCCGAGGACAACCAGCCCTCGGTCACCGTGCAGGTCTTCCAGGGCGAGCGGGAGATCGCCGCGTACAACAAGAAGCTCGGCATGTTCGAGCTCACCGGCATCGCCCCGGCCCCGCGCGGCCTGCCGCAGATCGAGGTCACCTTCGACATCGACGCCAACGGCATCATGCACGTCGGCGCCAAGGACCTCGGCACCGGCAAGGAACAGAAGATGACCGTCACCGGCGGCTCCTCGCTGCCGAAGGACGACATCGACCGCATGATCCGGGAAGCCGAACAGCACGCCGAGGAGGACCGCCGCCGCAAGGAGGCCGCCGAGACCCGCAACCAGGGCGAGCAACTCCTCTACACCACCGAGAAGTTCCTCACCGACAACCAGGACAAGGTGTCCGCCGACGTGAAGAACGAGGTCGATGCGGCCCTGGCGGACCTGAGGGAGAAACTCAAGGGCGAGGACATCGCCGCGATCCGCGCGGCCGGCGACCACGTCACCCAGGTCAGCCAGAAGCTCGGCCAGGACCTCTACGCCCAGACCGCCGCCCCCGGTACGCCAGGTGCCGGCGCGAGCGGCCCTCAAGGCCCGGAGGAGGAGGTCGTGGACGCCGAGATCGTGGACGAGGACGAACACAAGGGAGGCGCGGCGTGACCACCCCGCCCGGGCCCGGCAGCGCGCTGCCACTACTGGACGGTGGGCGCGGTCTCGTCTCCGGTGTCGGCGTGCAGGTCAGCGCTCCGCAGGTCGTCCCGGGCGGCGGCCAGGGCCCGGTCGATCCCGGGCAGGGTCATCCCGGCCGCCCGGCGACGCACCCGGTGGCGGACGGCGCCGAGCAGTCGGCGGGGCGCCCGGGCTCGCTCACGCGGGTCGGGAACCGGTTGTCGGCCGGGCGGCGTGGCTACGAGTGCGAGGCCTGGGCTGCCCGGCCGCGACCGTCCTCTGGACAGGTCGGCTCAGTGGGCGCGGTCCTGGAGATCGGCCATGGCGACGGCGGCGCGGATGTACTTGTTCCGCCCGAGGTCCCCGATGCTCTTGATCTTCAACGCTTCGAGAGCGGCGCCGTGGGCGTCCGTCAGCCCGGCCAGGGCCGCCACCGGCGCCTTCAGCACCTCCTCCAGCGTGAGGTTCTCGTACGCCTTGTCGAGGATCTTGTCGAGGTCCGCAGTCACCGTCATGGCACATCGCCCTTTCTGGCCGGAAGCGTTCTCCCGTCAGGAAACCCACTCCCTCATCGGCGCGCACCCCGGGCGGGGCACCCGGATGAGTGCCCCGCGCAGTACCGAGGTGGTCTGGAGCTGATATCCCAGCTGAGCCGGCCCGCTGCCCGTTCGGGGTCCCGGCGCGCAGACCGACGGCGGTAGGAGCGGTTCCAGTCCGGTTCCACTGATCGCCGCCCGCGCCCGACTTGCCGCGATCATAAGTTGAAGAATTCTTCATATTCATAGATGCTGCATCCTTGTATCGAGAGTGAGTGCGGCCGACCGCTGTGAGGCCGGTCCTGGGAGGGCGGCTATGAGCAACGTGTTCGACGAGGAGCTGCGCCGGCAGCTTGCCGAAGCCCGCCAGGCCCGCAGAAAGGCGCGGGCCGAGGGCGACGACGACGGCGCCCAGGCGTACGCGGGCCGGATCACGCAGCTGCTGCGGATCGCCGCCCACCACGGCATCGCCCTGGACCACGCCGCGGACGAAGAGGATGAGGACTGAGCGATGGCCGTCCCGCTGTACCAGGCCAAGGCGGAGTTCTTCCGCACCCTCGGACACCCGGTCCGCATTCGGGTGCTGGAGTTGCTCCAGGACGGTCCGCGCCCGGTGCGCGAGCTGCTGGCCTCGATCGAGGTCGAGCCGTCCAACCTCTCCCAGCAGCTCGCCGTCCTGCGCCGGACCCAGCTGGTGACCGCTACGCGGGAGGGCAACACCGTGGTCTACGCGCTCAGCACGCCGGACGTCGCGGAGCTGCTGCGCGCCGCCCGCCGGATCCTCACCGAGATGATCAACGACCAGTCCGGGCTGCTCGCGGAGCTGCACGAGCCTGAACGGCAGGCGCACAACGCATGAGCGGGGGCTTCACGACGTACGGCCGCCGTGCGGGAGCACGGCTGCGAGCGGTGTTGCCGAACCGGGCGGCGCTGGTGACGATGGGCCGCTCTCCGCGCAAGGACCTGCTGGCGGGTCTGACGGTGGCGATCGTCGCGCTGCCGCTGGCGCTCGGGTTCGGTGTCGCCTCCGGTGCGGGCGCGGAGGCCGGGCTGGCCACAGCGGTGGTGGCCGGCGCGTTGGCGGCGTTCTTCGGCGGCTCCAACCTCCAGGTCAGCGGCCCGACCGGCGCGATGACCGTGGTGCTGGTCCCGATCGTCCACCAGTACGGCACTGCGGGGGTCCTCACCGTCGGCATGGCTGCGGGTGTCCTGCTGATCGCCGCAGCACTCGGCGGCGCCGGACGGTTCATGGCCTACGTCCCGGCACCGGTGGTCGAGGGCTTCACCCTGGGTATCGCCGCCGTGATCGGACTCCAGCAGGTCCCGGCCGCCCTCGGCGTCAAGCCGTCGGGCGCGCAGAACGTGGCGGTCGCCGCCTGGGACGCGGTCACCGGCTTCGCGGACCACCCTGACCCGGCCGCGCTCGCCCTCGCGGGCGGCGTGGCGGTGGTGATGCTGCTCGGTGCCCGGACGCGGCCCGGCATCCCGTTCTCCCTGCTCGCCGTCGCCGCCGCCACCCTGGTCACCTCCGTGGCCGGCCTGGACGTGGCGACCATCGGCCACCTGCCCGCCGGACTGCCCGCGCCCTCGCTCTCCTTCCTCCACCTCGATGACCTCCCGCGCCTCTGGACCGCCGCCCTCGCCGTCGCCGCGCTGGCCGCCCTGGAGTCGTTGATGTCGGCCACCGCCGCGGACGCGATGAGCGTCAGCGAGCGCCACGACAGCGACCGCGAACTCTTCGGACAGGGCATCGCCAACCTCGTCGCCCCGTTGTTCGGCGGCGTCGCCGCGACCGGGGCCATTGCCCGCACCGCCGTCAACGTCCGCTCCGGGGCGGCCTCCCGGCTCGCGGCCCTCGTACACGCGGCCGTGCTCGCGGTGGTGGTGTTCGCCGCCGCCCCGCTGGTGGCGGGCATCCCGCTCGCGGCGCTCGCCGGTGTCCTGATCGCCACCGCGATCCGCATGGTCGAGGTCGCCTCGCTCCGGGCGCTGGCCCGCAGCGGGCGCGGTGAGGCCGCGATCCTCGTCCTGACCGCGGCCACCACTCTCGCGTTCGACCTGGTCACCGCCGTCATCGTCGGCCTGCTCGTGGCCGGCGCGCTGGCGCTGCGCCAGGTCGCCCGCTCCGCCGCGCTGACGATGGTGCCGTTGCACGATGGCCTCCCCCCGGCCGACCACCACGCCGAGGAGCAAGCGCTGCTGGCCGAGCACCTCGTCGCCTACCGGATCGACGGCCCCGTCTTCTTCGCCGGTGCTCACCGGTTCCTCCTCGAACTCGCCGAGACCGGCGACGTCAAGGCGGTGATCCTGCGCCTGTCGCGGGTCGTGGCGATCGACGCCACCGGCGCCCTCGTCCTGGGCGACGCCATCGCCAAGTTGGAACGCCGCGGCATCCTCGTCCTGGTCTCCGGCGTGAAGGAGGAGCACCTCAAGAAGCTGGACGCCCTCGGCGTACTCGATCGTCTGCACGCGGAGCACCGGGTGTTCGCCGCGACCCCCGAGGCCATCGCCTACGCCCGTCACCACCTGAGCGGCGCACTACCTGCCGCGACGCGCGGGGACCGCTGACGGCCGCGCCCGACCGGAGGAAGCCCGCCCCGATGCGCTTCGAGATCACCGTCCTCGACGACTGCGGCAGCACCCTTCCCGTGCTCCCGGCCGAAGACCCAGCCACCCTGTGTGAGCACGCAGACCGCGCTGCCACGACCGGCCGGCGCTTCCACATTCGCCCCGTCCACGGGCCGCCGGCGCGCCGACGACAATCAAGGAGCCCCGATGAGCGAAGCAGGCCGTGACGAGAAGATCCGCCGCAAGGCCATGCTCATCCGAGCCTCGATCTACGTCGTCGGCACCCATGTGTTCGCCGGCTTCGTCATCCTGCTGTTCGCCCTCGGCAACCGCCGCTGACCGGCCTCACCACCGGGCACCCCAGGCCGGACGGGCGCAGCAGCGTGGCGCGGCAGCGTGGCGCAGCAGCCGACGTCGGCCGGGGCCCGCAGGCGGGACTGGCCGTCCTGTACAGCGGCTCGGCTCCCGGCACCGGACCGATCGAGCGGGCCTGGGCCCGGACCTCACAACTCTCCCGCGACAGCTGCCGACTCGCCGTCAGCGGATCCGGTCCTCCCCGTCGCCGGCATGTGGCCGGCGGTGCGACATGCCCGCCGCCTTCTACTGACCGGCCTGCGGTATCCGGACGACCGCGACCCCTCCGTCCAGGTCCACCGTTGTCCGGTTCGGCGGCGCCCCGTCCTCCTCGTCATCCCTCATCATCAGTGCCGACTGTCGCTCCTTGAGCTCGCTCTGCTTCCCGGACGAAAAGCTCGCGTGGAGCTGCTCGAACCCGGTCGCGGAAATCTGGCCCTGCCGGACGCTGTTCCGCCACGGCAGCAGGCCGGCGCGCCCGGCACGCAGTAGCAACTGGTCCGCGAAGGCCACAGCGGTCAACACGATGACCAGTCCGGGCAAGGTCATGAAGACGGCGAATCCCATGCCCCCAGTATCCGGGGCGGAGGTGATGCCGACCAGGCAAACAGAAAATCGAGCCTGTTCGAATCCGAGCCGAGCGGCAGCGGCATACCGCGTCGGCCCCGGATCCCCGCGGGCGGCCGGGGCCGACGTACGCTCGGCCGGGAGAGCCCGTGGACGGCGATGGCGCTGTCGTGCGGCCAGACGAACCGGTGTGGTGGCCGAGCGGGTTGAAGCCGGGCGCGGCGACCAGCGACTTCTTCACTCCGCGCACGCGGCCTTGGGGCCGTCCCGGATTCATCCCAAACATGACGAGCGTGGCCTGCCCGTCCAGGCTCCAGGTCCTGGTCAGGTCGCGGTTGACACCAGTGGGCCCGCCAGCCCTTGCATGCCCGCGTCGCAGGGGGCGCAGATCAGCGCGGCACGGCCCCGGACCGGAGGACGCGGAGTGACACCGGTGGTTCCTGAGCTGGGCTTTGTCAGGACGGTGAGACGCCCTGCTCCAGGATTCGCAGTGAAGGTGGCAGTTTCCGGACCAGGCCCGACGCTGGTGCTCTGAGTGGTGTCCCGCCCCAGCGGATGCCCCCGCGGAACCCTCCCGTGCGAAGGACTACTTCTCGCGCAGGCTCGCAATTTCGGCGGCCAGCACAGCCATGTCGCGCACGTGCGTGTAGTACTCGGCCGCGTACTCGTCGTCGATCGCCGGGAGGACCTTCCCGAACGCTGACGTCAGCCACGTCAAGCCTGCCCGGTGCTGCTCGCTGAGCGGGCCTTCACAAACGACGGCTGCATAGCCATAGGAGTCCGCGTCGAGCAACACCATGTCCTCGCCCTCGACGACCAGGCCGCGGCAGCCGGGCGGGAACGGCCTGGCCATGTGCTCAGCCATCACTTGGGCAAGCGCGTCGAGCTCTTCTTCGAGCATGCGGGAGATCGTGCCAGACACGGGCTCGCGGCTGCGGACCGGATGCCGATCTTGACCGATCGCCAAGCCGGCCGTCCGGTTCAGGACCATGGTGCGGCCCCGCTCCCCGTCGGGACGTCGCCGACCGGCTGGTCAGACTGTCGGCCCTGCGGAACCGAGGCGCGCAGGCGGCGAATGGCCCGAAGAACCTCCGGTCGGTGCTTGGCCGACTTCACCCAGGCCGGCAGCCGCTCCACCAGGCTCATCGATCCGGGAACCGCGGCACGTTCACGCAGCCCGGCACCGACGTAGCCCTGGAGCAGGTCGAGGTGAGCGAGGTTGTACGCCCAGAGCCGCTGACCGCCGCGGCAGTCCGCAGCCAGCCAGAGAGGCAGCCCGAAGTACGGGTCGACGGGCCGCCCGAACGTCCGGCAGTCCCGGAACTCGTCCCTGACGTGCCCGCAGCCGCACCGCAGCCGTCGACGGGTGTACTCCCGGCCGCCGACCCGGCGGTGCTCGCACTCACCCAGCCGCGCGAGGACGAGGGCGCAGCCCCCGCACACCGGGCAGCGGACGAGTACCTCATCGGCGAACTCGTGCACCTTGACCCCGGGGTCGACGAAACGGCCCACCACCATGCCCTCCGCGATGCCCGACATCTCGTCCAGCGATCATCCCACCAGCCGCAGTGCATGCCGCCCGCGCACATCGGCGCCGTGGACGAGGTGATCAAACTCACCCGGTAATCGGCGAAGGTCGCCTGTCGGACGCACCGGCCGGGACAGCGCCGGACATCCGCCGTCCCGGTCCCCCGGCCACGGCCGCCGAGGGCCGGCCGGCGGGCGACTCGGGCCTGTTCCAGATGTCTGGAACAGGCCGGGCGGCACGACGCGGCAGCGCCGGGCGGCCTCGGGGAGCGCCGGCGGGAAGCCGCCCGGGCCGCGCGACGGACCGGGCACCGGCCAGGACGCGGCGGGACGGCCTGACGGCCGACCAGGAGGACGAACAGGCCACCACCAGCGACCCGAGCGGCCAGCAGGCCGCCAAGACCGGTGATTGGCCCCGCAATCGCCGTCCGCACCGGCGACGGCCTGGCGTCAGTGGGTGAGGGGTACCTCGTGATGGCCAGGTCCTCGGTGTCGAGCGCGTACTCCTCCACGCTCCGGCCGTTGTCGCGGGCGAGCAGCGTGGTGGGCGGGGGCGACAGTGGGGGTTCAGGGCGGCCTCCGACGGCGAGGTCCCTTGGCCGGCCCCGGTGTCGCCGCGAGCCGCTCCCCGCAGGTCTGGGTGGCGGCCATGGTCAGCCTCGGCTCCGCCGGTCGTGGCGGACCACGTACGGATCTTGAGACCACGAGGCAACCCATGGCAGGCTCATGCCGCATGATCGATGAGTTCGCGAAAGACAGTCTGCACGGGAGACTGCGGCGGGACCGCGAGGCGCTGCTCTGGAAGCTCGACGGCTTGTCCGAATACGACGCCCGCCGACCTCTGACAGCGACCGGGACCAACCTCCTCGGCCTGGTCAAACACGTGGCCACCGTCGAGGCCAGGTACTTCGGCGAGGTCTTCGACCGCCCTTGCCCGGAACCGCTGCCCCGGTGGCAGGACTCCGACGGCAGCGATCTGTGGGCGACCGAGGACGAGACCCGCGATCAGATCATCGCGTTCTACCGGCGCACGTGGGAACACTCGGACGCGACGATCGACGAGCTTCCCCTCGACGCCCCCGGCCACGTGCCGTGGTGGCCGGAGCCCCATGCCGACACGAACCTGTTCGCCGTCATGGTCCATGTCCTCGGCGAGTCCAACCGGCATGCCGGGCACGCCGACATCCTGCGCGAGGGCCTCGACGGCCGGACCGGGGTGCGCCCCGAACACGAGAAGCGGATCGACGAGCAAGCCCGTGCGGCCCACTGCGCGAGGATCGAGCAGGCCGCCAGGTCGGCCGCACCCATCAAGGCTTAGCGGACGTTCGGTCTCGCGGTTCCACGATGTCCGGTTCGGGTGCCTCGCCAGGTGGGCGTTGATTCGTTGGCGGCGTCGGGGTGCCCCGCCCCGGCGCTCGGAGCGCCGGGCCGGGAGCACGGACTCGGCCGGAATGGACCCTCCCACAGCGGGAGGGTCCACGATGGGCACGTGCGAGATCCAGACGACGTCCCGAGGGACGACCTCCTCACCATCGGGCGCTTCGCCCGCCTCTGCCGGCTGAGCGTCAAACAGCTGCGCCACTACGACGACACCGGTCTGCTGCCGCCGGCCCGGGTCGACCCCGCCACCGGCTACCGCTACTACGCCCCCGGACAGGCTCGTGACGCGCTCACCGTCGCCCTGCTGCGCGACCTCGACGTGCCGCTGCCGGTGATCGCCGCGACCCTGGAGTCCGCCGAACCGGAACGTGCCCGCCTGCTGCGCGCCGAACGCGACCGGGTCGCCGAGCGGATCACCCGCGACCGGGCCCGCCTGGAACTGCTGGAGCGCCTCGCGGACGGCGGCGGACTGCCCGGGTACGCGATCACCCTCGGCCGGGAGCCGGAGCGCCGGCTCACCGTGGTGCGGGCGGTGGCCGGACCGGGCGAGCTGGCGGAACGGGTCGGCGAGTGCGTCGGGCGGCTGCTGGCGGCGCTGGACGGCACGCCGTGGCGGCCTCCGCTGCGGGGCCTGTTCCCGCTGGACCTCGCGGACGGCATGCGGATCGCGGTCGGCGCCGAGACGACCGCCGAGACGACCACCGCGGAGACGGGCGCGGTGCCGGGCGGCCTGGACCGGGAGGTGCTGCCCGGCGGACCGACGGTGGAGACGGTGCACCACGGCCCGTACACCCAACTGCCCCTCGCCTACCATGCGTTGCTGGCCGCCGTGCACGAACGCGGGCTGCGTCCGCTGGCGCCGGTGCGCGAGGCGTACCTGGTCGGACCCGGGCAGGCCCCGGCGCGGGAGTGGACGACCCGGCTGGTGGTCCGGGTCGGAGAGCGGACGCAGGAGGCGGCATGACACCGGTGCGCGCAGGCGAGCACTGCGAGACGACGGCGCTGGACGTACTGCTGCGCCACGAGGGCGTGGAACTGTCCGAACCGATGCTGTTCGGGCTCGGGTCCGGGCTGTCGTTCGTCTACTGGGACGGCAAGGCGATGGACTTCCCGTTCCTCGGGGGCCGGGTCAAACCGTTCGAGCTGACCCGCGCGCTGGCCGCCCGGCTCGGCCTGGAACTGGACGTCCGGGAGACCTCCTCGTCCCGCCGGGCCTGGCAGAACGTGGCCGCCGAACTGGACGCCGGGCGCCCGGTCGGGCTCCAGCTGGACAGCTACCACCTGGAGTACTTCACGTCCCGGATCCACTTCGGCGGGCACGTGGTGGCGATGGTGGGCTACGACGGGCACGACGCGCACCTGGTGGACACCGCCCAGCAGGGCGGGGCTGTCACCACCACTCTGGCCTCGCTCGCGGCGGCGCGCGCCGAACGCGGCCCGATGACCGCCCGCCACCGCTCCTTCACGCTCGCCCTGCGCGGCGAACTCCCGGACCTACGCGGCCTGTTGGCCCCGGCGATGGCGCACTGCGCGGCGGCGTTCCTGCACCCGCCGATCGCCAACCTCGGGCACCGCGGCATCGCGAAGGCCGCCGCCCTGGTGCCAGGCTGGCGGGCCCGAGCCGACCGGCCCGAGGTCCGGCTGCCGCAGGCCGCGCGCATGATGGAGTCGGCCGGAACGGGCGGCGCGCTGTTCCGCAACCTCTACCGGGACTTCCTCGGCGAGTGCGCCGAACTGCTC
Source organism: Kitasatospora sp. NPDC034533 (assembly GCF_055575155.1). NCBI lineage: Bacteria > Bacillati > Actinomycetota > Actinomycetes > Kitasatosporales > Streptomycetaceae > Kitasatospora > Kitasatospora sp. NPDC034533. The sequence goes on from NZ_JBVITE010000029.1 coordinate 34,486, forward strand.
GGAGACCCCCGGGTGCGGACCGCCCGCGACCTGTACGCGCAGGCCGCGGCGGGCTGGACCGAGACGGCCGCGCTGATCGCCGCGGCCGGGGAGTCCGACGACACCACCCCCCTGAAACACGCCGGCCGGCTACTGGGAGAGCTGGCCCGGATCGAACGCGAAGCGATGGAACAGCTGGCCCGACTCACCGGGCCGAACACGGCTTACTGATCGTTTCAAACGAGGCTTGCTCTGCTTCGACTCCCGTCCCGGGTGGAGGAACCCTGTCCATCTGTTGTGGGAGCCCCACGCTCGCTGCGACGGCAGCACCGGTGATCGAAGGGCGGGATGGACCGGGTGCCTGGTGGTCCGCTGAGGAGTGTCCTTTCGGAGGCGGAGGTTCGGTCGTTCGAGCGTGACTGCGGGGCGGCCCTCCCCTCGGACTGCCGAACGTTCTTGATGACCGTCGGCGACGGCGGCCCGGGGCCCCACCACGGCATGTGGGCGCTGAGCAGGGCGCTTCCCCAGGGTCTGACCTTGGGCCAGACCCCGGACCTCCTCCAACGCCTCATCGCCATCTGGACCGGCCACTGCCGCACATGCCGGCGCCCCACTCCATGGCGGCCCCACGACACCGCCCGGCAAAGCACTACGAGGAGAAGTAGTGGCCCTTGTCCAGGTCCTCGATGAGGCTCGGCTGAGTCGGCTGCCAGTCGAGCAGTTCGCGGGTCAGGGTGCTGGAGGCGGGCTGGTCTACGGCGAGAATCCGGCCCAGGAAGCCGAAGTCCTCGGCCGGGAGGGAGGCGGTCGGCAGACCGAGGTGGCGGCCGATCACTTCGGCGATCTCGCGGACCGCGATGCCCTCGTCGGCTACGGCGTGCAGCGTCGATCCGGCAGGGGCCTGTTCGAGTGCGAGGCGGAACAGGCGGGCGGCGTCCCGGACGTGCACCGCGGGCCAGCGGCCGGTCCCGTCGCCGACGTAGCCGGAGACTCCCCTCTCGCGTGCGGTGGCGACGAGTTGGGCGATGAAGCCGTGGTCGCCGGCGCCGTGCACGGTCCGGGGCAGGCGCACGACGGACGATCGGACGCCGCGCGCTGCCGCGTCGAGCGCGGACTTGGCGTTGGCGTCCCGGCCCGCCGCGGGTGAGCCCGGGGCGGAGGCGTCGTGCTCGGTCGCGGTCCTTCCGGGCACGGCAGCGGTGCCGGCGGTGACGACCAGGGGTTTGCCGGTGCCTTCCAGCGCGGCGGCCAGCGTGGCGATGGCGCGGGCGTCGGCCTGTACCGAGGCCTCGAACCGGGTGAAGTCGTGGATGAACGCGAGGTGGACGACGCCATCACAGCCGGCGGCCCCGGCCCGCAGGGTGTCCAGGTCGCCCAGGTCGCCGCGCAGGACCTCGACCCCGGCGGAGGCGAGGGCGGCGGCCGAGGAGCCGGACCTGGCGAGAGCGAGGACCTGGTGACCTGCGCCGATGAGTTCAGGGACGACGGCCGAGCCGACCCAGCCGGATGCGCCCGTGACGAATACCCGCATGGCGGGACCTCCCAAAGAGTGATGACAGGTTCTGTCATCACCATAGCGGCGACGACAGGCACTGTCATCACATAGAATCGCGGCATGGGTCGATGGGAGCCGAACGCGCGGGGCCGACTGGCGCAGGCGGCGCTGGAGCTGTACGCCGCGCAGGGGTTCGAGCGGACCACCGTCGGGGAGATCACCACACGGGCGGGGCTGACCGAGCGCACCTTCTACCGGCACTTCGCCGACAAGAGGGAAGTGCTGTTCTCCGGTTCGGAGATGGTCAAGGAGCTGCTGGCCCAGGCCGTCGCCGACGCGCCCGCCGAGGCCTCGGCGATGGACGCGGCGGGCGCGGCCCTCGAAGTCCTCGGCGCCCGGCTCCAGGAGGATCCCGAACGGGTCAGGCTGCGGAACTCCGTCGTGTCGGCCAACGCGGAGCTGCGCGAACGCGAACTGATCAAGCTCGCCCACCTCGCGGAGACGATGGCCGCCGCACTGCGCGACCGCGGCACTCCCGAGCCGGCTGCCAGCCTGGCCGCCGAGACGGCCATCGCCGTGTTCAAGGTCGGCTTCGCACGCTGGATCGACGGGCCGGGCCGATCGGACCTGCCGGGCATCCTCCGGGCGTTGAGGCAGGAACTCGGGAACGTCCTCGCGGAACGGGCGCGCGTCTGAGCTGCCGGTGCTCACACTGCTGGGCCTCGCCGGCCTCACGGGGCCGGGGAAACCACCCCCCGGGTGGTACGTCTACGACGGCCATGACCACCTCGCGTACAACGCCCCGCGAGCCGCCGAGCTGCGCGGTGTGTGCTCCTGCGGCTGGGCCGGCCCCTCGTACCCACTCGACTGGGACCAGATCGGCGAGCAGAGCCTCCACGAGGCGGCCGGGGCCCTGGCGGACGAATGCGAGCAGGAGTGGGACAAGCACACCGCCGAGGTCGACCAGTCCGCTGTCGCCCTGCCGGACGATGTCGCCGAACTCGTACGCCTCCTGGCGGAGAAGTCGACGTGCTGGGGCATACCTCCCCGCTGGCGGTGCTGAGGGCCGCCCGCCGGCCGGAGGTGACCGCCGAGCGGACCGCCTACTGGCCCGCTCACGATGTTCGCCGCGACATCGGTCTGGAGAAGGCCGCCGCCGCCCTCGGTCTGGACGAAGACGACCCCAGCAGTCTGCTGAGCCGCTTCGGCCGTTGGAGCCTGTACGGCCGAGACACCAACGCCACGCGCCTTCCCCCGATTCGTCGGTGCGATGCGGACCGCAGTGACCCACCAAACCTTGCACGCCTTCAGCGACCGCTCGGATGCCCTGGGCGGCACCTTCCGCAGTAGCCCCCCGCCCCACACCGACCGGCGTTGCGACGACCGAACCGGGGCGGCCCTCGGAGTACAGCTCGCAGCCGTACCCGAACGGTTGGACGATCCGGTTCGGGCAACGCCGCTGGGTCCGCAGCAAGCCTCCGGTCGACGGTCAGGGGATCGGCACCGGCGAGAGGCAACTCGACGGCATCGGCCCATCGCGGCGCGCTGAGCCCGGGTGGGGCGTGACATGGACGCAGATCCTCCGTGGGACGCCCCCGCACCACCACCGTGATCCCTCCCGTCCGGCCCCGCGCCGAGGCGGACCGACACCTCCTGCGAGCGGTGACCAGGCACTACGTCACCGGCCTGGTCTCCGGCCGGGTGTAGCCGGCGCCGTGCAGCCGGATCCTCCGTCGCGAGGTCGGGGCGGGACGGCCCCGACCGCGCCCTCGCACACCGCACCGCCTCCCCTCGGTGGAGTCCGGTCGGCACCGGGCGTGGAACAGCGCCCGATGGCCCGCCCCGGGAACCGAGGCGGGCCTCGCGGGATCAGGAGGGGCGGGGGAGGTAGGCGAGGCCGTGGGCGCCGGGCTCGCCGAGTTTGGGGACGGTGAGACGGGCGACGGTCCGGAAGTCGTCGAGCTCGACGACGTCGACGGTGGAGGAGACGACGGAGGAGACGTAGGCCAGTCGGCCGTCGGGGGAGGAGGTGATGGTGAGGGGGAAGCGGCCGACCTCGATCGACGCGAGCCGCCGGTGGGTGTCGGCGCAGAACACGGTGAGCCGGCCGGGAGCCTGGCGCCCCAGGGCGGAGTCCGGGCCGGAGGCCGTACGGAGCTCGCCGGCCAGCAGTTTGCCGCCGGCGGTCAGGTGGACCGGCATGACGACGCCCTCGGTGGGGAGCAGCGCGGTGACCGAGGCCGTGTCGGCGTCGACGACCCGGATGCCCGTCGGGGACGCGGCGGCCTCGGGACCGTTGTACGGCGCGGCGACGTAGGCGCGGCGGCCGTCGGGGGAGACGGCGAGGCCCTCGCTGCCGGGGACGGCGACCCTGGCGGTCAGGGCGCCGCAGTCGAGGTCCACGACCGAGACGAAGGGGGCCTCCTTGTTGGCGGCGTAGCCGGTGCGGCCGTCCGGGGAGACGGCGAACCAGTGCGGGCCGGGGGCTCCGGTGTCGATCCGGCCGACGGGGCGGCGGGTGCGGGTGTCGACGACCACGACGCCGCCGGGGCGGTCCGCCGAGGCCTCGACACTGACGTAGAGGCGGTGCCGGGCCGCGTCCAGGGCCAGTCCGTGCGGGCCGTGTTCGGGGGAGAGGTCGACCACCTCGACGATCCGGCGGGTGTCGGCGTCGATGACGGTCAGTTCGGTGCGGCGGCCGGTGTTGGCGTGGTAGTAGCCGGAGCGGTAGGCGGTGGTGCACCAGAGCAGGCGCTGGGCCGGGTCGAAGCACAGCTCGTGAGGTTCCGCCGGGACGTCGAGCGCGTCGAGGAGCCGGTCGGTGACGGCGTCGAAGAAGACGACGGTGGGGCCGCTCTGGCTGACGACGGCGAGGACGTCGCCGGTGCGGTCGCTGCGGTCGGCGCTATCGCTGCGGTCGCTGCGGGGGGTCGGTGACACGGGGGCTCCTTCGCGGAGGGTTTCGGGGAGGCACTTCGTTGACGGGTTCCACCCTCGTCGGCCTGCGGGACGGGAACAATGCAAGGATCGGCACCCGATACTTGCCCTCAGCGCAAAAGTGCAGCTCAGGAGTTGGATGTGGACCTCAACCTGCTGCGGGCCCTGGACGCCCTGCTCCGGGAGAACAGCGTGACCAGGGCCGCCGAGCGTCTCGGCACCTCGCCGGCGGCGGTCAGCCGGACCCTGGCCAGGCTGCGCCGCGCCGTCGGCGATCCGCTGCTGGTGCGGGCCGGCCAGGGGATGGTGCCGACGCCGAGGGCCCTCGAACTCCGAGAGGAGGTGGGCGCGTTGCTGCGCGACTGCGAGAAGGTGCTGCGGCCCGGGGCGGGCTTCGCGCCGGGGCGGCTGGGGCGCACCTTCACCGTGCAGGCGGCCGAACTGCTGCTGGTGCGGGTGGCCGGCCCGCTCGTCGCCTCGGTCCGCGCGGAGGCGCCCGGGGTGGACGTGGTGTTCCTGCCGGAAGCGCTGGAGGGTGGACCGGCGCTGCGCCAGGGGCTGGTGGACGTCGAGTTGGGCGTGCTCGGGCACCTCGATCCGGAGGTCCACACCCGCCCGCTCCTTCGCGTGCCCCTGGTCGGGGTGGCCAGGAAGGACCATCCGCTGTTCGAGGGCCGGATCACCGCCCGGCGCTTCGCCGGTGCCGACCACATCGGCGTGTCCCGGCGCGGCAAGCGGCTCGGGCCGATCGACGCCGCGCTGGCCGACCGCGGCCTGAGCCGCCGGGTCGCCGTCGTGGTGCCGAGCCACACCGGCGCGATGCTGCTGGCCCGGGACAGCGACCTCGTCACCCTCGCCCCGGCCGACTGGCTGCCGGAGACCGTCGCGGCCCTCGGCCTGCGCACCTTCCCGATCCCGCTCGAACTCGACCCGCTGGACCTGGGCATGGCCTGGCACCCGCGCAATGCGGCCGACCCGGCCCACCGCTGGTTCCGTGACCACCTGGCCGCCGCCGTCCGGCAGGTGCGGGCGCAAACGTAGGGTCCGCACCCCTCGGGAGGGTGCGGCCCCGAACGAGTTTCGGTTCAGCTTGCCGTCCAACCCTGGTGCGATTGCTGTTTCTTGATCGTCTAGGCGCGTTTGACGGTCTGTCCCGCACGATGGTCGCCAAGGGCGCCGGCTCCCGCGCCGCCGGGTCGGCGATGGTCTTCGAACTCGTCGAGTCGGCCCAGGCCTGATGGCGCTCCGTCCAACGGTGGCCACCTCGTCCACCGCGTCCGTGCCGGTGCCCGCTTCGAACGCCCTGAGCTGGTCGAATGCCCTGAGCTGGTCGCTGCATGATTCCGGCCTTCGTACGAGCCCGCCCTGAGGTCCAACTCGCTTAACAGTCAGTAGTGTTCACGCGTATGCGAAGATGAAGCCATGTGGTCAGGAGTGCCATTCGGGGAGGCGCTGCGGGCCGAGCTTGGCGCACCTCGTCGGGCCCGCCGGCTGGGCAGCAGCCCGCGGTCACGGGTATGGCGGGCCGAGCTGTCCGGCACGCCCGTGGTGGTCAAGCAGTTGGTCGACGGGCCGGAGGCCGCCAAGAGGTATGCCCGCGAGGTGGCCGCGCTGAAGCTCGCCTCCCGGGTCGACCCGCCCGTGGTGCCGATGCTCCTCGGCACCGATCCGGGAGAACGGGTCCTGGTCCTTGAGCACCTGGACCACCAGCAGCCCCGCGAGGACTGGGTGGTCGACTACGCCTCGGCGCTGGCCCGACTCCACGCGGCCACAAGCGCCGACCACGCAGGCATGCTCCCCGGCTGGTCCGGCCCGACCCACGACGACGTCGACTCCTTTCTCGGGTTCGCCAGGGCGCTCGGCGTCGCGGTGCCGTCCGGGGTACGCACCGAACTGGACGATCTCGTGAACCGTCTGCTCGGCACACCGGGCCATGCCCTGCTGCACGGCGACCCCTGCCCCGGCAACGACATGCACACCAGCAGTGGCGTCCGGTTCATCGACTTCGAACAGGCCGCGCTGGGCAACGGGCTCGTGGAGCTTGCCTACCTGCGCATCGGCTTCCCGACCTGCTGGTGCGTCACCGCCCCGGCCCAGCCCCTGCTGCACGCGGCAGAGGCCGCCTACCGCACGACGTGGCGCGACGCGACGGGCACCGAGGCCCAGGACGACCTCACCGACGCATGCGCCGGCTGGCTGCTACGAGGCGACGCGCTGGTCCAGCGGGCCTACCGCGGGACCGCCGACCACTTGGCCGGGATCCCGAACCGGGACTGGAAGTGGGGCACGGCAACCGCCCGGCAGCGACTCGTCCACCGTCTCGGGATCGTCAGCCAGATGACTACGGAGAGCGATGAGCTCAAGGGTCTGGGGCGACTCGCAGCGGCCATCCGCCACGCCATGCTCATCCGATGGCCCACCCTTCGACCGCTGCCCCCGCGCCGGCCTTAGGGGGCCTTCACGCTCGTGACCCGGGCGGTGACGACCTCGATCCATGAACCTTTTGGGCCGGGTCGTCCAGCCAGGCGTGCCAGCCGTCCGGGCTGACGGTGAGTCCGAGCCGGTCGACGCCGGGCTCGCCCGCCTCGTACCACCAGGTGAAGGTCTGCTCGAAGTCGTCCCACAGGCGGCGGCCGCCGTACTGGCGGACCCGGTGCTCGTCCTCTCCGACCCGGAAGGTTGTCGCCGACCAGGCCGGGGTGGTGAGGGAGTAGAGCCACAGGGTGCGGGCGCCGTCCTCGTGCGGCTGGATCGCGTGGACGACGTCGCGCAGGCGCAGGCCGGCGGCGAGGGGGAACGGGTCGAACTTGCCGTGCGCGGGCAGCGTCGCGGTGGTCGTGGTCTCGGTGAGGCTACCGCCGTCCGGGGGGCTCTGCGGCCACTTGAGGCGTTGGGAGCGCATCTTCATGAACTCGACCGGCTGGAGGAACGGACCGGACGCGGTGCCGTCGCCGTGGACGGTGAGGCGCACCAGGGCGTCGGCGTTGGAGTAGTGGGTGCCGAACGGCGCCAGGATCAGCCCGCCGGGCCGGGTCTGCTCGATCCACGCGCGCGGGATCTCCCGCAGTCCGTACGTGACGGTGATCCGGTCGTACGGTGCCCCGTCCTTCCAGCCGAGCGCGCCGTCGCCGCGCACGACGGTCGGCCGGTAGCCGGCCCGTTCGAGTGCGGCGCGGGCTCGGGCGGCCACGGCGGCGTCGATCTCGACCGTGGTCACGTTCGCGTCGCCGAGCCGGTGGGCGAGCAGTGCGGCGTTCCAGCCGGTACCGGTGCCCTGCTCCAGCACCCGCGTCCCCGTCTCGGCCTGGAGGTACGCGAGCATGGAGGCGACCAGGGAGGGCATCGAGGCGGAGCTGGTGGGCACCGTGCCGGGCTCCACGCCCTGGTGCCGGCCGTCGTCCCACTGGGTGACGATCGGGATGTCCGCGGCCGCCGCCGCCAGCCAGCCGGCCTCGTCGGTGGTCCGGTCCAGGGGCCGGCTCGTTCCGGTGGGCATGTCGTGCGCCCAGACCAGGTCCGGCAGGAACAGCGACCGCGGGACAGCGTCGAAGGCGGGTGCCCAGGCGTCGGTGACGGGGAAGGACCGCCCCTGCGAGAGACGGCCCTCCTGCTCGGGTGCGAGCGTCACTTGCGGTGTCCCCCGTCTCCGGGCGGGGTGCTGCCGTCCGGGGACGGCGGGTCGGACGGCGGCGTCCACGGAGTGCCCGGGTGCCCGTCCCCTCCGCCGCCCTCGCCGCCCGGGCCTGAGCCGCCGTGTCCACCGTCGATGTCCATGCCGACCTCCTCGTCGTCGTTGTGATGTGCCCTCCCGGGGCCCGGGAGGAGTAGAGGGCCGGCGTCGGCTACGCCGGGCCGGGGGAACGGGTTCGCAGATCCGCGTGGACGGTCTTGCCCAGCGGCTCCGACGTCGCGCCCCAGTGCCCGCCGGTGAGGTGGTGGACCAAGGCCATGCCGCGGCCGGACTCGGCCGCTGGGCCCGCGTCGATCAGGCAGGGCAGGGCGCGGGAGCCGTCGCGGACGCTGATCCGCACGCACCGGTCCGTGATCCGCTCGACGGTGACCGTCATCGTCAGCCGGCAGCCGGTCTTCCCCGCATTGCCGGCCGGCTCGCTGACGACGAGTTCGCCGGCCTCGACCAGGTCGTCCAACCCCCACGTGCGCAGTGCGGCGCGCACCAGGCGCCGGGCCGCCGAAGCGGACCGCGGCTCGTAGGGCAGCAGCACCCTGGCGGAGTCGGCAGCCGGGGGCCGCGTCGGGGTTTCGACGGGCGTGGTCACCGGGAACCTCGCGCCCGCCGGCGCTTCCCGGGCGCGGCCATGGCCGGTGGGCGGGGTATGCGGTGCGCGGCCCACGGCGGTTCTCCACTCTCTCGTCGGCGGTGACGACCGCATCCGCCCGACGAGGGCAGGCGGGCGCAGCGGTCCCAGCTCGTCCGCCGGAGACCGGGTGTGCGGTCCGTCACGGCGGGCGACGGTTCGACGGTAGGGAGTGCGCGGCCGGCCCCTCAACGAGGTTGCGCCATCTTGCGCGAAGTCACCCGAGGGTGGCTATCGCCGCGGTGATCAGCTGACGCGCCCCGGCTCCGTGGACGGCCATGGACGCCAGGTCGGTGAAGGTGCGCACGTAGTCGGCGATCTCCCGTGGCTGGGTGATCCGCAGGTAGCCGGAGGTCAGCTCGACGGCCACCTCGGTCTCGTCGAACATGTAGAAGTCCTCGACCGGCAGGTGCGGGCGGTCGGGCCGGGTCGGGATGACGCCGACGCTGACGAACGGGCTGGAGGAGACGGCGAGCAGGTGGCCGAGCTGGGCCGCCATCGTCTCCACGTCGCACACCGCGGCGCGCAGCACCCACTCCTCGATGAGCAGGCCGAAGCGGTGCCGGCCGGAGAAGAGCATCCGCTGGCGTTCCAACCGGGCCTCCACGGCGTCGGCGACGTCGTCGACTTCGACGCGGGCGCGCTGGATCGAGCGCAGGACGGCGGTGGTGTACTCGGGGGTCTGCACCATGCCCGGCATGACGCGGCTGGCGTAGACGCGGAAGTGGCCGGTGCGCTGGTAGAGGGCGGCAACCGACTCCTGGGCGGCGCGCAGCCCGCCGCGCTCCATGCGGCGCCACTCGGTGTACATGAAGTCCACCGCGCGGGCGGCGGCGATCAGGTCGAGGGCCTGGTCGGCGGCGCCGCAGGCGGTGCACCAGGCGCGCAGGTCGTCCCCGGAGGGAGCGGACTTGCCGCTCTGGATGCGGGAGGTCTTCGCCGGGTGCCACCCGCAGCGGGCGGACAGCTCGTCGCCGGTCAGGCCTGCGTCCTTGCGCAGGCCGGCCAGGCGGTTGGCAAGCGCCTTGCGCGCCTCGATGACGCTGGACGACGGGGACGACGACATGGTGCTGGCTGCCCGGTGGGTGGTGGTGGACGGGGTGTTCAGACGGTGTACTGCACGTGTGGGACTGCCCGGTCCCAGACCGCCTCGAACGCGGTGGCCACCATCTTCACCACGGCCGGATCCTCGGTGGTCTCGTGGCCGGCCCACTCGCCGTCGCCGGTGAACCAGTGGAAGAGGACCAGGCGCTCGTCCACCAGCCACAGGTCGTTGCCCGGCAGCGCGAGGTCGGACGCCTTCGACCGGGGCAGCCAGCGGACCTGCTCCCCGAGCGCGATGTTGTGCCGCTCGGTGATCGCGTGCTCCCAGCGGATGTAGGCGGTGACGGGCTCGGAGACGATCCGGGCGCGACGCATCACCACCCCGCGGCCGACGGTCTCCCGCACCAGGGCGGCCCAGGCCGTGTACTCCGCGGGCAGGTCGTACGCCTCGGGCCGCTCGACCGGAAGGCCGGCGCGCCAGTCGGCGAACACGGGGTCGTCCATGTAGGAGTCGCGCATCTCCAGGTGGCACGCGGAGCGTTCAGCGCTCCTCAGCAGGGTTCCAAAGTCCGGTACGCTCGGCTTCATCGCACGCCTTTCGCAGGAACGGGATCATCCGGACCGGGATCCGCACGACGCCCTCGTGGTCCGGGACGCCGAGGGCGTGGCCCTCCACCCACTCGGTCTCGCTGATCACGCGGTACGTCTCCATGTCGGGCAGCCAGCCCTGAATGACGATCTCCGCCTTCTCGTCCTCCAACCACACGGTCGGAGACCCGCCGTTGGGTGTGTCCGGGTCGATGCCCTTGAACCGTAGCGCCATGACCGCTCCTTGTGGCAAGCCGGTTGCGGATCCTTGTGTCTCCACCGTTCCGCTCGGGCTGACGTACCGTCAAGAGCGCGCGGACGCAACCGGGCGGCACGCGTCGGCCGGGGCGGGCTTGTGACGGCGCTGCGGCTCGCGGTCGCGTCGGTCATGACGAGAGTTCTAGGTCGCATGACCTATATTTGTCTCCCGTGAGCACCGCGACCCAGGCCGGCCACCGGCACGGCGACGACAGCGTCCCGCACGACCTCCTCACCCACGACCCCGACGGTCCCGTCCTGCTGGTCGGCGGCTACGGCACCGTCGGCGGCGAACTCGCCAGGCTCGCCGCCCCCACCTGGCCGCTGCTGCTGACCGGCCGCTCCGAGCAGCGCGGCGCCGCCTTCGCCGCAGGGCTGGACGGCACCGCGGCCCGCCGCTGGGACCTCGCCGCCCCGGCACCGTTCACCGCCGCCGCGCGCGCGGTGGTCAGCGTGGTCAACGACCCGGACGACCGGGTGCTGCGCGCCGCCGTGCGCGCGGGCATCCCGTACGTGGACGTCACCCGCTGGACCGCCCGGCTCCAGCGCGCGGCCACGCGCGCCGCACTGCTGCGCCCGACCGCGCCGGTGCTGCTCTCCTCCGCCTGGATGGGCGGGGTGACCAGCCTGGTGGCCGCCGCCCTGGCGGACCGGCTGGGCGGGGCGGAGCGGATCGAGACCGCCATCCGCTGGGACCTCGCGGACCGGGCCGGAGCCGACTCGGTGGAGTTCATGGACCGCCTCGGGCTCGACTACGAGGTGGTGCAGGACGGCCGCCTGCGCTCCGTCACCCCGCTCAGCCGCCCGCGCACCGTCCGGATCGGGGACGCGCCGACCCTGGTGGCCGGCATCGACACCCCCGAGCAGTTCACCCTCCCCCTCACCCTGGGCGCCACCACCGCCACCACCCGGATCGGCTTCAGCTCCCGCTCCTCCACCACCGCCCTGCTCGCGGCCCGGCGGGCCGGCTTCTTCCGGTGGGCCCGCGGCGAGCGCTGGGAGCCCGCCCGCCGGGCCCTGCTCCACTCCCCCGGCGAGGGCGGCACCGCCCGGCTGCGCGTCGACGCCGCGTCCGGCGAACGCGTCCTCACCGCCACGGTCGAGGACCGGGCCGGCCAGGCCCACCTCACCGCCGTCGGCGCCCTGCTCGCCCTGCGCCGCGCGCTCGGTGCGGACGGCGCCCCGCCACCGCCCGCCGGGATCGTCTTCCCGGAGCAGACGCCGCACCCCGAACGGGTACCGGCCGACCTCACCGCCCTGAACGTCACGGTGACGGTGGCCGACACGCGACGCGGCGAGGAGACGGCCGCATGAGCGGCGTCCGGGGCCTGAGCGGCAAGGGCGCCCAGCGGCGGGAGCAACTGCTGGACGCCGCCGAGGAGTTGCTGGTCGCCCCAGGCGGGTCCGAGCTCTCCATGCGGGCGGTGGCTGCCGCCGCGGGCGTCCGGCTCGGGCACCTCCAGCACTACTTCCCGGCCCACGCCGACCTGGTGGCCGCCCTCCTGGAGCGGGTCCTCAGCCGCTCCGTCGAACGGCTGACGCCGCTGCTCGACCCTTCGGGCGAGGCGGACGACGTGCTGCACGCCATCCTCGCCGAACAGCTGGACGCCCGGCTGGTCCGTCTGTTCGCCGAGCTCTGGACCCTGGCCGCCCGGGACCCCTCGGTGGCCTCGGCCGTCCGGTCCTTCTACGACCGCTATCGGGAACTGGTCGCCTGCTACCTCGCCGAACGGCACCCGGCGCTCACGGACGGGGAACGGCAGGCCCGCGCCCGGGTGTTCATCATGCTGATGGAGGGGGCCTCCCTCTTCCGCTCCGGCCTCGCAGGCCTCGCCGATCCCGACGGCGACGCCGAACTCCTGCGCACCGCAAGAGGTTTGCTGGGCTCCTGAGGCCTGATCCGGACCGGGAAGCGAGCGGGCGGTGCTGCGGGCCGGGAGGCGGGACGTCCCGTGAGAAGGAGCGCCGGATGCTGCTCCGCTCTTGCGTTCCGCGTGACCCGGTGGCGGCCGCTCAGTGTGGCAGCTTCACTTCGGCGACAGACAGTCCACCCTCGACCAGCTGCTGAAGCGGATCTCCGCCGTACCCACGCCCGCCGTCCCCGGGCGCCGGCCGGGCCGACCCCCGGCAGATCGGCGTCCCGGCGCAGGCCGCCCTGCCGCCGCCCGTCGTTGAGATCAACCAGCAGCCGACCGAGCAGTGGCGCTCAACGGCCCAGCCGGTGCCGAACGTAGTCCGGCTGGGCCGCACCGGTCTCGACGCGGTTCTCGTCGAGGCCGTTGACGATCCGCAGACGGCCATCGGTGAAGGCGAACTCCACCGCCGCCGTTCCGGCCGCCAGGTCATGGTCTGCCGGCCGCCACTCAAGCAGCGCGACTTCGCGCAGTTCCTGGCCGACGAACGGCTCCAGGCGTTCGTCGCTGTGGGACCACCGGGGCGTGAGCTCGGACCACTCCCATCCGGTGATGGCCGCCGCGGTGTCGATCGTGTTCCATCCGATCGAGAGTTCGTCGAGCTTCGAGTGGCAAACCTCCACCTGGAGGCCGTCGAAGTCCATCACCACCGGGCAGTCGGCGAACCAGTCTCCGTCCTCGACGAAGCGCACCACGGCGAATCCCGTCAGCCGCCTGCCGACGAGCGTCGCCAGACGTGATCCGTGAGCCTGCCGAACCGCCTCGATCCCGACCTGGAAGGACGGCTTGAAACCAGAGATCCCCATGTTCACAGCACCTGAGTCTTCCGGCCTGCGCCCCAACCGGCCAACACATATGCGAATCGGCAGGGTCCTCGGCGGCACTTGACCGCTCGGATTCCACAGAACGATCCGGTTGACGATGCCCTCGGCCTTCCCGGAGCTCCACTCCGGTCGCCGACGGGTGCCGTGGCCTGCGGTCGACCGGTGCCGGGCACGTGGCGGCCCCGGTCGCCGCCGGGGCGGACACCTCGCCGAAAGAGGTCAGCGGCCGAACTTATGATGGTCGGCATGGGCGCTCAGCATTCGGCCGACGAAGCCGTCATCCGGGTCGTGGGAGCGACTGTCAACAACCTCCGCAACGTCAGCCTCGACCTGCCGAAGAAGGCACTGACGGTCGTGACGGGCGTGTCCGGGTCCGGCAAGTCGTCACTGGTGCTCGACACCGTCGCCGCCGAGGCGCAGCGCCTGGTGAACGACACGTACGCGGCCTTCGTGCGCAACCGGCTCCCGCACATGCCGGCGCCCGAGGTGCAGTCGATGGACGGCCTCACGTTCACCGCGATCATCGACCAGCGCCGCTTCACCGGCAACGCCCGGTCGACGGTCGCCACGGCCTGCGATCTCGCCCCGCTGCTCAGGCTCGTGTTCTCCCGGATCGGTGAGCCCTGCGCCGGTTTCTCGCCCGCGTACTCCTTCAACGACCCGGCGGGCATGTGCCCGGACTGCGAGGGCCTCGGCACGGTCGTCGACATCGACGTCGAGGAGCTGATCGACCCGGAGCGCAACATCGACGAGGGGCCGGTGCGCTTCAGCCAGTTCCGGCCGGGTGTCTACCGCTGGAAGCGCTTCGCCTACTGCGGGCTGTTCGACCGGAAGAAGCCGCTGAAGGACTACTCGGACGAGGAGATGCGGCTCTTCCTCTACGCGGACCAGCTCAAACTGCCGAATCCCGATCCGCGTTTCCCCAAGACCGCCCGCTTCGACGGTGTCATCACCCGGATGCGCGACGTGTACGTGAAGAACCGCCCCACCAAGATGTCCCCGCTGGTGCAGGAGGAGCTGGAGCGCCTCACCACCCACCGGGTCTGCCCCGCGTGCGGCGGCGGACGGCTGAACGCCGCCGCCCGTGCCAGTCTCGTCGACGGACGGTCGATCGTGGACTGGTCGGCGATGTCGGTGGCCCGGCTGCGTGAGCTCCTGGAGACGGTGGACGACCCGCGCGTGGCGCCGGCGCTGGAGGGCATCCGCCGCACGCTGGACGCGCTGCTCTCGGTGGGGCTCGGCTACCTGTCGCTCGACCGGGAGTCCTCGACCCTCTCGGGCGGCGAGGCGCAGCGGGTGAAGATCGTCCGGCACCTCGGCAGTGCCCTCACCGACATCACGTACGTCTTCGACGAGCCGTCGACCGGCCTGCACCCGGCCGACGTGCAGCGCCTCAACGAGCTCCTGCTGAGGCTGCGCGACGCGGGCAACACCGTCCTCGTGGTGGAGCACCATCCCCAGGTGATCCGGGTCGCCGACCACGTGGTCGACATGGGGCCGGGTGCGGGGGCGGACGGCGGCATGGTGCAGTTCCAGGGGACGCCCGGGGAGCTGGCCCGCAGTGCCACCGTCACGGGGCGGCTGCTGTCCACGCCGCTGGAGCTGCGGCGCACGGTGCGGGAGCCGCGCGGCCATGTGCGGGTCGTGCGCGCCCGGGCCCACAACCTCACCGGCTTCGACGTCGACATCCCGCTCGGCGTGCTGACCGCCGTCACGGGTGTCGCGGGCTCCGGCAAGAGCTCTCTGGCCACCAACGAACTCCCGCGCCAGCACCGCGAGTTCACGGTGGTCGGGCAGGATCCGCTGCGCGGTGGCGTGCGATCGATGTCGCTGAGCGTCCTCGGTGTCGCCGACGCGGTGCGCGAGGCGTTCGGTGCCGCGTCCGGGCTGGAACCGGCCTGGTTCAGCTTCAACTCCAAGGGCGCCTGCCCCGCCTGCCGCGGCAAGGGCCACATCACCACCGAGCTCGCCTTCCTGGACGACGTGGCCACGCCCTGCGACGCGTGCGGGGGCGAGCGCTTCAATCCCACGGCCCTGAAGGCGGAGCTGGACGGCCGTACGATCGCGGACGTGCTGCGGATGCCGGCGGGGGCGGTGGCCGAGCTCTTCGCCGACCAGCCCCGGATCGCGGGGCCGTTGCGGTGGCTGGATCGCGTCGGGCTCGGTTACACGGCCGTCGGGCAGTCGCTGGACACCCTTTCCGGCGGTGAGAAGCAGCGCCTCCTGCTCGCCAGGCACCTGAGCGCGTCCGCCGGTTTCGCCGAGGAGCGGATCGTCCTCGACGAGCCGACGACCGGTCTGCACCCCAGCGACGTGGAGCGGCTGGACGTGCTCTTCGCCGACCTCGTGGACGCGGGCGCGACCCTGGTCGTCGTGGAGCACAACCTGCGCGTCGTCGCCCAGGCCGATCATGTGATCGACATCGGTCCGGGTGCCGGCACGGACGGCGGGCGGTTGCTGTTCACCGGTCCGCCGGCCGAGCTGGCCGGGCGGACGGACTCGCTCACCGGGCGGGCCCTGGCGCGGGCCGCGGCCGGGTAGGGCCCCAGCGCCCCGGGGCGGGCCTCAGCCGGTGGCGGTTCCGGCTGCGCCGGGGTGCCACGGCGTTGCGGCTGGTGCTCAGCGGACGTCGGCGGCGGTCCGGTGCTTGGCCTGGTCCGGCCTTCCGGGTCGGCCCTCCGGGTCGGCCCTCCGGGTCGGCCTTCCGAGTCGGCCCTCCGGTCCGGCCCTCCCCGCCGGACGAGGTGGACCTCGGAGACGAGGACCGGGAGCAGCGGCACGTGGTGAACGGGCCGCTCGCCGAGGCGGGCGAGACGGAGGGGCGAGCGGGTCGGGTGGGTACGCCGGGTGGGTGCGCCGTGCCAGGTCGCCGGACGGCAGATGTGGGAGGCGCACCGCACGGTGCTGGGACGGGCGGCCGACGCCGTCGGGCAGGCCCGCAGGCCCGCAGGCGGGAGATCGTACCGGGCGGCGGCACCGCACCAAGCGGCCGCGCATGGGGGGGCGGCGCCCGCCGCTCCGGCTTCGAGCCGGCCTTCCCGCCGATCGAGCCCCGGCGCGTCCGGCGCGGCGTTCGCGGTACGGGCGGCCTGGCGGCCACGCCGCGGCCATGTCGGAGCAGGTGGGCCGCATGCAGACGGCCGTTGTGGGCAGACGCCGGACGACCACGCCGTGCCATGCGCGGCTTCCCCAGCTGCTGAGGAGGACCTGGTGCTCGACACACCGTCCCTGCTGGCACAGACGTCCAGCGGCCCCCCGTTGCTCGTGCTGATCGTGCCCGCCGTGCTGATCGGCGCGGCCCTGATCGGGGCGTTCGTCTGGGGCGGCCGCCGGCGCGCCGCCCGAGCCAGGCCGCCCGAGCCGGTGCCCCGCGCCGCCCCCGGCCAGGAACCCGACGGCCGGCGGCCCGACCCCGGCTCCTGGCAGGTCGCCGGCACCGACCAGAGACCGTCCTCAACCGGCGCACCGGGCGAGTACGGCCAGCGCAACCCCGGCCCGCCGCAGTGAGCCACGACGCCGGCCGGCGGCGTCCCGCCCACGAGAGCCGCCCGGAGTGGCGCACGGCCTGGCGCGAGGCCGACACCCATTGGCACCCAGCCACGGGCGGCGGAGCGCCACGCAGGGCGGCGGACGCGGCCGGTGTCCGGAGGAAGTCAGCGCCGAGGCCCCGTGGAGGTGGCCGCCGGCCCGTCAGAACCGACAACCCACAACCGGCCCGGCAAGCCGGGCGGACTCGGTGCCGCCCAGCGCGAAGGCGCCGGTGCGGGTGTGCTTCAGCCAGCTCATAGCCCGGCGCGGCGTGGCGGGGCCGAGGGCGTGGACGGCCTGGTGGCCATCGTCGGCCAGGTCGTGGAGGCCGACGCGGTCGAGGGCAACGTAGGAGGGGTTGCGCGACGGGCCCGGCCAGGTCCCGGCGGGTGAGGTCGGCGCTGCTGCGGGCCCGGTAGGCGACTTCGGCAACGCGGTCGGCGATGTCGCGGCGGTGGTGCTCGGCGCGCAGCGCGCGCTGGAGGTCGGTCGTCGTGGTCGAGATCGTAGCCCTCGGTACCGGTCTCGGCCGTGTGGTCGCGCACGCGCTCCCACTCCTGGAGGCCACTGCGGCTTGAGGCGCGGCGTACTCGTGACTGGCATCGGTCCACCGGTCCACCGGTCCCAGGTTGCGGAAGCCGCCGGAGCCTCCCCTGCCGGCGGCCCCGCCCACCCGGGGCCGCTACCCGCCGACGGGCCTGCTCGCCCGTGACACACCGACACGAGGAACTCCCCTACGGGCGGCCGGGGGCCCACGGCCGGCCGGACGACGACCAGCCGGGACGACGACGCACCGGGGCGCAGCGGCGACGGATGCATCCTGAGACGGCCCGCCATCGGCATGCTCAGTTGTTCACCAGCCGCCGCAGCGGGCCCGGCAACACGGGCTGGCCGGTCCGTTCAGTCCCCGTAGCGCGATGCGTACGCGTCGGTGTACAGGGAGGGTGGAAAATCGGAGCGAGTGACCCAGGCCGAGATGCCGTCCAGCACGACGGCCCATGAGGAGTGACCAACTCATCGGTGAGGAAAGCACGCTGGACGTCGTCGAAGTGGCCGAAGGAGCGGCGGGTGGCCGAGGTGTCCCACACCGTCCATCCGGGTCCTGGCGACCATACCCGATGACGAGGAGCGGGTCGCCGTGATCCTCACGCCGCCGGGCAAGGGGCGGTGGACCCCGGACGAGGCGAATCGGCGGGTCGGCAGGCAGGCCCAGGAGCCGGTCACCCCGCAGGAGAAGGTCAGCGCGGTCCACACGCTCGTCCAGGACGAGCGTGTCGCGGCGACGGTGACTGGTGACCTTCTGCGGCGTCCTGCGGTGGTCGCGCAGGTCAAGCCTGAGGACAAGGTCCGGGTGGTGGAGGAGCTGACCCGCGACGAGGTCGCGGCTGCGGTCGCCCCGGACTTCCTGCGGCGCCCGGCGATCGTTGCCCGGGCGGCCGCCGACGACGCCGCACGCCACCAGGTCAACCACGCCCAGGTCGAGCGCGGCCGGCAGGCCCGCGAGCACTTCGAGGAGAACAGCCCAGTCGCGCCGACGATCCGCAGGCTCGATCCGACGGCGGAGTTCCCTGGACCTGGTCACCGCCTGCCACGCGTTCGCTGCCGCGGCCGGCCGGGTGGTCCCAGGGCTGCGGGACCGGCAGCTCGGCGACGACGAGCGCGCGATCGTCCACAAGAACGTTGCCCGGGTGCGGGCGACGCTGGACTGGATCGAGACGGCTGTCGACACCGGCGAAGTCGACGCGGACAGCGAGCTGGCTCGCCTGCTCCAGGGCGAGTAGGCCATGCCCCGCGCTTCCGAGCGCAGACCGTCAGCCGCCCCCGCGATCACCATGATGACCAGGCGCACATCACCCGCCGGTCCGCCCGCCGCTCGGGACAGCCGGAATCCCGCGAAGCCCAGAGGGAGCGACTGAACCGGAGGTCACCGGGGGACCTCCATCGAGACCGGTCCGAACCGCCGTCCCGGACCCGCCTTCCCACGTCCGCTACCGGCCAGTCAGCGGATTGGGGATTGTGTGAACCGTGCTGACGGGGCATCGACGGCCGGACGTGTCCGAGCAAGGCCCGAGCCAGTCTGCCGATGTTGATGGCCAAGTCGCGGCACAAGAAGCCCGAGAACGTACGGCGCTACTTCCGCCCCTCGGCGGAGGCGATCGCCGAGGTCACCAGCTTCTTTGCCCCTGGAGGCAATCGGCGCTGACCTCGTCAGCGGCAGTCGAGATGAGTTGAGCTGAGCTTAGCTTTTCAGCCTCCTGCGCACAGCGCCTGGCTGCTGGACCATCCAACTCTGAAGCAAATATTGCGAAGTTTTCGCTTCATATCTACGGTGGGCGCATGCGACCGAAACACTGGCCTGGACAGATCACCGACCTGTCACACCTGAGGGCGTTCATGAACCCGCTGCGGATGCAGCTGTACCGGCTGCTGTACGCTGCGGGCACCGCGACCGCCTCTCAGCTCGCCGAGCACGTCGACGAAACGCCCTCGCTGGTCAGCTACCACTTGCGCAAGCTGGCCGAGCACGGCTTCGTGACCCAGGCGAGCGACCAGAGCACCGACGGCCGCGAGCGATGGTGGAAGGTCGCATCCGAGGAGGGCTGGGGCTTCCGCGACTCGGACTTCGCGGACACGCCCGAGGGCGCCGCCGCCGTCGGCGCGGTGACCCGAGGGATCTTCGACACCCGCGTCACCCAGTACCGCACGTATCTCGACCAGAAGTCCGCCTGGGGAAAGGCGTGGACCGACGCGTCCTTCACCTCCGAGTGGCTGCTCGACCTCACCCCGTCCGAACTCAGCGAGATGAGCGACGAGCTTCAGGCGCTGGCCCGACGCTGGCGTGAGCGCGGCAAGGCCGCCAAGGCGGCCGGCGACACCGAGGACCGCGAGCACGTGTCCGTGCACGTCTACGGCTTTCCCTTCCGGCCCTGACTCAGCCGAATTCCCACCCACTGGAGCCCACCATGGCCACTCCGCAGACGGTCCTGCCCGAACACGCCACCACACCGGCCCACCGCGACGCCAACGTGCTGCGCTGGCTCACCGCCTACACCGTCTCCATCATCGGCGACAGCGTGTACTTCGTCGCCCTGGGTTGGTCCGCCCAGAAGGCCGCCGGTCCCACCGAAGTCGGCCTCGTCATGGCCGCCGGGGCACTACCGCGAGCGTTACTCATGCTCGGCGGAGGTGTGGTGGCCGACCGCTTCGACCCCCGCCGGGTGATCCTCGGCAGTGACGCGCTGCGCTGCATCCTCATTCTGGCAGTGGCCGCCGGCATCGCTCTGACGGCGCCGGCCCTGTGGATCCTGGTCACGGTGGCGCTCGTCTTCGGTGCCGTGGACGCGCTGTTCGTACCCGCTGTCGGCGCCCTCCCTCCCCGGATCACCACCCCCGACCAGCTGGCCCGGGTCACCGGCATGCGCTCGCTGTCGACCCGCCTCGGCCAGATCGCGGGCCCGCCGGTCGGCGGCCTGGCCATAGGACTCGGCGGACCCACGGCCGCCTTCACCGTCGCCGGACTGCTCTTCGCACTGTCCCTGCCGCTCTTGCTGACGATACGGATCGGCTCCCTGGGGGCAAGCGACGCCGAGCGGCCGGAGCCCGGCACCGCGCGGCAGGACCTGCTCGACGGCCTGCGCTACATCCGCCGTCACCGCCTCATCGGCCCGCTCGTCGCCGTCGGCGCCATCTGCGAACTCGGGCTCATCGGCACCCTCAACGTCGGCATGGTGCTCCTCAACGCCGAACGCGGCTGGGGCCCCTCCGGCTACGGCTGGATCGTCAGCAGCTTCAGTGCGGGAGCAGCGGCCAGCGCCGCGCTGCTCGCTATCGCAGGCTGGCTGCCGCGTGCCGGCCTGATGATGTCCGGGACACTGCTCGTGGGCTGCGCGGGCGCGGCCACGATCGCACTGGTGCCCACCCTTTGGCTCGCCACGGTGCTGGCCGCGGTCATCGGACTGTGTGCGGGCGTCTTCGGCAGCCTGGACAACGCCCTCATACAAACCGCAGCGAACCCGGCCTACCTCGGCCGGGTCACCTCCGTCGTCATGCTCACCATGGTCGGTATCGCCCCCCTCAGCTACCCGCTGGTCGGTGCCGCCATCGGACTCTGGGGCGCCGCCCCCGTGTTCGTCAGCTGCGGCATCTTCGCCAGCCTGGGCGTGGCCATCGCCCTGGCCTCCAACGCGGTGCGCCATGCCGAACTACCCCGGCAGCGGCTAGGTGTGACCGCCTGAGCAACCCGACCTCAGCCCAGTGAACCCAGCCCTGTTCGATTCCTGACCTGGCGAAACACTGCCCGGAAGCTTGCAAACAGGCGCTTAGGCGACCTCGGCCAATAACCCCCCCTTGTGAAACTCAGCGGCCACGGCCGCGGGTCTGCTCCGACGGTGTCGGTGGTGCCCACCCTTCGCCAGCCTTCTCCCGCAATCCTTCAACGCTTTCTGCTTTGGCCTGCGAGCCAGGAACGATCTTCCCCGACCGTTCGATGCCGGCATCGGCGGACAAATCGGCCAGAGCCTGCGAGGGAGGCAATGCCCGGGACTTCGCGTCTCGCAGCTTCATAACCCAGTACCCGGCAGCCTGGGCCGCCGCGCGGCCGGCCGCGCGGCTTTCCACCCAGCCAGCCGCGTCATCGGCGTCACATGTCCAGAGATAGCCAAGTACGCGACCGTGATCATCTGCGACAGCGACATACTCAACTGGCTTGTCTGTCGAGTATCGATAGTCGACTCGACCATCCTCCAGAACTCGCAACTGCAGGTCCTCGCCAAGCCGCGGGTTCTTCATGGCGTCACTCATTAAATACCTCTCCCCTTACGGCAGGACTTCGCCATAGATCTGATATGGCCCTTCGTCCGGCACGACGACACGATCGCAGCGCCATTTCATGCCACGCCCCAATAGAATTTCCTGCTCGTCACTACCGTATTGCGAGACCTTCTCGACCCACAATCCGTCCGTGCCTGCAGGCACCTTCAAATGTAGCATGGCCTGGCCGCTGGTGAAGGGAGTCTCACCTAGCGAGGCCGAGGTAAAGGAATCCTCGGTGAAGACGTGCCCCGTCATCTGGGATGGACTCATAGGGATGTGATAGAGGTCAGTCCCTCGACTTACCATCACGGACTCTGGCAGGGGGCGCCCCGCCAGCGCGGCATCAATTTCTGCAATCTTGTCCAAAATGTCTTGAGCAACCTCGCCACCGGATCGAAGATAGCCATTTATAGCCCTGTACCCAGGCCCCGTGTAGGACCACAGCGCATCTCTCTGCGATTCGGGGAGACTTGTGGCGTATTGATTCCAGTAATCGGCGCCATATTTCCCGGCTTCAAAGTTATCCTTAAAAGTCTTTGCCCCCTGCGAGGCCTCAGACCAGGCAACCTTCATCTGGTCTTCCGGCGTCAGTCGGCTGAATTCCTCCGAGGACATGTGCGGTCCGCCGCCGGGAACGTCTGCGCCATGGATGTCCTTGGCCGCGGAGACCTCGCCGCCAGTGGATTCCACTGGCGAGGGAGCGTGACCGACATCCTGATTGCCATGAGAGCTGACGCCACTTCCGGCATCCGCGTGGTCCGCGGCATGGCCGTAATTCGGCGCTTCTGTCGATTTTGCATTGACCTGAGCAGCATCGGATTCCGTGGTCGGTTTAACCGACGGATGCGCTTCTGCGGGTTTGACTGGCCCCGTTACAAAATCGGAATTCGGGGGCGGATTCGGCAAAGGGCTCGGTTCTGGCTGCACTGGGTGCGGAACCTTCTGTGACGGCAAGTTTTTGGCACCGCTTGCCGTATCGGCCGCTTCCTGCAAGCTGGTTGAGTGGGTCAGTCCTGTAACTGTCGGTTTAGCCGACTCGGCGGCCTTCTCCGATGCGTCCTTGACGGCCTTCTCGGCGGCTTCCTTCGCAGCATTCTTGGCCGCTTCCTTGGCAGCGTTTTCGGCGGCTTCCTTAGCAGCGTTCTTGGCCGCGTTTTCGGCTACGGCGACGGCTTCGCGTTCGGCGACGGAGGCGGCGACACTGCTGCCCCCGGTCTCGGGAGCGAGGAGCAGGTTGCCGACGAGTTTGCCGGCGGCTTCGGCGGGGTCGGAGCCCCAGCCGCTGCCGACGAGGCCCTTGACGGCCTCGGCCGGGTTGTTGGCAGCCGTGCCCAGGCCGGCTACGAGGCCGGAGAGGCCCGTGGCGTACTCGGCGGGGTGCGTGAGGTTGTAGGGGTCGAGCGGGTTCACGCTGCGCAGGAGCTTGTTCAGGTCGACGACGCTCTTCACGAGGCCGCCGCCGAAGTGGAGGCCGAGCTGCGGGACGGACGTGACGGTGTCCATCAGGTCGGCCTTGAGGATCTCCGTCCGGCTCGGCATCGCGGGGGCGCACTCCACGAGCGCCTTGATGGCCGCGAGTGCCGTGCGGGCGGCGGAGTCGCGCTGGGTGCGCGCGGCGTTGAGCTTGTCCTCGGCCTCCTTGAACTGGGCGACCGCCTCCGCAGGGGGTGTGAACGTGCCCGGGTCGGCCGGCGGGCCCCCCGCACGCTGGTCGGCCGGTGTCGCGTTGTACTCCTTCAGCCGCATGTCGTAGGTCATCGTGTCGGCCATGAAGGTCTTGACGGCGGCGTCGGTCTTCTTCTGCGCCTCCTTCCAGATCCTGACCGCGTCCTTGGCCTGGTCCTGTGCCCAGCCGACGGTGTGGGCGTAGGTGGCCAGGGCGGTGCCGGCCTTCCCGAAGGAATCCGCCGCCGTCAGCCACTGCTTGGGCTGGGGGTCGAAGTCCCGGCGGAAGGCTTCGGCTGCCTCTCCGGTCCAGTGACTGGTGTCCAGACGGGTCAGGCCCTGGCCGGCCTTGTCGAACGCGTCGTGGAACTTCTGCAGGTGGCCGGCGACCTCGTTCAGTCGTTTGGCGTCGCCGTGTAGCAGTTCCTTCGGGTCGTCACTCTGATCGAGGTTGCGTTCGGCGACCTTGAGACCGGCCTCGTCCGCGATGTCGTCGCCCCAGCTGCTGACGGTCTGTCCGGCACTGTGCAGGCCTGCCTTGTCGAGCGCCTTCCCGGCCAGGTGCCCGCCCTCTTGCACACCCTTGGCGATGGACTTCGTCCCGCTGTCGATGACATCGTCGATGAAGTCCGCAGCGTCTCCGAGGAACCCCATGCCGTCACTTCTCCGGGGCCGGCGGGACGGGGCCGACCGTCGCGTTCAGCGTCATGTTGACGACGCCGGGTTTCTGAATCGCGTCCTGGGCCGCCTTCTGCCACTGCTGCTTGATGTCCTCACCGGCCTTGTCGAAGGACTTGCCGGAGTAGTCCGGGTGCATGATGTCGTTGATCGGGTTGTCGCCCCACACCTGCGACCACGACTCGTGCTCGATCTGCTCCTCGGTCAGATGGGGATTGCCCATCGCGCCGGCCACGACGTCCTTCATCAGCCCGTTCGCGTACTGTTCCTGCTCGTGGTAGGTACCGGCGGCCAGGCCGATCTTGTCCGCCATGTCCGAGCCCTTCAGCACCAGCGATCTGACCGCCCAGCTCCACCGTTCGCAGAATTCCCCGAACGTCGACGACAGTCCGGAGTCGCCGGCGTCCATCCCTCCCAGTTCCAGCTCCGTGAAACCGCGCCCGCCCTCCGCGACCCCGGCTATGCCGATCGACTTCAGTTCGGCGATCACCCCGTTGAGGCCGTCCGCCACCAGCTTCAGCGCCTCGGGATCCGCCTGATATCCCTCACCCAACGCCCACACCCTCCGTCGACACCGGTCCGTCCAGGGCCACCTCGTCCGGCACGATCCCCCGCACCGGAGGAAGGAGCATCGGCTGCTTCCCCTCCACGTCCAGCGCGATCCCCCCGGGCACACCCAGACCCGGCACCGCCACATCCAGCAGCCGGCTCCCCAGCACCGTCATGTACGGGAAGCCGTCCAGCGGGAGCCCCTTCGACCTGACGAACGCCGCCAGTTCCTCCTCGGACGAGAACACGAAGATCCACCGCAGACCTCCCTCGTCCGCCGTCCACACCGCCTCATCGCCCCACAGCGGCACCAACACCGCACTCAGCCGGAACTGCGCCAGCATCACGGCCGGATCCCCTGCCCCCGCCCGCATCATCCGTACCTGGTGAACCAGGCCAGTGTTAGCCATCGGCACCCCCCAAGGTCTCGTGGCCAGTCGTCACCATAACGCACACTCGTTCGAGCAGAGCGTCACCGGTATCCCCGGATGGCTCTGTCGTGCAGGGCAACATGGTGAGATCACGGTTCCACCGTCGGTGGGGTCGTGCCCCAGTCGGAGTCCGTCGAGGTCCGTCGTAATCCGGGTTCATGGTGTTGCGCTCATATAGGCCGTGCGATCGGAAAAGGGGATCGGGGGCGCCGAGGCCTGGGGCGGCGGGGACGGCGCAGTCGGAGGGAACAGCGAAGCCCTCCGTTCTCACCCGTCCCCGCTCCTCGCCTCCCCGCCGTGGCCCCAAAGCGGCTGGACTGCCCTGCCCGCGGTGCCTGCGCCGCCCATCCAGGCCTGCGGGGGCGCGGGGTGTGGGCGGGGCCCATGCGGGCGGGGCGCTGCCCACGGGGACCGTACGGGTCACGCCCCTGCCCGCGAAGTCTGCCGGCGGTGCCGGCCGGTCCTCGTCGGTGCCGTGCCGGGTGGGGCGCTGCGGCGCGCCTGGTAGCGCGTGGAAGCGGCCAGGGCGGCGATGGTGAGGCCGCAGCCGGTGATGATCCACCAGGCTGGGCGGCTCGCGTGGTCGAACGCGGCGGCGGTGGAGCCGACGGCGGGGAGGGTGGCGCCGGTGACGGCGACACCGAGGGCGCTGCCGATCTGGCGGCTGGTGGTGGTGATGGCGGAGGCCACGCCGGCCTGGGCGAGGGGCATGCCGGAGACGGCGGTGTGGGTGATGGGGACGTTGACGAGTCCGAAGCCGATGCCGACGAGGAGGTAGCAGGCCGCCAGCAGCGGGGGGTGCCGCTGGGCTCCGAGGAGGGCGAGGAGTCCGGCGAGGGCGGTGGCGGTGCCCGAGAGCATCAGGGGCAGGCGGGGGCCGCGGGTGGCGGTGAGGCGCCCGGCCAGGGGCGGACAGGCGATGGTCATGGCGGCCATGGGCAGCAGGCGGAGGCCGGCCTGCCAGGCGGACAGGCCGCGGGCGCCCTGGAGGTCGAGGGCGGTGAGGAAGAGGAAGCCGCTCAGGGCGGCGAAGGCGCACACGGCGCTGAGGGCGGACACGGTGAACAGGGGCCGGCGGAAGAAACGCAGTTCGATCAGCGGCTCGCGCCGGGTGAGCTCGGCGGTGATCAGTGCGGGCAGTGCCACGACGGCGGTGAGCGCGCAGGCCAGGACCGGGGCGGAGGTCCAGCCGGTGACCGGCCCCTGGATGATCGCGTAGACGGTCGCGGTGAGCAGGACGACGACCAGCGTTTGGCCGACCGGGTCCGGGCGGCGGGGCCGCGGGGCGCGGGACTCGGGCACCCGGCCGGTCAGGGCCAGCGCGAGGAGGCCGACGGGCAGGTTGATCAGGAAGATCCAGCGCCATCCGGTGGTGTCGACCAGGAGCCCCCCGAGCACGGGGCCGACAGCCATGGTGATGCCCTGGACCGCACTCCAGACGCCGATGGCGCGGGCGCGTTCGCGGCGGTCCGTGAAGACGTCGGTGATGATGGCCATGGCCACGGGAGTGAGCATGCAGCCGCCCACGGCCTGGAGGGCGCGGAAGGCGATCAGCCAGCCGAGGGTGGGGGCCAGGGAGCACAGCAGGGAGGCGGTGGTGAACAGGGCGAGCCCGGCACGGAAGACGCGGCGGCGGCCTATGCGGTCCCCGGTCGAACCGGCGAGCAGCAGCAGGGAGGAGAGGACGACGAGGTAGGCGTCGACGGTCCACTGCAGTGCGGCGGTGGAGGCGCCGAAGTCGTGCCGGATGGCCGGCAGCGCGGTGTTCACGGCCGTGTTGTCGAGGCTGGCGAGGAACAGGGCTGAGCAGCACACGGCAAGGGCCAGCAGGCGCTGCCTCGGGGGCGGCTGGGACACGGCACCACCTTGGGGAGGGACGGGTTGGGGGTGAGGTGGGGGAACGGATGAGACCTGCGGCGGCGGACCGGTCCGGGGGGAGGTGGGGAAGGTGTGCGGCCGGGGCCCGGCGCCGGGTTCCTCGCGGATCCGGCGAGCCACGGTCCGCTCGGCGTCCTCTCCGGGTTCGCGCTTGTCACCGGGCGGGCGCTCAGGAACCGGCCCTCACCCGGGCCCGGGTGAGGGCCGCCTCCTCGGTCACGCCGGGTACGGCAGGCTCAGGCGGTGGGGGCACCGGCGACTCGGCGCTCGCCGCCGTTGCGCTCCTGCCAGAACCGGTACACCTCGACGGCGTCCTCGCGTGCCTCGTGGCGCATCGGCAGACGGCGCTCCTGCCAGGGCTTGGCGAACTCGTCGTAGAAGCTGTTCAGTTCGAAGTACTTGCGGTCGTCGACGTAGTGGGGCTCGTAGGCGTCGCGGGTGGTGAGGAAGACGACCTCGTCCGGCGAGCAGTAGTACAGCGACCCCAGGCACATCGGGCAGGGATGGGCGAGGACGTAGATGGTGGTGCCGCTCAGGTGCTCGGTGCCGAGCTTGGTGCAGGCCTCGCGGATGGCGAGGATCTCCGCGTGCGCGGTGGGGTCGTTCGTCTGGGCGACCTTGTTGGGGCTCTCGGCAATGATCTCGCCGTCCTTGACGATGACGGTCGCGAACGGGCGGCCGCCCTCGGCGACGTTCTGCCGGGCGATGTCGATGGTGCGCTGGACGAAGTCCATGGAGGTCCTCCGGAGTTGGTGGGACGGGCCGCCGGCGGGCGGCTTCGCGGGGGTCGGGGAACGGGCGGGGCGGGGCGAGGCCGGAGGGCTGTTTTCCGGCCCCGCCCCGTCGCCGTGCCGTGCGACGCCGTATCGGCGCCGGTCAGAAGGGCTTGGTCGGCAGGTACTTGCCGTCCAGGGTGATGACGGCGCGCTCGCCGCCCTCGGGGTCGGCGACCTTCTTCACGTCCAGCTTGAAGTTGATCGCGGAGATGATGCCGTCACCGAACTCCTCGTGGACCAGGGCCTTGAGGGTGGTGCCGTAGACCTGGAGCATCTCGTAGAAGCGGTACATGGTCGGGTCGGTCGGGATCCGGTTCGGCATCGAGCCGCGCACCGGGATGGTCTGGAGCAGCAGCGCCGCGTCGTCGTCCAGGCCGAGCAGTTCGGCCACGGCCTTGGCCGACTCCTCCGGCAGGGGGTGCTGGCCGAGGACGGCGGCGGTGGTGAAGGCCACCGACAGGCCCGAGGCCTGCGCGATCTGCTTCCAGGTCAGGTCCTTGGCGGTCTTGGCCGCCACGGCCTTGGCGGCCAGGGCCTCACGGGCGGTCTGCTCGCACTGTGCGTGCACCATGATCATTGAGTCCTTTTCTCTCGGGTGTGCCGCTTCACGGGGAGGGTGGAGCGGCGGGTTGGGGGGGTGGACACGGGGCCCGGCGGGCTGACGCGCGGGGCGGGAGCCCGGAGCCGGGCGGGAGCCCCGGAGCCAGGCGGGTCAGGCCGCGCGCACGGCGCCGGCGGCGGTGAGGTCGTCGACCCGGCCGGTGGGGATGTCGTAGACCCAGCCGTGCAGGGCGACCTTCTCCTCCGCCAGGGCCTTGGCGACCGAGGGGTGGGTGGCCAGGTTCGCCAGCTGCGCGAGCACGTTCTGCCGCACCAGGGCCGCGACGCCACCGCCGGCGGCGGTGCGCGCCACCGAGGCGTCCGCGAGCCGCAGCCAGGAGGCGACGGCCGGGGCGCCGCCGAGGTCGTGGCCCGCGGCGAGGGCGGTCATCGCGCCGCACGCGGAGTGACCGCAGACGACGATGTCCTTCACCCCCAGCGCAGCCACCGCGTACTCGATGCTCGCCGTGACCCCGTCGGCCCCGGGGGTGTAGGCGGGCACCAGATTGCCGGCCGTGCGGATGACGAAGAGGTCACCCGGCTCCGCTCCGGTGATCAGTTCGGGCACGACACGGGCGTCGGAACAGCTGATGAACAGCGTGTGCGGCGAGTGATGCGTGGCCAGGTGGTCGAAGAGCTCCGCCTTGGCCGGGAAGACGTCCCGCCGGAAACGGGCGACGCCCTCGATGAGGTCCTGCATGGTCACTCCCTTCGGGTGGTGATCGGCCCCTGTGGGCTGGTGAGATCCACCATGCACGACCTGCGTCTATAGCGTCCAAGAGCTGTTGGAAATGAGATCTATTGATGGCATCTATAGTGGTTCCATGGCCGCTCTCGAACTGCGTCACCTGCGCTATCTGCTCGCCGTGGCCGAACACGGCAACTTCACCCGCGCCGCCGAGGAACTGCACATCTCCCAGCCCACGCTCTCCCAGCAGATCAAGCAGCTGGAACGGATGGTGGGAGCGCAGCTGCTGGACCGCACCGGCCGCGCCGTTCGGCTCACCGACGCCGGCGCCGTCTACACCGACCACGCCCGGCGGGCGCTGCGCGACCTGGCCTCCGCCGAACGGGCCGTGCACGACGTCCGGGACCTCTCCCGCGGCCACCTGCGCCTGGGCGTCACCCCCACCTTCACCGCCTACCTGGTCGGCCCGCTCACCGCCGAAGTCCACACCCGCCACCCCGGCGTCAGCCTCGCCCTGACCGAGGCGACCCAGGACCGCATCGAAGCGGCGCTACTCGCGGACGACCTCGACTGCGGTATCGCCTTCGCCGGCGCCCACCCGCCCGGCATCACCGCCACCGCGCTGTTCACCGAGTCCCTCAGCCTCGTCACCGCCGCCCCCCGCGCCCGGGCGACGCCGGAGCCCCTACCGGTCCACGCCCTCGACGGCCGACAACTCGCCCTGCTCAGCGGCGACTTCGCCACACGCGGCCACATCGACGCCTACTTCGCCCGCCACCGGGCCACCCCACGCATCACGGTCGAGGCCAACTCCATCCAGGCCCTCACCGAAATCGTCCGGCGCACCGACCTGGCCACCGTCCTGCCCGACGCCGTCACCCACGACCACCCCCACCTCGCCCCCGTCCCCCTCGACCCGCCCCTGCCCACCCGCACCGTCGCCCTCCTGCACCGCGAGAACGCCTACCAGAGCGCCGCCACCCGCGCCTTCACCCGCCTCGCCCACGACCTCGTCCGCACCCGCGGCTACACCCCGCCGCCCGAGGCCGGTCCTCGGGTAGGATGACTGGCGCGGCGGCCCAGCGCGGACACGGCCGTGAACCGGCGTCATACCGGGGGGATACGCCCGACCGAACGGGCGAAGGGGCGGCCGGCCCGAATCACGTGTGGGGTCGGAGCCGGTCGTCGAGCGCGGCACCCACGTCGGGGCAGTTCTTCCGGATGGTGTCGAGGAAGGCGTGGAGCACCGGGGAGTGGTCGCGGGCCGCGAAGGACAGGACGAGGTCGGGCGGTGAAGGGCTCCCCGTTCCTGAGCCGAGTACCGGGCAGATCGTGCGGGTCCGGCCGGACCTGCCGGCCTTCCGCGAGCGCCACACCATCAGGCTCGTTGAGGGCTGTCCGGCCACGCTGCCCAAGGACCACCGGTTGTCGCTGACGAAGGCCGGCCCTCCGACAGGGCCACCCGGCCGTCCAGGCCGGTGGGCCCGCTGCCGGGGGCTAGCGTGACCGCGTGCGGCGCAGCGCGTCCAACAGGAGTCGAAGCACCTCGCGAGCGGCCGCCCGGCGGGCCGGACGGCGGGACCAGACGGCGGGCAGGACGACGCCCAGCAGGACGGACAGGAGCAGCAGGCAGGGCAGGGAGGAGAGGTGGAAGAGGGAGGACAGGCAGGGAGCGAACTGGTTCGGCACGGGTCTCTCCGTTCGGCTGGATCGGGCGGACGGGAGCCAATCTGGCCGAATCCGCGTTCCGCGCCGTTCGCCTGAACGAAGATGAACGCCATGCAGGAACTCGCCAGCACATTGCGGGAATTGATGGTCCGGCGGCGGCTCACCGTGGACCAGCTCGTTCGGAAGGCCGGCCTGGGGCGGACGACGGTGAGCCAGGCGCTGAACGGTTCGAGGCTGCCCTCGGAGCGGACGGTGGTGTCGCTCGCCACCGCGCTGCGCGCCGAGCCCGGACCGCTGCTCGACCTGCGCCGGCGGGCGGCGGGGCCCACCCCCGCCACCGTGGCGCGCGGGGAGTTCGAACGGCGCTACTGCGAGTACCTGGTCAAGCGGCACAGCCATCTGGACATCATCGGACTCGACCTCAGCCGCCCGGAGCGGGCCCGCTGGCCGCTCGACACCGCCTACCTCAGTCTCGAACTCGCCTCCTCCGCACCGCGCTCACCGGAGGAGCAGCAGGTCCACCAGGTGCAGCGGGCCGAGCGGGCGCTGGCGGGCAAGGAGCGGATCCTGGTGCGCGGTCAGGCGGGGAGCGGCAAGACCACGTTGTTGCAGTGGCTCGCGGTGGTCACGGCGCAGGACCGGCTCCCGGACGAGCTCTCGTCGTTGAGCGGCACGGTGCCCTTCCTGCTACCGCTGCGTCGGCTGGTGCGCGCCGCGGCGTTCCCGACGGCCGGTGAGCTACTGCGGAGCATCGGGTGTCCGCTGGCGGCCGCCCAGCCCCCGAACTGGGCGGACCGGCTGCTGGTGGAGGGGCGCGGGATGCTGCTGCTGGACGGACTGGACGAGGTGCCGCAACGGGACCGGGCCCGCACCTTCGACTGGCTGAGCGGGCTGCTGGCCGCCTATCCCTCCTGCTTCACGGCCGTCACCACGCGGCCGACCGTCCTCCCCGAAGGAGCCCTGGTCGCCAACCGTTTCGCCGAGCTGACGGTCCGCCCGATGGGCCGACGCGATGTCGCCGTCTTCGTCCGGCGCTGGCACGACGCCGCCCGGGCCGAGACCGACGACCTCCCGGAGATCGAGCGGCTGACCCAGCTTGAGCACCAGCTCGGGGACACGATCAGGGCGCAGCGCGACCTGGCCCAGCTCACCACCACTCCCCTGCTCTGCGCGCTCGTCTGCGCGCTGCACCGTGACCGGCGCGGGCACCTGCCCCGGGGCCGGAAGGCGCTCTACAGCGCCGCGCTGTCCATGCTGATGATCCGCCGCGACGACGAGCGCGACATCCAGGCGCCCGAGGGGATCGTGCTCGACGAGGACCAGACCACCGAGTTGCTGCAGCGGCTGGCGTACTGGATGATCCGCAACGGCCTGGCCGAGGCCGAACTGAACGACGCCGCCCACCCCATCGGCGCCGCGCTCCCGGCCATGCCCGAGGTCCGCGCCCAGGGGGATGCCCGGCAGGTGCTCGCCCACCTCATCGCCCGCAGCGGGCTGCTGCGCCAGCCGACCGCCGAGACCGTGGATTTCATCCACCGGACGTTCGAGGACTTCCTGGGGGCCAAGGCGGCGGTCGCTAGTCTCGACTTCGGTGTGCTGAAGGAACACGCGAGCGATCCCCAGTGGGAGGACGTGCTGCGCATGGCCGTGGCGCACGCCCGTCCTGACGAGGCGGCGCGCGTGCTGCGGATGCTGATCGGGCTGGGAGACGGCAGTGCCGAGCACGGTACCCGGCTCCACCTGCTGGCCGCGGCCTGCCTGGACCAGGTCACCGTGCTGGATCCGGCGGTGCGGGAGGAGGTGGAGGAGCGGCTACGGCGTCTGCTGCCGCCCCGGTCGTCGCACGACGTCGACCGGCTGGCCGCCTGCGGACCGTTGGTGCTTGACCTGCTGCCCGGCCCGGAGGAGCTGGACGACGAAGAGCGGGCGTTCGTCGTCCAGACCGCGGTACGGGCCGGCGGGGAGCAGTCCCTGCCCTACCTGAAGCGGTTCCGCTCGCTCAGGGGAGAGATGATGTGGACCGCGCTCGGCCACGCCTGGGCCGATTCCCGGATCGACGCCGCCGAGTTCGCGCGGGAAGTCCTCGCGTACGGTCCGGGGGACGGCTCGGTCGTGATCAGCACGCCCGAACACTTCACGGCCCTGCGCGAGATCGGCGACTTCCCGCGGATCCAGTTCGTCGGCCCCTTCAAGCAGGACGATCTGATCGCCTCCGGGCGTCTGGGCACCTGCCGGGCCCTCTCGATCAGTGGAAGCCACCTGGACGACCTGGGCTTCCTCCGTGACTATCCCGAGATCACCGACCTGAGCCTGACGGCCTGCGCGATCAGTGGCGATCTGCTCTCCTCCGGAGCCGCGGACCAACGGGGCTCGGGGACCCGTGCTGCTCCCCTCGGCGGGTACGAGCCGCTCGCCGCGCTTCCGGGCCTGCGCCACCTGACCCTGGGGCAACCGCTGCGCTGCGCGAGCCTGCGCACGTTCCCGGCGCCCGACGATCTGGTCACGCTGAACCTCCTGGCTGACTCGCTCCAGGCCACCTCGATCACCGGGATCAGCCGGTGGTCCGGGTTGCGGGCCGTGACCCTGGAGTACCGGGGAATCCAGCCGCTGGACGAGCTCGCCGAGTTGCCGGAGCTCGTCCAGCTCTCCCTGTACTGCTCGGATCACCCCTATCTGCCCGTCCTGCCGAAGGTGGACTTCCTGGACATCGGCAGGCTCGTCGCGCTGAAGATCCTCGGTGATCTGCCCGTGGCCACGCCGAACCTGCGCCGGCTGACGCTCTCGGCCGGGTGGCAGACCGACCTCGCCCCACTTCGCGATCTGCCTGGTCTGGAGGAGGTCGTCGTCTTCGGTTCCGGGGAACTGCTGAACATCGACGTGCTCCCGCCCGGCACGCTCGTCCGCCGCCTCTGACGCCGGGGCGGTCGACGAGGCCGCCGGTGGGAACCGGCACGGGCGGCCCGGGCGACGGCTACGCCCAGGGTGAGCGGGTCGTCCGGCCGGTGGAGCCGCCAGGACATTGGCCCCACCGGCCCCTCATCGGCCACCCGCCACCCCGTCTCCGGCCCCTCCCCCGGAGCCGACCGTCCTCTGCCGGCACACCGCCGCCCTCGCCCGCTCCGAGGACCCGCTCCTGCTGCCCCGCCTGCGCCGGCGGGCCCCGATCCGCGACGCCTAGGCGGAGTTGCTGAGGACCAGGCAGACCAGGGCCCCCGTCGCATCACGGATGGCGGCGGCCGCGCCGCACCCGGCGGAGGAGCTGACGTGGAAGGCGACGCACTTCGCCCCGTCGCCCGAATCCGCCGGCACCTCGACGACGTTGGGCACCCGTCCGGCCCGCGCCCCGGCCGCCAGCTGCGTCGCGGCGCGCGCGGCGAAGGCACGGTCCCACCCGATCCGCGACGGCCCGTCATCGCTCCAGATCGCGCCGAGTGGGCCGAGCGGCTGGTAGTCCTCGATCGGGTCGTCCAGCCGTCCGGCGGTCAAGGACTCGGCGATCACCTCGGGGGCGGCCAGGGGAACGACCGCTATGGACACCCACGAGGCGGGCAGGTCGTACGCCGCTCGCTTGGCCGGATCGGCGTCGGCGACGACCTCCAGGTACACGGGGTACCGGCCGGGCGGGACGTCGATCGGCACCACCACGGCCCCCGCGTCGCTGGGCGCGGAGGCCTGAGCGCCCACCCAGCCGGGAGGGAGGAACGGCCGGCCGCCCTGGGCGACCACGCTTCGGTCCAGCACCGGAACCCGCTCCTCACAGCGGGAGGCGGGCGCAGCCTGCGGCGCTGAGGGGCCTGCTTTGCCGGCGCCGGTTCGCCGCGAGCACCGTCGCCCATGCCGGCTGCCCCCGGTCACCGGCGACGGGCATGCCGCACGGCCGGGAGTTCACTCAGTACTCCTGTCCGCTCCAGCCGTGCCGGTTCCGGCCGCTGCCGCCCGGCCCGGCCGTCTGGTCAGCGGCGGCGCTGCTTGCTCTTGAGCCGGTGGACACCGCGCTGGAGGAGAGCACCACGATGCGGCGCACACTCGCCGCCTTCGCCATCAGGAATCGCCCTGATCCCGGCGCGTCATCCAGCCGAGAGGTGGGCATGGTGCCGGTCATGACGGACGACGACTTCGACTTCGCTTCCCTGCGTTCCTGGCCCCACCTCGTCGGCACCGACGTCGACGAGGCCAGGACCGTGATCGAGGCGGAGAACCCGGACCTGCACGTTCAGCCCGTGCCGATGGGTGACGACGTCCCGTGCGACTTCCAGCCGGACCGGGTGTGGTTGTGGTTCGCCCCGGACACCCGTCTGGTCAGTGGGAGGCCCCGGGTCGGCTGACCAGAGAACCCACCCGCCCTGCCGGCTTCGGCCAGGTCGTGGGGGCCTGGTCCGCGCGCACCTGGACTGATCAGGATCCGGGAGCCGGGCCACGGGGCAGCCCGGCCCGGACGGCGGCCCGGCACCGGCCGAGACGACGACGCCGGCCCGCACAGCGATCATCCGGCGACCTCCGATTCCCCGGCAACGCCGAAGTGCACCGGCACGACGCGACCACGACCACGGCGCCGGGGGGCGGGGCCGCGCTCCGGACAGCAGCCAGGGCGGGTGGGCGAACGGGCGGCGGCGGACGGCGGGTGCGATACGCCCACCCGGCCCCGGCACGGCCAGGATCAGTAGGCTGGCGCGATGGCTGGGGTACTGGGCTTCGACGCGCTGCTGGCGTGCCTGATGAACCATCGGGCACTCGACTCCGCCGCGCTCTCCGCGGCGGCGGGCGCCGACCCGGCGCAGCTGCGGGCTGTACTCGCCGGGCAGGGGCCGACCGGACGGCTACTCAGGGACCTCGGACCGGTCCTCGGTCTGCACGCCGCCGATCTGTTCGTCCTCTCCGGACAGCCGGTGCCTGACGACCTGACGCCGGTCACCCGCAATCCGAACTGGTCGATCAGCGCTGTCGTCCACAACGCGATGGTCATGCCCGCTGGGAACCGGCGACCGCTGCTGGACGCGATCCGGGCGCAGCCCCCGGTGTCGCGCGAGGGGCGAGGTGGGATCGACCGGCCGTACCACCGGTACGAGCCGGGCTTCGGCGCGGTGCTCCTGGCGCTCGCGCACGGCCGGAACCTCACCTGGTCAAGCACGGCGAAGGCGCTGTACGCGGTCACCGACGGGCGGGTCTACCTGTCTCCGTCCACCATCGGCGGGGTGGGCCGCGGCGCCGTCGAAGCGACCCCCGAACTGGTGGCCGGCTTCGCCGGTGTTCTCGGCGTTCCCGCCGCCGACCTGGCCGCGCTCGGCGGCGTCCCTCTATCCGACGACCTGCCACCGCTCCATTCCCGGGCCGCGGACGTGGCTGCCGTCATCTGGGAAGCCCGACGTCTGACCACCGCCCAGCTCCAGGACGTCGAACGCACCTCCCGCCACCTGGCGGGCCGCTGACCGCCGCCGCCAAGGGCCCGGGCAACCACCCGGGCGACAGCCCACCCGCCCGCGGCCGTCACCGGAGCCGGGAACGGTGCCGGTCCGTGACGGCGAGATCGAGAAGCGAGCGCGCGAGCGGAGCGCCCAGGCCTTCCCCGGGACGTCGTGTCCGGGGGCCACACGCCGGGCCACTGCTCGGCGCGGTGCCGAGCGCGATCGGACCCCGCTTGCCGATCGGCGGCCAGCAGGGGCTCGGGTCGTCGGGCGGTCAGGACGGGAGCGGGCCGCGCTCCTCGTACCACTGGCGGACGGACCGCACGATGTCCTGGCCGATCCGGTCCAGCAGCGCGGACGCGTCGTCCATCCGGGCGCCCGCGGGGGTGGCGGGTCCGAGCAACTCGGCGCCGTGGCGGGTGATCCCGGCGAGCATCGTGTTGCGTTCGGCGCTGGCCAGCAGCGCGCGGTACCAGATGTCGCCGTCGATGACGTAGCGCTCGCGACGTTGCCGGTCGTCGCGCTCCCGGCGGACCAGCGCCTGCCCCTCCAGGTAGCCGATCGCTTTGGAGACGGCGGCCGGGCTCACCCGCAGCCGCCGCACCAGGTCGCCGGAGGTCAGGCTGCCCTCGTCGGTGACGTAGAGGCAGCCGAGCACCCGGGCCGCCATCCGGGGCATGCCGACGTGCACCAGCAACTCGGCCAGCCGGTCGGCGAACGCGCCGACGGCGGCCGGGTCCCGGTCGACGCCGCCGGGGGCGGCCGGGGCGGTCGGGCGCGGGGCGGCGGGCGCGGTACGGCTGCGGCGGGAGCGCTGGGCGGTCGCGCGCTGGGCGCGCTCGGCCTGGTAGCCGGACGGGCCGCCGTTGCGGGCGATCTCCCGGGTGACGGTCGAGGTCGGCCGGCCGAGGCCGCGGGCGATCTCGCCGTAGCCGAGCCCCTCGGCCAGGCCGGTGGCGATCCGGCGGCGGTCCCGCAGGGTCAGTCGGCCTCCTGGCATCCGTCCACTTCCCCTCGTCCTGTCGGGTTCCTCGCGCGGGCGTCCTCGCGATCGTCAGGAGAGTATCCGTCCGACGCCCGCCTTGTTGCAATGGGAGCGCGGAGGTGTTGCTTTCACCGGCAGTCCCATTGCAAGGAAACGAGCAAACTGAGCTTTGGTGATGCGGAATGAGCCATGGAGTTGATGTTGACGGTCCTGTGAATCAGCGGGAGCGTTCTCTCCGTCCACGGGAAACACCGTCGAGGGGGAGCACACCATGAGGACCACGACCCGCGCCGCCGTCACCGCCCTGCTCACCGGGGCCGTGCTCGCGGCCACCGTCTCCACCGCCGCGCCGGTGTTCGCCGACCAGGCCGCCGGGCAGAGCGGGCAGACCGGGCGGGCCGGGCAGCGGGAGCGCCACCCTGCCGTGCAGGCGGTGCTCGACCGGGGCGTGGCGACCGGTGGACTCCCCGGCGCCGTCGCCGAGGTTCGGGACGGCCGCCATCGCTGGTTCGGCGAGGCGGGCGTCGCCGACCTCACCACCGGGCGGCCCCGCCAGGAGCAGGACCGGTTCCGGATCGGCAGCACCACCAAGACCTTCGTCTCCACCGTCGTGCTCCAGCTCGCCGCCGAGGGCCGGCTGAGCCTGGACGACAGCGTGGAGCACTGGCTGCCCGGCGTCCTCGACGCCCCCGGCTACCGGCCCGACCGGATCACCGTCCGTCAGCTGCTCAACCACACCAGCGGGGTCCCCAACTTCGCGACGGACGACGAGATCGGGAAGGAGTTCCGCTACGAGCCCTTCCTGCGGCACCGCTTCGACGACTTCACCCCCGAGGGGCTCGTCGGCATCGCCCGCGCCCACCAGCCCGACTTCGCCCCCGGCACCGGCTGGACGTACTCCGACACCAACTACGTCCTCGCCGGGATGATCGTCGAACGGGCCACCGGCAGCGCCCTGTCCCAGCAGATCCGCCGGCGCATCACGGCTCCGCTCGGCCTCACCGGCACCTACGAGCCCGCCTCCGACGACGTCACCATCCACGGTCCGCACGGGCGGGAGTACTCCCACCTCGGATACACCGACCCCGACACCCCGGACCACGACGTGACCGAGCTGAGCCCGTCCTGGGGCTGGGCGTCCGGCGACATGATCTCCACCACGGGCGACCTCGACTCCTTCTTCGCCGCCCTGCTGGGCGGACGACTGCTGCCGCCGGCCCAGCAACAGGAGATGTTCACGATGGTCCGGACGCCGGCGGACAAGTGGATCAAGGGCACCGCCTACGGCCTGGGCGTCAGCTCCGTCGACCTGCCCTGCACCACCGTCTGGGGCATGGGCGGCGCCATCAACGGCTCGTGGACCTACACCTTCGGCAGCCGGGACGGCCGCCACCTGCTCTCCACCAACGTCAACGGGGACTGGCTGAACGGCGGCAGCGGGCCGATCGACCTGTTCACCGCCGAGCTGGAGGCGGAGTTCTGCCCCGGCTCCTGAGCCGAGAACGCCACTGACGGCCCTTCGCCCCCGGCCTCGCCCCGTCCGGGAAACCGGGAGGGAGACGGACGTGACCGCCCGTTCCCGGTGGACGGGCAGGCCCCTCCCCTCATCGGCCGAAGGCGGGATGTGTCCCGGCGATGGCCTTCTCCAGGGCGGCGACCGCCCGGTCGACGTCGGCGGTGGTGTTCAGGACGCCCGGTGCGAACCGGACGGCGCTGCTGCGGTAGGGGGTCTGGCCCGCCATGACCTTGTCGCGTTCGAGGGCGGCGACGATGTCCGCGGGGTCGTGGCCGTCGACGTCGAAGCAGATCATCCCCGAGCGGAGCCGGGCGTCGGCCGGGGTCCGGAGGCGGACGCCGTCGAGTTCCGCGAGCCTGGCCCGGCAGTAGGTGTTCAGTTCGGCGATGCGGGCGGCCACGCGTTCCTTGCCGAGCCGCTCGTGGAACTCGAAGGCCTCGGCGAGGGCCCAGCGGTGCTCGTACGCGGGGAACCCTCCGGGGGTGCACAGCCGAGCCCGTGGTGCCACCTCCTCCGGTACCCGGCCGAGGTACCAGGGCCAGAACACTTCGACGTCGAACGAGGTCATGATGGGCTCGACCGCCGCCCAGCCCTTCTCGCTGCCCCAGACGACGCCGGTCCCGCGCGGACCGAACATCCACTTGTGGCATCCGGCGACGAGGAAATCGCATGCCAGGTGGGCCACTTCGAAGTCCTCGACGCCCATGGCGTGGACCGCGTCGACGCAGACGATGACCTGCCGGTGCCGCGGCCTCGTCGCGTTGGCCTCGGCGACGGCCCTGCCGATCCTGGCCAGGGGGAGTTTGACGCCGGTGCCGGAGTGGACCCAGGTCAGCGCCAGGACACGGGTGTTC
The DNA here is from genome assembly GCF_055575155.1 of Kitasatospora sp. NPDC034533. Lineage (NCBI taxonomy): Bacteria > Bacillati > Actinomycetota > Actinomycetes > Kitasatosporales > Streptomycetaceae > Kitasatospora > Kitasatospora sp. NPDC034533. The sequence continues at coordinate 73,870 of NZ_JBVITE010000029.1, forward strand.
TCGCGCAGTTCGCGGGTCACAGCCGCCACCATCTCGTCGGCCGTCGCCTCGGACGGGTTCCGGTAGAGGCTGACGACCCGGTGGCCGGCCCCGCTGGCCGCCGCCTTGAAGCGCAGCAGTTCGGAGGAGGCGTAGTGCTCGTGGACGGTGCTGAGGATCTCGTCGTCCGGGGTGAGGCGCATCCCGCTGTACACGACCGCCAGGCCGGCGGTCGTGCTCTCGGTGAGGGCGATGGAGTCGGGGTCCGCTCCCAGGTACGCCCCCGCCCGCTCCAGGACCCGGCGGACGTTGGCGTCGCGCTCGTGGAAGTGGAGGGCCGGGTTGCGGTCCAGGGCGTCGCGGTGGCGCCGGACGGCTTCGCGCACCGAGCGGGGCTGGGGTGCGAGCATCGACAACGCGAGGTGGACGTAGTCGGGGTCGAGGCGGAACTGGGCGCGGGCCCAGTCCCAGACGGCGGGATCGTCCGCGGGGATCTCCGGCGCTGCGTGCAGGGGTTGACCGAACGTCATGTCACTCCGTCGGGGGTGGGTCGGGTGTCGTCGTCGTGGGCGGCCGTCCGCGCCGGTCGTGGCCCGCGGCGGGCGACGACGTAGGTCACCGGCACGGGCAGGACGATGTGGTCGGGTTCGAGGCTGCGGGCGCGCGCTTCGGCGGCGATGGCCTCCCGGTGCCGGGCCCGCTCGTGCACGGGTATGCGCTCCCAGAGCAGCCGCATGCCGTGCGACCACGTCCACCGGAGGAGGGCGGTGGCCGACGGTGCGGTGATGCGGGCCTGCTCGTGGCGGATGTCGACGGTGGAGAAGCCGGCCGCCAGGAGCTCCTCCTGGGCCCGTTGAGGCCCGCCGAGTGCCTCGCCGTAGGGGTAGATGCCGCTGCCGGAGTCGTACTCGGCGCTCATGCGCGCGATGGCGGTCAGGCCGAAGACCTCCGGCTCGGGCCGCCGGACGCTGGTGGGCACCGCCAGCCCCAGGCGCCCGTCGGGGCGGAGCAGCCGGTGGTAGGCGCGGAAGGCGGCGGCGGGGTCGGGCAGCATGTGGACGCTCATGCTGCCCGTGACCACGTCGAAGCTCCCACCGGGGAAGCGCGGTAGCCGGCCGTCCATCACGACCGCCCTGACGTGGGTGTACCCCGCCCGGTGCGCGTCCTCGTTGGTGGCCTCGACCATGGCGGCGGCCAGGTCGATGCCGGTCACGGAACCGGTGGGTCCGACCGCTCGTGCGGCGGGGAAGAGCACCGCGCCCCGGCCGCAGCCGACGTCGAGGACGGACTCTCCCGGCGAGACGGACGAGAGCCGGACGAGCCGCCGGCCGATCGGGGCGAAGAACTCCACGCCGGTGCGGTCGTAGTCGGCCGCGACGGTGTCGAAGAGGACGTGTGCCGGGTTCGGCCGGCGTGGCCGGTCGGCCATGGGGCGGCTCCTCCGCTCAGGTCCGCAGGTCCCGGACGTCCGCGGTCTCGGCGTCCATCGTCTTGAACACTTCGTGGTGCAGGTCCCGCAGCAGTGCCTCGTCATCGGGGCGGAGCGTGCCGTTCAGGAGCCCGAGGGCGCCCGCCTTGGTGAAGAGGTCCTCGGTCTGCCCGAGGCCGTGGTGGGCGAGGACGGCGCGGACCGGAGCCGGGTAGCGGTCCGTGTCGAGCGGCGAGGACGCCACGGGCGGGGTGCGGGTCCGGCCGGCGGCCGCCATCCGTTCGACCACGCCGGCGAGGACCCGGACCGACCGCTCGTAGGTGGCCCACTCCGGCACCCCGTCGGGGGGCGGCTGCCCGCGGTCGAGGACCTTGCGGCAGACCTCCGCGAAGTGCTCGTCGTTCATGCGGGCGAACTCGTACGGGTTGGCCTGGGGTCGGGACAGGTACTCGACGTCGACCAGTCCGCCCTGCTCCTCGCCGATGAAGTAGGGGAAGCCGTCCCAGCGGGGCACGACGACGGGGATCCCGCAGGCGAGTGCTTCCAGGGGGGACTTTCCGTAGGTCTCGAAGATGCTGGTGGCGCCCGAGACGAACAGGTCGGCGGCGTTGTAGAGGTCGACGGTCCGCTCCTTCTCCAGGCGGTGGAAGAGGACGACGTCGCGCAGGCGGGCTGCCAGCCGGTTGTAGTACGGCGGATCGATGTGGGTCACCGACATGGCCAGGAGCGTGCGGGGCTTCTCGTCGCGGAGCCGTTCGTAGCCGGCCAGCAGCGGTTCGAGGCCCTTGTCGTTCATGAACCGGCCGGTGTAGAGCAGGATCGTGTGGTCCGGCGGGAGCCCCAGACGCCCTCGGCTCTCCGCCCTGTCCTTCCTGCGGTAGAGGTCCTTGATGCCGAACGTGCAGATGTTGCCGGCCCGGATTCCCGTGAGGTGCTCGTAGGCGCGCTGGGCGTTGGTCGAACCGCAGACGACCAGGTCAGCGGGGTGCGGGTGTTCGGCGATCAGCAGGAAGTAGAAGAGGATGTGGAGCGGATAGGGGTTGGTGTGCGGGATCATGAGCGCCGGGCAGAGGTACCCGTCGCGCCGCATCAGGTACAGCAGCGGGAGTGCTTCGACGTACTCCGCGACGATCACGTCGACGGTGGAGAGGTCGCAGGAGGCCTTGAGTGTCCGGTAGATCTCCTCGAACCGCGCGGGGGAGTGCTCCTGCGGGGGCAGCAGCCCGATCCGGAAGAGGAGCAGTTCGTCGCCCCGGCAGAAGTGCCGGACGTCCTCGGCGGAGTCGGTGAGAGCGAGGATCCTCGCCATCGCCCTTCCCTTCCCGGGTCAGCTCGTCGGCAGGGTCTCGAAGTACATCTGGGCGTCCTTGAGTTCGGACGAGCGGCCGGCCTCCTGGGCGCGCCGGGTCGAGGCGAGCACGCGCCGGATCCCCTCCCGCACGTCGATCTCGTGCCGGAATCCGAGGATGTTCTCGGCGCGGGTCACGTCCGCCCACAGGCGTTCGGCGTAGATCGCGATCGGCACGTCGACGTGCTCGGGTTCGACGGGCCTGCCGAGCTCCAGGCCGATGAGCCGGAGGACCTCGTTGAAGGTGGTCTCGACGCCGGTGCCGACGTTGAACTCCTGGGTCGGCAGGTCGCTCTCCAGGGCGGTGCGGAAGGCGCGACCCGCGTCCTCCACGTAGATGAAGTCCCTGGTCTGCTCGCCCGATCCCCACACGACCGGGGTCTCGCCGTGGAGCACGGCCCAGGCGAACAGCGAGATGACGTTGGCGTAGCCGCCCTTGCTGAACTCGTCGTGGCCGTAGACGCTGAACGGGCGCATGCCGATGGCGGTGATCCCGTACCGCTGCGAGTACTGCCGGGCGACTTCCTCGTTCCACTTCTTGGACAGCGCCTTGAGGTCGGGCGGGTTGACCTCCATGGACTCGTCGTAGGGCACCGGGTTCCCCTCGTACACGGCGCTGGTGCTGGCGTACACGAGCTTGCCGACGTCGTTGCGGCGCATGGACTCCAGGACGTTGAGGAAGCCGTGGGTGGTGACCGAGGCACCGTCGACCGGGTCCTCCTCGTACATCAGGAAGGACGAGGGCGCGGCGAGGTGGACCACGGCGTCCTTGCCGCTGACGAGCTTGTTCAGCAGGCCGAGGTCACGGGTGTCGCCCTGGACCCACTCCACGTGCTCGCGGATGTCGTCGGGGATGTGCTGCTTGCCGCCGATCTTGTAGTTGTCGAGAGAGGTGATCACGTAGCCGTCGTCGATCATGCCCCGGATCATGTTGCGCCCTATGAAGCCGGCGCCTCCGGTGACGAGGATGTTCTTGGACATGCTGCTTCCTCTCGGTCGTCGCGGTGTTCTGTCGTCGCTGCTGCCCGAATGGACGCAGCCGCTGCCGGGGCAGCGGCTGCGCGGTTATGGCGTGGCGTCAGCTGATCCTGACGAGCTGGTAGTCAGCTTCCACCGCCGCTTCCACGGCCGGGGCCCACTGGGTCCGCTCGGGGGCCCACGCCGTCATGGCCGGGGCCCACTGGGTCCGCTCGGGGGCCCACGCCGTCATGGCCGGGGCCCACTGAGTGCGCTCGGGGGCCCACGCCGTCGTGGCCGGGGCCCACTGAGTGCGCTCGGTCTGCATGATCACTCCATTCCCAGGACAAGGGAGTGAACCCCCCGGCAGGTCGCATTTCCGTGCCCTTCATGGACGGGGAATCTGCTCCATGGCACACGAATCTGTCCACCCGTGGGGTCGAATCGAGGGCTTGTGGTCCGCTTTCACGGTTCTCCCCAGCCCTGCTTGGGTGCGGCGCCTCGATCTGAACGACAGGATGCAACGGTTCGGAGCGGGAAATCAATACCCGAAGAGAAATGCGACGGATGATGCGGACGTGACCCGTCTGGCACGAGTGGCCCGTTCGCGGTTTTACGGCGGGGAGTCGCTGTTGCCAGTTCGACCGGGAAGTGTTTGACTGACCGACATTCCCTCGGCAGCGAACGAATCCTCCTATCACAGGGGAGGCATATCGGTTGTGTGTGTCCGCACGCGGCGGGCGGCGGGGACCGCCCGTGGAGCAGATGGCCGCAGGACCCGCGCCGCGGCGGCCGGCGCTCACGGGGCGGCACGCCGGGCAGCCCTCGCGGGACTGCTCGGCACGACGGTCCAGTACTTCGGGTTCTTCAGTTACGCACTGGCGTCCGCTCTCGTTTTCCCTGCGGTTTTCTTCCCGGCGACGTCCGGCACCTGGGCCAGGCTGATCTCCTTCTCGACGATCGGGGTGGCTTTCGTCGTGCGCCCCGTGGGCGCGGTCCTGTTCGGCCACTTCGGCGACCGGTACGGGCGAAGACCCGTACTGGTCGGCTCCCTGTCGTTGATGGGTGCCGCGACCTTCGCGATCGGCCTCCTGCCCGGCTTCGGGGCCATCGGCGCACTGGCGCCCGCGCTGCTCACCGCCCTGCGCGTGGTGCAGGGAGCGGCGCTCGGCGGCGAGGGCATGGGTGCGACCGTGCTGGCCGTCGAGCACGCGCCGCCGGAGCGCCGGGGCCTGTTCGCGGCGTTTCCCGGAATCGGTGCCTCCCTGGGGACCCTGCTGGCGAACGGACTGTTCCTGGTGCTTTCCGATCGGCTGTCCGACGAGCAGTTCACTTCCTGGGGCTGGCGGATTCCCTTCCTCGCGAGCGTCGTTCTGGTGGCCGTCGGACTGTTCGTTCGAGCGGCGGTCCCGGAGACGCCCGCGTTCCTGGAGTCCGCCGGCGGTGACGCGGTGTCGAAGGCGCCGTTCATGGAGGTCGTGCGTCGACAGCCCCGGGCGCTCGTGCTGGCCGCGATGGTGGTGATCGTCGGAAACGTTCTGTACTTCGTGACGCAGACCTTCGCATTGTCTTATGCCACCACCGTACTGAACGTTCCGCGGACGACCATGCTGAATGCGACACTCGTCTCGGTCAGGCCGTATCCGGATTTCTCTGTTCCGCGCTATCGGATCGACTGGGCAGACGCCGGTTGTGCGTCATCGGCGCAATTCTCTGTGCACTCTGGGCCGCGCCTTTGGTCTGGCTGCTCGAAACCGGGCGGCCGACACTGATCGCCGTCGGATTCTCGGTGGCGATGCTCGTCTACGCGGTGTTTTCCGGACCGCTGAGTTCCTATCTGGCCGGGGTCTTCGAAACCGGGTACCGGTTCACGGCCGTCGCGCTGGCATTCAACGCGGGCGTGATGGTGGGCGGAGCCCTCGCGCCGATCGCCGCCGACCGCCTGATCGCGCTGACGGGTTCGGTGTGGGCGGTCTCCGGACTGGTTCTCGCCTCCGCGGCCGTCAGCCTGACCGCGCTGCACCGGCTCCGGGAGGTACACCCGGGGCGTCTGCACGGACGCGTCACCCGGCGGTGACCGGGCCGTCCGCCGGGGGATCCCGGTCCCCGTCCACCGGTTCGTGGTGGACGGGGACCGGGACCAGCCGGGCCCGCGGGTGTCACGATGTCACGCACGATGGCGCGGACCGTCCCGGAGAGGCCCCGGCACGGCCGCGGCGCCCTGCTGCCGCCCCTGCGGCGGGGCGTCACCGTCCGCCGTCGCGCCGTCCGCCGTCGCGCGGTCCGCCGTCACGGGCGGTTCGGCCTGCGCGGCCTGGGCACGCAGCGTCAACAGCGCCAGCACGAGGCCGGCGGCCACCAGCGCGACCGCGACGGGCGCCAGCAGCCCTTCCTCCAGGGCCACGACGGCCCCACCCGCAACCCCTCCCAGGGCCGAGCCGACGTAGGCGGAGCTGCTGCTGACCGCCATCGCCTGCGCCGCGGCCCGCGCGCCCGTGCGGGAGAGCATCAGGACCTGGATGCTGGGCGGAACCGCCCAGGCCGCCGCCGACCAGACCAGCAGCAGACCCGCGACGAACACGGCGGGAACCGGCCTGACGAGCCAGAGCAGACCGAGCGCGAGCATCGCGACGCAGAAGACGCCGCAGGCGAGGGCGAAGGCGCGCAGGGGCTTGTAGCGGTCCGCCAGCCACCCGGACAGACGGGTTCCCGCGACGCCCCCGACACCGGCACAGACCAGCAGCACGGCGAGGGTCCGCGGGCCGGCGCCCGCCAGGTCGGCCAGGTAGACGGAGATGTAGGTCTGGAAGGCCAGGTTCCCGGCCACCACCAGCACGGTGACGACGAGGATGGCCGCGACGGCTCCGCTCAACAGCGGTCGCAGGAGGCCGGCGAGGGTCCCGCGCTCCTCCCCCTTCGGCGTCGCGACGGCCGGGAGGGCCAGCGCCACCCCCGCGAAGGCGACGACGCCGATCAGTCCGCAGGACGTGAACGTCGCACGCCATCCGAACTCCGCTCCGATCCACGTGCTGGCGGGCACGCCGACCAGGACGGCACCCGTCAGGCCGACCATGACGGTGGCCAGGTACCTCCCCCGCCGCTCGGCGGGCGCCAGTGCGCCGGCCGAGGCCAGCGCACCGGGAAGGACCACGGCGGCGGCCCCGGCGGCCAGGACCCGCAGGACCATCAGCTGCGGGTACGAGTCCGACCCGAGGACGGCGAAGTTCACCACCGCGAAGAAGGCCAGCGCGCACATGAGGGCCGCACGGCGGGACACCCGCGTCAGTACGAGCGACCACGCCGGGGCGGCCAGCGCGTACACCAGCGAGTAGACCGTCACCAGCTGACCGGCGGTCGGCTCGGCGACCTTGAGATCGTCCGCCATCTCCGGCAGCACCCCGACGATGATGAAGTCGTCGGTCTGGACGACGAAGGCCGCCAGCGTCAACACGTAGAGCCACCAGGGCCTGCGGGCAACAGCAGTAGGGTTCACGGAGTGAGGGTAACAGTTGTTTCCCTCATGGTGTGAGAGCCTTCGGACCGGAGGTGCCACATGCCCAGACCCGTGAACCCGGACCGACGACGCGAAGTCGTCGACGCCGCCATCGACCAGCTGGCAGCGACCGGAATCGGCCACTTCTCGCTGCGCACCGTCGCCGAGGGGATGGGCCAGAGCACCCGCGTCCTCACCCACCACTTCGCCGACAAGCAGGCACTGGTCACCGCGGTCCTGGAACGCCTCGACGAACGCCAGCACCAGGCCCTCCTCGCGACGCCCGCCTGGCGCGACCCCGCCGTCCCGGTCAGCGCCATCGTCAGAGCGGCCTGGCAACGCACCCTCGGCCCGGAGGAGCTGGCCATGACCCGGCTCATCCGCGAGATCGAGGGACTCGCCGCCGCCGGCCGGCTCACCCTCCCCGGGCCGGGGTTCATCCGCGGCCGCGCCGAGTTCGTCGCCTCCTGCTTCACGCTCCGCGGCCTCGCCGAGGACGACGCCCTGACCACCGCGACGCTCCTCAACAGCGCCTTCTCAAGCCTGCAGAACGACTACCTGATCACCGGGGACCACGAGCGGGCCGTGGCCGCTCTCGACGAACTCTGCACGTGGGTCGACGCCCGCGTGCGGCACCACCGCCCGGCGGGACCTCCCCACGCCCACGAGGACCGGCCGACGGCCTCCGGTGGGACGAGGTAGGCGCCTCCTCCGCGTCGGCGCGGTGGACGAAGCGGGACCTGTTCCCTCTGCGCAGGGCAACGTGACGCGCACCCATCCCGCGGCGTCCTCCAAGGCACCGGCGCTGCGCCCCGCACCCCACGACCGCGCCGGCTCGGCGCCGCCCTGACCGGCGGGGAGCGTCACTCCCAGGGTGCGGAGTTCACGGTCATCCACGGGTCGTCGTGGGACTCCTCGCCGGTGCCGGACCACGTCGCTTCCCCGGGCTCCGCCCCCCGGCTCCACCAGCGCCGCGCCTCTTCCCCGGTGAGGCCCACCGAGCGCGCCACGCCCAGGCACGGGCATCCGCACCATCGAGAGGAACGAGCACCCCCTGTGGGATCCAGCTTCTGCGTCAGCGCCGACCGCGAGCACGTCGGCCCGTGGACCTTCACCGGCGAGCAGGTCCAGGAGTGCGTCCGCCGGCACTGGCCGGACGCCACGGTGAGCAGCGCGTTCGAGGGCTTCCTGGAGATCGTGGTGGACGCCGGGTCCGGCCGGCCGGCGGAGCTGTCGTTCGACCTCCGGCACGGCGTGTTCTCGTTCGAGGACCGGGGATCGCCCTCCGGGCCGCTGACCGTCGTCTACCGGGTGCTGCACGACCTGGCACCCGACGTTCCCGTCGTGTGGTGGATCGACTACGACGTGGACCTCCGGACCCTCGACCTGGCCGGTGGCCTCGACGCGTTCCTCGCGAGCTTCCCGCTGTAGCCCGCCGCGGACTCCACGCGGACCGAAGCGGGTGCCTCGGACGATGGCCCGGCACCAGGCGCCGGGATCCCGGGCAGGAAAGTAATGCCAGACCTGATCCGACCCAGCAGGCACCGTGGCCGGAGCAGCCGCACTGGACAGGCCTCCCACGGGCTTCACACGGGTACGGCCGTGCACGGTCGTCCTGGACAACGCCCCGCACACGTGGCCCGAGTCCCCGAAGGGCGTCGCGAGGAACTGGCCGTCATCGGCGTCGAACTCTCTTCTACCTCCCGCCTGACAGCCCCGAGCTGAACGACATCGAGCGGGTGTGGCGCTCGGCGAAGTACGAGGACCACCCCGAGCGTGTCCACACCACCGCTGAAGCGGTCGGCACCGCAGTCGACCGGGCCCTGAACCGACAACGGACGCGCGTCAGAGGATCAGCAGTCGACTTCACCGAAGCCGCGTCAGCCGCGCTTGGGCCAGACCGGGCCCTGGTCGGTCCAGATGACGCCCTTGTTGCGGCACAGGCAGAAGGGGTGGCCGATCGGGTCGGTGTAGACCTGCCAGCCGTAGCCGTTGGGGCCGATGAAGTCCTGCCTCAGCGTCGCGCCGAGGTCGAGGACGCGGCGCTGCTCGGACTCGATCTCGTCCACTTCGAAGTCGAGGTGGAACTGCTTGGGGTGCTCGCTGTCGGGCCACTGCGGAGCGCGGTAGTCGTCCACCCGGATGAATGCCAGCTCGATCTCGCCGAACTGGATGCCGGCCCAGTCCTCGGAGCTGCCTTCCTTGATCGGGCGGCCCGTCACTTCGGAGTAGAAAGCCGCCAGCTTCATCGTGTCCGGGCAGTCGATGATGAAATCGGTGAGTCGCAGCATCCCGTGATCTTGCCATGAACTCACCCCCGACTTCGAGACAGGCCCCCGAGTAGCTCCGCCGAGGTGCAGGAACAGAGAGTTCCGGGGAGGGCTTCGCCCCCGGACCCCGTTCACCAGGGCGGCCAGGGGTGTACCGCAGGTGCGGATCAGCGGCGGACTTCGGCGGAGCCGCTTGGTACGGCGACGGAACGGCCCCGTCCGGGCCTGTCCGGTCCCCGAGCGATTGCGCATGGGGACCGAGGACGTCCGCGCCGCCGATTCGCTCGCTCGGGGGCGGCCGGTGGCCTCGGCCACCGATTCGCTCGCACCCGGCCTCCCGGCGGGCGCGAGCGGGCGTCCCGGGCCTGGCGGCAGCCTGCGCGCAGCCCATCATCTCCTCCGCGCCGGCCTGCTCCTACCGGCCCGGCGCCCGGGGCGGCTCGTCCATGTGCCCGTGGCGGTAGGCCCAGGCGGCGAGTTCGACGCGGTTGCGGACGTCGAGCTTCAGCTGCGCGGCGGCGAGGTGCTTCTTGACCGTGCCGAGGGAGATGTACAGGCGGTCGGCGATCTCGGCGTTGGTGAGCCCCTCGGCGGCGGCCCGGACGGTCGTCAGCTCGCGCTCCGACAGCGGGTGCCGGTCCGAAGCGGGCAGCGGCGGCCGGGCCCGGTGGGACGTGAAGTGCCGCAGCAGGCGGACGGTGATCTGCGGGGAGACCATGGCCTCGCCGCGGGCGGCGGCGCGCACGGCCTCGATGAGCATGGTGGGGCCGGCGTCCTTGAGCAGGAAGCCGACGGCCCCGCCGTGCAGGGCCTCGTGCACGTACTCGTCGAGGTCGAAGGTGGTGACGACGATGACGCGCGACGGGTCCGCCACGCCGGGGCCGGCGAGTCGGCGGGTGACGTCGAGTCCGGTGATGCCGGGCATCCGGATGTCCAGCAGGCAGACGTCGGGGCGGTGGTGCTCGGCCAGGCGCAGGGCCTCGATGCCGTCGCCGGCCTCGGCGACGACCTCGATGTCGGGTTCGGCGTCGAGGATGTAGCGGAAGCCGGTGCGGACCATGCGCTGGTCGTCGGCGAGCAGGACGCGGATGGTCATCGCGGCGCCGCTCCGTCGGCTGCCGGAGCCGGCCGCCCGGGCCGGTCCGCCGCGCCGGGCAGGCGGGCGGCGACGTGCCAGCCGGAGCCGGACGCGGCCGGTCCGGCGTGGAGGGTACCGCCGAGCAGCTTGGCGCGCTCGGCCATGCCGATCAGCCCGTACCCGTCCCGGTAGCCGTCCCCGGAGGGGGCGCGGACGGGGCCGCGGCCGTCGTCGTGGACGTCCAGGCGCAGCCACCCGCCGCCACCGTGGACCCGGACGGTGATCCTGGTGGCGCCGCGGGCGTGACGGTCGGCGTTGGTGACGGCCTCCTGGGCGATCCGCAGGACCGCGGCGGCGATCTCGGCCGGTGCGCCGTCCAGTTCCTCCTCTCCGCTGACGGCGATCTCGGGGCGGTGGCCGTTGCCGGGCCGGGCGAGGGCGGTGAGTTGACGGGCCGGGGAGTCCGCGTCCTGGCGCGGGTGTTCGCCGTCGCGCAGCGCACCGACCAGGCGGCGCATGGCGGCCAGCGCGTCCGCCCCCGCGTGCTCGATCTCGGCCAGGGCCGTGCGCAGCAGCTCCGGGTCGCGGGCGGCGATGTGCTGGAGGGCCTGGGCCTGGACGACGATGCCGGTGACCTGGTGGGCGACGACGTCGTGCAGGTCCCGCGCGAGCGCGTTGCGCTCCTCGCGCACCGCGCGTTCGATGTGCCAGGCCCGGCGCTCCGCCCGCCAGCGCAGCAACAGGCCGGGGCCGAGCAGCACCAGCACCAGCAGCGCGTTGTCCACGTCGTACGGGCCGCCGTCGCGACCGGCGGCGGCGAGGAGGGCCGCGAAGGAAGCCAGCGCCGTGCCCGCGATCACCAGCGGCCGGCAGCGGCGGGCGACCAGCGGGAGCAGCAGGGCGAGGGCGAGCGCCTCGGTGAGGCCGATCGGCCGGTGGCCGGTGGGCAGCAGCGCGTACCCGCCGGACGCCGCGAACGAGACCAGCAGCGCCGCGGCGGCGGCTGCCGCCGTGCCCGTCCCGCCGCGACGGTGGGCGGGGAACGGGCGCAGTGCCCACAGGACCAGCGATCCCATCGCGGCGCCGGAGACGAGGAACAGCGCGTCGCCGGCGTGTCCCGGGCGCATGCCCCACCAGCGGTCGAGGTCGGTGAGCAGCGCCGGCAACAGGGCGATCGCGGCGAGGAGGGCCGGCGTCGGGCGGGCGCGCCTGGGGGCGGTGTCCTCGCGGGCGGGAGTGGGCGGACTGGCTGCCGGTCGGTCGTGCATGCCGCCACCGTACGCGGGCGCGAAGGCGCCGGGGGTGGCCGATCGGCTACTTCGAAGCGGGCCGGGTGGCTGTTGCGTCACCCCGCTGACCTGGGTGAACGTGAAGTCCGTCACTCTGCGGCCCGGTCCGCCGGCCGCCGCCCGCACCTTCTGGAGGAAGCCCCGTGCCCCTGCCCGGAACCACCCCGCCCCCGCCCGGCCAGGCCTCCGGCGACGCCGGCCCCGATGGCGTCCGCCCCCGGCCCGCCCGGCTCGGCACGGCCGCGCGCTGGACGGTCGTCGCCGCCGTCGTCGCCGCGCTGGCCGCCTTCGCCGCCGGTCCGCGCAGCGCGCCGGTCGCCGCCCACCGCAGTGGTGACGCGGCGTTGGCCGAGCGGGTCGCCGGCCTGCTGCCGGACGGTCAGGGAGCGGGCGGCTCGGTGGGCGTCTCGGTCGCGGTCGTCGACCACGGCACCGTCACCAGGGCCGCGCTGGGCACCACCGACGGCTCGGCTCCGGTCACCCCGGACACCGCGTTCGAGACCGGCTCGGCGCAGAAGGTGCTCACCGCGAGCCTGCTCGGCAGCCTCCTGGACGCCGGGAGGATCAGGCTCACCGACACCGTCGGCGCCCTGTGGCCCGAGTACTCGTTCGCCGATCCGGCGGTGGCCGGCATCACCGTCGAGCAACTCGCCACCCACACCGCCGGTCTGCCGTCCTTCCCGGTCGGCGGCCCGCGCTTCCCGCTGGCGATGGCCGGCTACCTGCTGGGCGGCGACGGCTAGTCGCTCCTCCAGGACCCGGTGCGCGCGCTCGCCGGCCTGACCGGCCACGGGCCGAAGCCCGACACCGCGTTCTCCTACTCCAACCTGGGCTACGCCGTCCTCGGCGAGACCCTCGCCAAGGTCGACGGCCGCGACTACCCGACCGCGCTGCGCGAGCGGGTCCTCGCCCCGCTCGGCATGGACCGCACCACCGTCCGCACCACCCCCGGCACTCCGGACCGGGCCGCCCTCCCCTTCCACACCGCCGGCACCCCGGTCGTGCCGTGGACCAACCCCGGCTGGGCGGCGGTCGGCACCGGCACCTGGACCACCAGCGCCGACCTCGCCGCCTTCCTGGCCGCCAACGCCGCCCCCAACCCGCCCACCGCGCTCGCCCTCACCCACACCCCGCGCGCCGCCGTCGCCGACTACGCCGACCGTGACGGGCGCATCGGCCTGGGCTGGCAGCTCTGGAACGCCGGGGGCACGACCGTCAGCTGGCACAACGGGCTGACCAACGGCTCGCGCGCGTTCGTCGCCCACACCGCCGACCAGCGCGCGGTGGTCGTCCTCAGCAACTCCACCCGCACCCCGGCCGAGAGGATCGGCTTCGCCCTGCTCGGCGTCGACGCCCCCGAGTTCGACGAGCCGCAGACCCCGCACCCCGTCCTGCTCGCCGCCACCGGGCTGCTCGCGGCCGGCGCGCCCGCGCTCGCCCTCCTCGGCATGGTGCGGCCCCGCCGCGCCCGCTTCTCCCGGCCCCTGGACCGCCTCAAGGCCGTCTGCCTGCCGCTGACCGCCGCCACCTGCTGGCTGCTCGCCCTGCGCACCGGCGAGTGGGGGCACGTCCCGGGTGTCCTGTGCGCGATCGGCGCGGGGCTGGTGGCAGCCACGGCCGCCGAGGCCGTCCGCCGCTGGCCCGCCCTGCCGACGGCTCGGGGCCGGTACCCGTGGCTGCGCGCCATCACCTTCGCGCTGCCCGTCCTGCCACTGGCCGTGCTGTTCTGCACGACCGCGGTGATCACCGCCGACCTGCCCTGACCAGCAGCACGCGCACGGGGTGGCCGGTCCGGTCCTCGTCGGGTCGCCCACCCCGCCGCGGGTCCCGCTCCGGCGGCATCGGCTCGATCGGCGCCCACTGAGCTCGCGCCGTCCTGAACGGGCCGGCCAGGGTGCCGGGCAGGACGGTGTCCGTGCGTGCTCCCGCTGTGGGTGGTGGCCCGGAGTCGGGGCGAGCCGCGGCGGGTGAGGACGCGCCGGTTCCCGAGCGCGGCGAAGCCGTGCTCGGGAACCGGCTTCCGATCCCGCTCCTAGCGTCTCCGGGGCACGAGTCCGGTTTCGAAGGCGGTGATCGCCAGGTGGACGCGGTCCCGAGCCTCCAGCTTGGCGAACAGGCGCGCGACATGGGTCTTCGCGGTCGCCGCGCTGATCACCAGCCGCTCGGCTATCTCGGTGTTCGACAGTCCCTGTCCGACCAGTGCCAGCACCTCGCGCTCCCGGGCGGTGATCCCCGCGATGGGACTCGTGTCAGCGGCGGGTCCGGCGTCCGGTTCGGGCGCCGCGGGGCGGGACGTTCCGGCGAAGTCCGCGATCAGCCGCCGGGTCACGCTCGGCGCGATCAGCGCGTCGCCCGCGGCCACCACGCGGATCGCCTCCAGGATCGCGTCCAGGGCCATGCTCTTGAGCAGGAATCCGCTGGCCCCGGCGCGCAGCGCGCCGTAGACGTACTCGTCGTCGTCGAAGGTCGTCAGCACCAGGACCTTGGGCGGGTCCGGCTCGGCGGTCGCCTGCCGGGTCGCCTCGATCCCGTCCACGCCCGGCATCCGGATGTCCATCACCACGACGTCCGGCCGCAGTTCACGCACCAGGCGCACCGCCTCGCGGCCGTCGCCGGCCTCACCGACCACCTCCAGGTCGTCGGTGTCGCCGATCAGGATCCCGAGCCCGACCAGCATCAGCGGCTGGTCGTCGACCAGCAGCACCCGCACGCTCATGCCGGGAGCCTCGCCGTCACCCGGAATCCCCCCTCCGGACGCCGGCCGGCGCTGAACTGGCCGGACAGCAACGTCACGCGCTCGCGCATGCCGAGCAGGCCGAAGCCGCTCCCGCCGGTCGCCGAGGGCCTCGGACGACCGGGCCCGCCCGGACCGTCGTCCCCGTCGTCCACGACCTCGATCGTCACCCCTTCCGGCTCGTAACCGACCGTCACCCGGCACGTCCGCGCCCTGGAGTGCCGCACCACGTTCGTCACCGACTCCTGGACGATCCGGAACGCCGACAGTTCGATCTCCGGTGGCAGTGGACGCCGCTCGCCCCGCCAGGTCACCTGGACCCGCACCCCGGCGCCGGCCGTGCGTTCGGCGAGCTGCGCGACGTCGGCCAGGCTGCCGGCCGGCGCCAGCGGAGCGGCCTGCGGCATGGCGTCGTCCGGCTTGGCGCGGCGGAGCGCCCCGAGCATGCGCTGAAGTTCCAGCAGCGTCTCCCGGCTGGTGGTCTCGATGCCGGTCAGCGCCCGCCGGGTCTGCTCGGGCTTGGTCTCCACGACCCGCGCCGCCGCTCCCGACAGCACCGTGATGATGCCGATGCTGTGCGCGACGCTGTCGTGCAGCTCGCGGGCGATCCGCAGCCGCTCGGCCATGACGACGCGGGCCGCGGTCTGCTCCCGCAAGGCGTCGAGGTATTCACGGCGCTTGCGGTACACCCCGCCGAAGACCCACGCGACCGCGAACCACAACGCGAACTGCCCGGCCCACTGGGTCGCGTCGCCGACGGTCTGCCCGGGGACGTGGAGGTCGTTGAGGAACACGACCGCGACGGCCGCGACGGAGCCGACGGCGGCGGCCTTGGGCCGCCGGACGGCGAGGTACCCGCCCAGGCCGACGAGCAGGACGAACGGGATCGAGGGCCGCGCGCCGAAGGCGTCGCCGAGGACCGACTCGCCCAGGACCACCGCGAAGACCGCCGCCGGCAGACGGCGCACCAGCAGGACCGGCAGGGCGAGCACGACGCAGAGGCCGAGCATCTGGAAGCTGCCGATGTCGGGGAACCGGAACAGGCCCTCGTAGTGCGCCCAGTCGGTGGGCAGCACCGTCAAGGCGAGGGTCAGCGCGTACGAGCAGGCGGTGGCCAGCACCGCGCCCTGCGACATCAGCCAGGTCACGTGCTTCGATGTCGACAGGCGCTGGAGAAGCTGTTCCATGCGCAGATCGTATTCAGCGGCGTCGGCCCCGCGCGTCGGCCCGGGGATGTACGGCGGTGGTCTTCGCGGACGCCCCGTCCGCGACGATCACCGCCGGCCCGTCACAAGGCGGAGAGGGCCGGTCAGTCGATGGCGATGCCGTCGATCAGGAGGACGGTCGCCACTTGTGCCGGCGGGCGCCCCGGCAATCAACCGCTCGAACGGCACCCCTGATCGGCGCGAGACGGCGGCGGGCGGGCCCTGCAGGGACCCGGCAGAGACGGCGTCAGGACCTCCTGCGCCGCCGGCCGGCCGCCCGACGCCCCTACCTCCGGCAGCAGTTGATGCCATATAGTCGGTTCCTACTATTAGGGGGCGGCGATAGAGATGGCGAAGCGGAAGATCTCCAACACCCTGGCGCTCGCCGTGCTGGGCCTGCTGCAAGAGCAGCCGATGCACCCGTACGAGATGGCGTCCACCCTGCGGGAACGGCACAAGGACGGCAGCTTCAAGGTCAACTCCGGGTCGCTGTACGACACGGTCGAGGCCTTGGTCCGGCACGGCTGGATCGAGCCGGTGGAGACGACGCGCGACGGCAGGCGGCCGGAGCGGACCGTGTACGCGGCGACCGAGCTGGGCCAGCGCGAGTTCGTCCACTGGATCGACGAGCTCCTCCGCACGCCCGTCGCGGAGTACCCGAAGTTCATGGCCGCGGTGTCCTACCTCGGCGCACTCGGTCCGGACGGGGCGACGGAGGCGTTGGCCGAACGGGCGGGGCACCTGGCCCGGCGGATCGAGGAGACGAGCGCGGTGCTGGCCGACACGGTCGGCTCCGGCAGGGTCCCCCGGCTGTTCATGATCGAAACCGAGTGCGCGGTGCACGCCTGGGAGGCCGAGCTGGCCTGGACGCGGCGGACCATCGCCGAGATCCGCGACGGCAGCCTGTTCTGGCCCGAGGTCGAGCGGACCGAGCAGGGATGGACCTGGTCCGTCCCCACCGGCCGGGAAGGAAGCAGCCGATGACCGAGGTGTCGGACGTACTGGTCGTGGGAGCCGGCCCGGCCGGGCTGCTGCTGGCCGGTGAGCTCCGGCTCGCCGGCGTCGACACGGTCGTGGTCGAACGCCACGCGCGCAGGCCGGACCACTGCCGGGGATTCAACCTCAACGCCCGCGCCCTGGACCTGCTGGCGCGGCGCGGCCTCGCCGAGAGGTTCGTCGCCGAGGGCCGGCAAGTGCCGCACGCCGCGTTCTCCGGCCTGCCCGTGACGCTCACCCTGGCGGGCACCCACACCGACCACCCGTACTCGCTGGGCATCCCGCAGACCCGGGTCGAGGAGATCCTCGAAGCGCACGCCCTCGACCTGGGAGCCGACATCCGGCGCGGACACGAACTGCGCACCCTGGAGCAGGATTCCGAGTCCGTCACCGCCACCGTCGCCACCGGCGACGGCGAGTACCGCGTCCGGGCCGCGTACCTGGTCGGTTGCGACGGCGGCCGCAGCACCGTCCGCAGACAGGCCGGCATCGACTTCCCCGGCACCGAGGCGACCGGCTTCTACCTGCTCGGCGACGTCGAGCTCGCGGACCCCGAGGCGCTGCCGTTCGGCGCGACCACCGGCCCCGGCGGGGCCGTGTTCGCCATCCCCCGCCCCGGCTACGTCAGGATCATCACCTCCGACCGGCAACCCCCCGCGGACAAGGACGCCCCCGTCACACCGGGCCTCTTCCAAACCGCCGTGGACAACGCGCTCGGCCGCCACGTCGAGCTGCGCGCCGCGCGCTGGCTGACCCGCTACGGCGACGCCGCCCGGCAGGCGGCCCAGTACGTCCGGGGCAGGGTCGTCCTGGCCGGGGACGCCGCGCACATCCACCCACCGGCCGGCGCGATCGGCGTCAACGTCGCCCTGGACGACGCGTTCAACCTCGGCTGGAAACTCGCCGCCACCGTACGCGGCACCGCGCCGGCCCACCTGCTCGACAGCTACCACACCGAACGCCACACCGCCGGTGCGCACGTACTGGCCAGCACCCGTGCCCAGGTACTGCTCGGCGACGCCGACGACCGGCTCGGGCCGATCGCCGACCTGCTCACCCGCGTCGCCGGCCACCCCGCGGGCAACCGCGCCCTCGCCGAGACCGTCACCGGCCTGGACACCCGCTACGGGATGCGCCCCGACTCCGGCCACCCGTGGCTGGGCCGCCTGGCGCCCGACCTCGCCCTGACCACGGGCGACGGCCCCGCGCGCCTGGCCGGGCTGCTCTCCTCGGGACGCGGCCTGCTGCTCGACCTGGCCGCCGACAGCGCCATCCGCGAGTCCGCCGCCGGATGGGCGGACCGCGTGGACGTCGTCACCGCGACATGCCCCGACCACCCCGAACTCCACGCCGTCCTCCTGCGGCCGGACGGGCACACCGCCTGGCTGCGCACCGCCGGTCACGACCGCCTCGACGGGCTCCACCAGGCGCTGCACCACTGGTTCGGTCCGGCAGCACCGTCGGCCGCCGTGTTCGCGGCGGCGTCCCACGGGCGCTCCGAGCGGGAACGTTGACCGGGTTGACCGGGTTGGCCGGGTTGGCCGGGTTGGCCGGGTTAACCGCGACGGGCCGAGCGGGGACGGCCCGACCGGTTCCCGGCGACCGACAGGCGCACCCACGCCGCGACCGGCGTCCACAAATTCGCTGTCCGGCGGCCGGAACGCGGTGATAGACATCCGGGGTGCACAACACTGTGGAGTTCCCCGAGGTCCTGCGGCTGATCGAAGACCGCTCAGCCGCGTTCCGCGCCGCGATCGCGTCCGCCCCCGACCTTGACGTCCAGGTCCCGACCTGCCCGGACTGGACGCTGCGCGAACTGGCGCAGCACCTCGGCGATGGCCGCCGCCGCCAGGCCGCCATCGTCGCCGCGGGCCCGGGCGCCGAGCCCCCGGCGAAGACGGACCCGAAGGGCGCCCCGACCGCGCCCCGCGACCGCGAAGCCCTGGACGCCTGGCTCGCCGAGTCGACCGAGCTCATGCTCGCCGCGCTGCGCGAGGCCGGCCCGGACCGCGGCTGCTGGACGTGGTGGGGCCGTTCGCAGGCCCCGCAGACCAGCGGAGCCGTGGCCCGGCACCAGATCCAGGAGATCGCCGTCCACACCTACGACGTCCAGCGCACCCAGGGGGCCGCACAGCCGCTGCCGACGGACGTCGCGGTCGAGGGCGTCGACGAGTTCCTGACGACCGTCTCGGCGACGACCGTCCCCTGGCCGTTCAAGCCGGCGACCATCGACCTGCACGCGACCGAGGGCCGCTCCTGGCGCCTGACCCTCGACGCCGACGGTGTCCGCTGCGACGACCTCGCCGCCGACGCGGAGCCGGGCGACCTGGTGATGCGAGGCGCGGCGAGCGACCTGGTCCTCTACTTCTACGACCGCCTCCCGCTCGACAGCCTGGAGAACACCGGCGACACCGAGCCGATGGAGCAGCTCGCGGACTGGGACCCGACCGCGTAGAACGCGCGCTGGTGACGCATCCACCGGTCGTGCGCGCGCTCCTGCGGGCGCCTTGACACCGCGGGTGGGTGGCACGGGCGGGGGCGGGCCCGGGAGCGGCGAAGCCCCCGCCGAACGGGGCGGGGGCTGACTGCTGGATCACCGGTCAGGTCGTCAGGGGAGGCGCGGCGCAAGGGCGTTGACGCACGTCCCGGACTGCCCGGCGTTGCGCGCCGGATGGTGCTTCAGCAGACCACCGTCTTGCGGTAGGTCCCGACCTTCAGGATGAGTTCGCGGGTGGCGTGGTTCGCGAGGCGCAGACAGCTGCTGTCGTACCAGCCGTCCACGATGACCTTGACGTGCATCGTCTTGCCGCAGTCGTTCGACAGCCACACGTGCTGGCCGTCCGGCATCTCGTCCACGACGCGGGCGATGCACGCCGGGGCGGTGCCGCCCGCGGCGTGCGCGGCGGGCGCGGTGACGAGGGCGGCCCCGAGAACGGTCAGGGCAGTGGTGGCGATGGTGACGGGCTTGCGGAAACGCATCGATTGCTCCTTCCGGCGAGACGGGTCAAGGCCTGGTGGTGGCCCACGCCGTTCGAGCATCGGCTCGGCGAAGCGCGACAGTCAATCACTCACAGTGATGAATCGGGCGCTCCGGGCGCCCGATAGCGCTGCCCACCCGGCGTGCGGCACCGGCGCGCGCCGTCACGACGCCTCGCCGGGCGCTCGCACGCGCCCACAGCCTGTCCAGCGGTGTGACGGCCCCGACGAGAGCCCGGCCGGCGGCGAGCAGCCACAGCCCGAACGGGCCCGCCTCAGGGCAGTGCAGGGGTTCGGCACCTGTGGGAGTGCCGAACCCCTGTCTCATTTGCGCTTTGCGAATGCGGGCTTCACGAGTACGGAGAGAAGAGCCAGCACTGTCGCCGCGAAGAGCGTGAACAGGTGCTCCCCCGACAGCAGGCCGTAGCCAAGCAGCATGACCTGCACCGATCCCGCCCCCACCAGGGCAAAGGAACTACGGGACGTCCTACTCGGCGACTGCATCGCCCACAGGCCCCGAGCGGCCCAACCGTTGATCCCAGCCATGACGATTCCCACAGAAAGGAACCCGTACGGCAGGAAGCGTGGAGTGGGCGCCATCTCATCCTCGAAGGCAATACCGCCCGCAAGCAGCGGCATGGCAATGCAGAAGAAGAGCACGATCGCGATCGTCTCAAGCAGGATCAGGGCCATCGCTCCCAGCAGGGCAGCAGTCGAGGAGCGGGTCATCTTGCCTTCCACGCGCGTGCCGTCCGCCACCGCAAAGGGCAACCGTTTACCTTTGGCACACCCTACCGATTCTCGAATTCGGAAACCATGGCGCCCCGGAGTGCACCTTCAACCTCTCGCGGACGCCCGAGCGGGCGCGCTGTGCGGACTCTGGCGGCCATGCCGCCGCGAATGCGATGACCACTCCGCAGGCCCGGCCCGGCCGAGGATCAGGCGTCGGTCGGGCGGGGCGGTTCAGCGTCGACGGGCGGTGACCCGGAACCGCGCCTCTGGCATCAGCTTGAGCACGAAGCCGAGTTGAACGGCCGTCAGCGTCAGCAGCAGCCATCCGGGCCCGCTGAGGACCAGGATCAGTAGCAGTGGCCCCGACAGCGCGATACCGCTGAAGGTGCGCAGCTGCGGAAAGAACCGCAGCGGCGAGACGGCCAGCAGGATCATCAGGGAGATCCCGCCGAAGAGCGGGAAGAGCAGGTACCCCGCCGTGACCAGCCCGTCGGAATCCTGGTCGCCCGGGTGGGGGACCAGGAGGGTGAGCGCGCCGGCCAGTACGAACCAGCCCACGGCGAAGGTCAGGGTGTACCTGACCGCCGCCCGGAGGAACCAGCGCAGCGCGCCTTCGGCCCTCGCCTCAATGGCCATCAGCGGGCGCCGGAGGAGTCGAGCGTGGGGGCGTCCCGGCCGTCGGCCTGCGAGGGAGCCGTGGTGATCCCGTCCTCGGAGGGCCACCGGACATCCGCCAGCGGGTCCTTGCCCAACGTGTTCGACGCCATTCCCCGACGGTACTGCACCGCCTCCGTGTCCGGGCACTTGTCCCCCCTCCTCTTGCGCTCCACCGGGACGGAGGACGTGCCGGGGCAGGCCGTCACCGTGGTGGGAGCGCACAGCGGACTGCCCCGTCCGGGCTCCCGAGCACCGGGGGCACGCCGGACTGCACACAATGGCCACCACGCCATGTCGGCCCGCTCCGAGCCGAGGTCCAAGTCGGCGTGGAAGGGCCGGTGTCCGCCGTGGACGCGCTCCCGCGCGCCGGAGACAAGAACCCCGCCCACGGCCACTGTAAGGAACGGACCCCTGTCGTGATGGGTTCCCCGGCCGGGCATCGCCGCGCCCGGAAAGGGGCGTGAACCGGCCGCCACGCACGGGCCGTCGACCGAGCGTTCGCGGTGCGACCGGCGGCGCGCTTCGCTGCCGAGGCGATCCGCTCCACGCCGCCGGCCGGAACCATCCCGGTCCCCCGCTCCCCCAGCAGAAAGCGCGTCCGCGAGCTCCCCGTACGGGGAGGTTCGAGCCGCCGGCCCGAGAGGACGGAAGCCCCATGGCCACCTCAGACCACGAGATGACAGGCCCGGCGCTCCCGCGCCAACTGGCGCGCCGCGCGGCGGTGCCCCTCGGAGCGGTCGCCCTGCTCCTGGCCGTGGCGGCCCCGGCCGCCGCGGCGGAACCGGCGGACGACGGGGTGGAGTTCGCCACCGCGAGCGCCTCCGGCAGCGTCGTGTCCTGGAGCGGCAGCTACTCCTGCGAGGCGTCCATGCTGCTCGCCACCCTCACCGTCACCGCCACGGACACCGCCGGCGGCTCCGGCACGCAGACCATCCCGGTGTCCTGCCTGGGCGGTCCCACCGGCCGGCCGGTCAGTGGCCGGGTCGACAACGGCATCCTGGGCTCGGGCGGTAGCTGGGGCGACGACATCACGGTGACCGCCACCCTGACCGGCGCGCTCGGCACCCCTCTGGGCTACGACCGGATCGCACTGCTCGACAACCAGGTGGGCGAGGTGACCCTCGACAGCGAGACCCCGGACCAGAACGGGACCCTCGCGGTGGCCGGCGAGTTCATCTGCCCCGCCGCCGGCAGCGGCACCCTCACGGTCGACGAGAGCGCCCCGTTCCAGAGCACCGTCCTGGCCACCGGCACCATCGCCCTCGCCTGCTCCGCCCCCGGAGCCCAGGCGACCTTCACCTTCCCCGCCGCCCGATCCGCGCCGGGCCCCGAGGGCCGTGCGGTGGGCACGGTGAAGTGGTTCAGCTCCCAGAAGGGCTTCGGCTTCATCACCCCGGACGACTCCAGCGCCGACGTCTTCGTCCACTTCGACGCCACCACGCCGGCCGGCACCCAGTCCCTGGAGGCCGAGCAGAAGGCCACCTTCACCACCACGCCGGGCTAACGCGGGGGACGTCGAGCACGGCTCCCGGCCAGTCCGGCGCGGCCGGCGCCGTCCTCGTCGAGCACTGACACCACGCCCAGGGCGGCACCGGGGACAACGGCCGGCTCGCGCCACCCGGATGCGAAACCCCGACGACTGCCCCTGGCTCGCCGGGCTTCGCGGAAAATTTCGCGCCGTGAACCTGTCAAGGTCACTGCCTCGTGTTCCAAGATGACAAGCGCACAACTCGGGTGACTCGCACGACTGGCACGACTGGCACGAACGACCTGACCGACGGACATTGGGGAGCCGCCATGGGCATCGCACGTCGTGAACTTCTCACGTGGGGCGCGGGATTCGCCGCCACCGCCGCCGCGGCCCTCGCCCTGCCGGGCAGCGCCCGGGCGGCGGCCGGCGCCACCACCCCGCGCGGCCTGCCGACCGACGGCTGGATGAGCCGCCTGGACGGCGGTGTCTCCCTGCTGGACCTCACCATCCCCGGCACCCACGACTCCTGCTGCGAGAACCCCGCCTACGGCACCGAGTGGTCGCACACCCAGAACTGGGGCCTCCCCCAGCAGCTGACCGAGGGCGTCCGCTTCCTCGACATCCGCTGCAACGGCCTCCAGGGCGCGCCCGACGAACTCGGGATCTACCACTCCGACGCCTACCAGCACCTGCGCCTCCAGGACGTGCTCGATCAGTGCCGCGACTTCCTCCGGGCCCACCCCGGGGAGACCGTTCTGATGCGGCTGCGCAACGAGCGCGCCGGCGGGCAGGCGCTCGACGACGCCGAGTTCATGCGGCGGGTCGACCACTACCTCGACGCGCTGGGCTACCGCGGCCTGTTCCACTTCCACGGGTGGCCGACCCTCGCCGCCGCCCGCGGCAAGGTCGTCCTGCTCGCCGACTTCGCCAACCCGGGGGGCCTGATCGACTGGTCCGGCGGCGAGAACGGGTACTTCGACACCCAGGACCTCTGGCAGACCGGCGGCCTCGACCCCCTCGGCACCAAGGGCCTGCGCATCGTCGCCCAGTTCGACAAGGCCTTCGCCAATCCGGCCTACCCGAAGATGTTCGTCAACTTCCTCTCGTTCGCGGGGGGTTACTGGCCCAAGACCAGCTCGCAGTCATTGATGGACCGCACCGTCTACCCGTACCTGAGCGCCCGCACCGAGCAGCGCGCACGGTTCGGCATCGTGCCGATGGACTTCCCGGACTTCCACGTCAACGTGCTGCGGATGCTGATCGACAAGAACTTCGTCTAGATGAATGAGTCCGATGTCCTTAGTGGTCATACGCGATGAGTGACCGCTTGATCGTGGCCCCTGCGGTCCAGTTATGCCAGATCGCAGCGGC
>NZ_JBVITE010000030.1:0-97319 GCF_055575155.1 Kitasatospora sp. NPDC034533
GATGGGAGGGGGGGTGTGGCACCGCGGAGGGTACGGGGGGGGGGGAGGGGGGGAGAGGGAAGAGAGGGGGGGAACCGGAAGCGCCCCCCCCTCCTTCCCCCGCTGCCCTCCTTGTCCGAACCGTCGGTCCGCCCTCGCCGGCGGGCCGACGGGCTACCGCGCCGGGTGCTCGACCGTCCGCACGGCCGCCGCACGGGCGTTCGCCCGACGGGCCGTCACTCCACCTGGGCGCCGGCCTCGACCGGCGCGCCGGGCCGCTCGGCCGGCTCCTGCCCGGCCCGCGCCTCCTCGGCCTTCCCGCCGGACCCGGGCACCGGCCCGGCCGACTCGGCGTGCACCTCGACGGTGGTGTCCACCGCGACCACCACCTGCTCGCCCGAGCGCTGCCCGGCCCGGATCGAGTCGATCCTGGCCAGCACCTTGCCGCGCAGGTCCGCCGGGGTGTCGTCGCACCCGCAGGAACGCTTGATCAGCGCCTTGATGGCCTGCTCCAGCCCGTACTGCTTCAGGCACGGCGAGCACTCCTCGAAGTGCACCCGCAACTTTGCGCAGTCGCCCTCGGGCATCTCGTTGTCGAGGAATTCATAGAGGTGGTCGAGGACCTCGCCACACTCGGTTTCGTGCGGATCGCCGCAGCTCATGAGCCCGAGCCCTTCGCTTCCTGCCCTGCCCCGCTGCCGGCCGGGACGAGCCCGCGCTCACGGGCGTAATCCTCCAGCATGCCGCGCAGCTGACGGCGGCCGCGGTGCAGTCGGGACATCACCGTACCGATGGGAGTACCCATGATGTCCGCGATCTCCTTGTACGCAAAGCCTTCTACGTCCGCGAGATACACGGCGATCCGGAATTCCTCCGGAATGGCCTGGAGCGCGTCCTTCACATCGCTGTCGGGGAGGTGGTCGAGCGCCTGGGTCTCCGCCGAGCGCAGACCCGTCGACATGTGCGACTCGGCCCGGGCCAGCTGCCAGTCCTCGATCTCCTCCGCCGCGGTGCGCTGGGGCTCCCGCTGCTTCTTGCGGTACGAGTTGATGAACGTGTTGGTGAGGATGCGGTACAGCCAGGCCTTGAGGTTCGTGCCCTCACGGAACTGGTGGAACGACGCGTACGCCTTGGCGAACGCCTCCTGGAGCAGGTCCTCCGCATCGGCCGGGTTGCGCGTCATGCGCAGCGCCGCCGAGTACATCGGATCCAGGTAGCCCAGGGCGTCGCGCTCGAAGCGCTCCCGCCGGGCCTCCTCGCTCTCCTCCGCCGACACCCGGTAGGTGTCCTCACCGATCGCCTCGGCCAGCTCCTCACCGGTGAGCGCCTCACCCGCAGGCAGGGCCTCCTCCGGGCCACGGCCCGGGTCGGCCTCGTGCTCGGTCCCGACGACCGGACCCACCTCCTCGGCATGACGGGAACGGCCCACGGCGGGCCGCCCAGAAATGGAGGATATCGGGCTGACGGGCTTCTCGCCCGCGTCGAGCCACTCCGACCAGGAGGGGGCGAACGCCGTGGCGGCCTCGCGCTCCTCAGGCCGTTCGGGGCACGCGATCGAACCCATCTGCCCTGCCTCTCACCGGTGACTCGTTGCTGACGGACACGACAACCACCGCCACCCCGCGCACATTCCCGCCCATCCACACCATTCACTCGCACGAGTGATCGAGCGGCAGCGGCCCGCGTCCACGGGCACGGACACGGACACGACCGCGGTCACAGCAGCGCCAGCACCCAGTCCCCCACCGACGAGCAGATCAGGTCCAGCACCTCCTGCTGCCCCACCGACGCCCGCTTCGGCACCTCGAAGCCGTGGTTGCCGTACGGCAGCGCCACCAGCTCGTGCCCCCGCGGCAGCTCCGGGAACTCCTGCGGCCCTCCGAACGGATCCGCCGCCCCCTGCACCACCAGCGTCGGCAGCCCCGACCCCAGCAGTTCCTCGGCCCGGCTCTTCTCCGGCCTGCCCGGCGGGTGCAGCGGGAACGCCAGCGCCACCACCCCCACCGCCCCGGTCTCCGCCCCCGTCCGGCACGCCACCCGCGCCCCGGCGCTGCGCCCGCCCACCACCAGCGGCAGCCCCTGCCCGGCCAGCAGCTCGGCCACCGGCCGCCAGCCCAGGTCCAGCGTCCTCGGCGCCGGGCCCACCTTCCGGCCCGCCACCCGCCACGGCTGCTCGACCAGCGCCACGGTGATCCCCCGGGCCGGCAGCCGCCCGGCCAGCGCCACCAGGTCCCGGGCCCCGGTCCCGCCGCCCGCGCCGTGCCCGAGCGCCAGCACGGCCCGGGGCTCGGCGGCCCGGTGGTAGGTGATCCGGGCCTCGCCGGCCTCGGTGGGGACGAGTTCGGTGGTGCTCATCTCGGTGACTCCAGGAACGTGACGTGGCGTGCGGAACGGCCTCGGAACGGCGGCCCCAGGCCGGGGCGGCGGTCTCAGAACAGCGTGGACTCGACCTCCTCCCAGGGCTCCTTGAGCTCCGGGCCGTTGTTGCGGATGCTGCCGACCGCCGGCGACACCGGGGTGGCCAGCAGGGCGCCCGGCGGCGGGGGCGTCAGCAGCCGGCGCGCGGCGTCCGGGTCGGTCAGCCGCGGGTCCAGCCACGCGTCCCAGTCCCCCCGGTCCAGGAACAGCGGCATCCGCTCGTGGATCGGCGCCAGCGACTCCTCGGCGTCCGTGGTGACGATCGTGAACGTCACCAGCCAGGCCCGCGGATGCCCCGGCGGCACCGCCCGGTCGCGCCAGAACTCGTACAGCCCGGCCAGCGCCAGCGGAGCGCCGTCCACCCGGGAGACGAAGTACGGCTTCTTGCGCGCCCTGCCGCGCTCCCCCGGCACCGTCTGCCACTCGTAGTAGCCGTCCACCGGCAGGATGCACCGGCGCGCGGCGAAGGCCTGCCGGTACGAGGGCTTCTCGTGCACCGTGTCCGACCGGGCGTTGATCATCTTCACCGCCGTCTCGGCGGAGTCCGACCACTGCGGCACCAGCCCCCAGCGCAGCACCCGCAGCTGCCGCACCGCCCGCGGCCGCTCCTTGGCCAGCCGCTCCAGCACCACGAAGGCGCTGTTCGTCGGCGCCACGTTCCAGTTCGGGTCCAGGGTCTCCTCGGGCTCCCAGTGCTCCACGTCGAACAGCTCGACGAGGTCCTCGGGCTTGCTGCTGGCTGCGAACCGACCGCACATGCGGGCCAGCTTGCCATGCCGCCGGTCCTCGGGACCTCCTCGTCCCCACACCGCAACCGCCCGCTCCCGCCCGGCCGTCCCCCCATGGGAGGCTGCCCCGAACGGCCCAACGCGACGGGCCCGGCGCGACGGGCCCACACGACTTGGCCCGGCACAAAGGCCCGGCACGACGGACGGAGGCGGAGAGACACCGATGAACGCGAACGACCAGACCCTCGGCGACCTGTGGAACCAGGTCAGCGGCACCCAGACCGCCCCACCCGGCTGGCTGGTCCTGGCCACCGGCGCCGCCGCCCTGCTCACCGTCCTCGCCCGCCCGCTCTGGCACGTCGCCCGCAACGCCGTGACCATCGCCCACGAGGGCGGCCACGGCCTGATCGCCCTGGTCACCGGCCGCAGACTGGCCGGCATCCGGCTGCACTCCGACACCTCCGGCCTCACCCTCTCCTACGGCCGCCCCACCGGCCCCGGCATGGTCCTCACCGCCGCCGCCGGCTACACCGCCCCCGCCCTGCTCGGCCTCGGCTGCGCCGCGCTGCTCGCCGCCGACCGGATCACCCTGCTGCTCTGGCTCGCGGTCGCGCTGCTGCTCGCCCTGCTCGTGCGCATCCGCAACGCCTTCGGCTTCCTCACCGTGCTGCTCGCCGGCGCCGCCTTCTTCCTGGTCTCCTGGTTCGGCAGCGCCGAGGTCCAGGCCGGCTTCGCCTACCTCGGCTGCTGGTTCCTGCTCTTCGGCGCCGTCCGCCCCGTCCTGGAGCTCCAGCACCAGCGCCGGATCGGCTGGGCCCGCGACTCCGACGCCGACCAGCTGGCCCGGATCACCCACGTCCCCGCCCTCGCCTGGGTCACCGTCTTCCTGCTCGTCGCCCTCGCCTGCCTGGGCCTCGGCGCCTCCTGGCTCCTCCAGCCCCTGCACTAGGCCGCCCCCGTCCGAGCGACACGGGTCGTTCCGGTACGGCCCCTAGACTTGCCCCATGACCGAGACCCTGTGGCCCGCCCCCGTCGCGACCAGCCCCGTCGACGCCACCGTCACCATCCCCGGCTCCAAGTCGGTCACCAACCGGGCCCTGGTGCTGGCGGCACTCGCCGACGGACCGGGCTGGGTGCGCCGCCCGCTGCGCAGCCGCGACTCCCAGCTGATGGCCGACGGCCTGCGCGCCCTCGGGGTCACCATCGAGGAGAAGGTCAACAACGACTCCGGCGGCACCGGCGGCGGCGAGGCCTGGCGGGTCATCCCCACCCCCGTGCTGCGCGGCCCGGCCTCCGTCGACGTCGGCAACGCCGGCACGGTGATGCGCTTCCTGCCGCCGCTCGCCGTCCTCGCCGACGGCCCGGTGCACTTCGACGGCGACCCGCGCTGCTACGAGCGCCCCCAGCACGGCGTGATCAACGCCCTGCGCGAGCTCGGCGCCCGGATCGAGGACGGCGGCCGCGGCGCCTTCCCGCTCACCGTGCACGGCACCGGCTCGCTGGACGGCGGCCCGGTCGAGCTGGACGCCTCCTCCTCGTCCCAGTTCGTCTCCGCCCTGCTGCTCTCCGGCGCCCGCTACAACCACGGCATCGAGGTCCGCCACGTCGGCGGCCCGGTCCCGTCGCTGCCGCACATCCGGATGACGGTGGAGATGCTGCGGCTGGCCGGCGCCCAGGTCGACGCCCCCGAGGACGGCGGCGAGAAGGACGTCTGGCGGGTCACCCCCGGCGCCCTGATCGGCCGCGACCTGGTGGTCGAGCCGGACCTCTCCAACGCGGCGCCGTTCTTCGCCGCCGCCCTGGTCACCGGCGGCCGGGTCACCGTGCGGGACTGGCCCGCGCACACCACCCAGCCCGGCGACCGGCTGCGCGAGATCTACACCCGGATGGGCGGCGCCTGCGAGTTCACCGACGAGGGCCTCCAGTTCACCGGCACCGGCCGCGTCCACGGCATCGAGGCCGACCTGCACGACGTCGGCGAGCTCACCCCGGTGATCGCCGCCGTCGCCGCGCTCGCCGACTCCGAGTCCCACCTGTACGGGATCGCCCACCTGCGCCTGCACGAGACCGACCGGCTCGCCGCGCTCGCCAAGGAGATCAACGACCTCGGCGGCGACGTCACCGAGACCGAGGACGGCCTGCGCATCCGCCCCCGCCCGCTGCGGGGCGGCATCTTCCACACCTACGAGGACCACCGGCTCGCCACCGCCGCCGCCGTCCTCGGCCTCGCCGTCCCCGGCGTCGAGGTCGAGAACGTGGCCACCACCGCCAAGACCCTGCCCGACTTCCCCGGAATGTGGGCCGAGCTGCTCGGCGAAGCGGCGGCGGACCTCTGAGCGGAGACTGAGCACATGCGCCGCTACGGCAAGGACGCCGACGAGGACGACATCCGCAACCGCCCCGCCCGCCGGGGCTCCCGGCCGCGGACCCGGATCCGGCCCAAGCACGAGGACGCCGCCGAGGCGATGGTGCTGACCGTCGACCGCGGCCGGATCACCTGCCTGATCGACCCGGGGACGAAGCAGGAGCGCGAGGTCGTCGCCATGAAGGCCCGCGAGCTGGGCCGCAAGGGCGTCGTCGTCGGCGACGTCGTCAACCTGGTCGGCGACCTCTCCGGGGACGCCGACACCCTGGCCCGGATCGTCCGGGTCGAGGAGCGCAGCTCGGTGCTGCGGCGCACGGCGGACGACGACGACCCGTACGAGCGGATCGTGGTCGCCAACGCCGAACAGCTGGCCATCGTCACCGCGCTGGCCGACCCGGAGCCGCGCCCCCGGCTGATCGACCGCTGCCTGGTGGCCGCCTACGACGCGGGCATGGAGCCGCTGCTGGTGCTCACCAAGTCCGACCTCGCCCCGGCCTCGACCCTGCTGGACTCCTACGCCCCGCTCGGCATCACCTACGTGGTCACCCGCCGCGACGAGCTGGAGACCACCGGCGCCGAGGCCGTGCGCGAGCACCTGCGCGGGCGCTCCACGGTGTTCATCGGCCACTCCGGCGTCGGCAAGACCACCCTGGTCAACGCGCTCGTCCCGGACCGCCGGCGGCAGACCGGCCACGTCAACGCCGTCACCGGCCGCGGCCGGCACACCACCGTCTCCGCCCTGGCGCTGCGGCTGCCCCCGCCGCCCGGTGCCAAGCCGGGCTCGAAGAAGGCGCTGAACCCCGGCTGGGTGATCGACACCCCCGGCTTCCGCTCCTTCGGCCTCTCGCACATCGACCCGTCCCGGGTCATCCACGCCTTCCCCGACCTGGAGCCCGGCACCGTCGACTGCCCGCGCGCGTGCAGCCACGACGAGCCGGACTGCGCGCTGGACGCCTGGGTGGAGGACGGCCACGCCGAGGCCGCCCGGCTCTACTCGCTGCGCCGCCTGCTGGCCAGCAAGGAGGGCGAGGCGGACTGAGGGCGTTTCCCGCCCCCGGGAAGGTTGTCACCCGTTCGAGGTGTCGGAGCGGCCCGCCCTGGCGATCATAGGAAGGTCGGGCCGAGTTACGGTCCGATCTTCGATCCGACAGGGAGGGCACGCGATGGCATGGGCCCTGGTGGTCCTGGCAGGCCTGCTGGAGACCGGCTTCGCGGTGAACCTCAAGCTCAGCGAGGGCTTCACCAAGCTCTGGCCCACCGTCAGCTTCTGCGTGTTCGCCCTCGGCAGCTTCGGTCTGCTCACCCTCTCCCTGAAGAGCCTGCCGGTCGGCCCCGCCTACGCGGTGTGGACGGGCATCGGCGCGGCCGGCACCGCGATCTACGGCATGGTCTTCCTGAACGAGACCAGCTCGGTGCTCAAGCTGGTCTCGATCTCCCTGGTGATCGCCGGCGTCATCGGCCTCCAGCTCAGCGGCACGGCGCACTGAGCGGCAAGCACGCCCGCACCCGCCCGTCCGCCCGCACCGACGCCCGCCGCGTCCCGCTCCGCGAGCCCGGCTGTGCCGATCGGGGGAGGCTCGCTAGGGTTTCGGACATGGCCGACTACCACGACGATCTCCGACTCGCCCATGTCCTCGCCGACTCGGCCGACTCGGTCACCCTGGAGCGCTTCCGCGCCCTCGACCTGCTGGTCGAGACCAAGCCCGACCTCACCCCGGTGAGCGACGCCGACAAGGCCGCCGAGGAGCAGGTGCGCGGCGTGCTCCAGCGCGCCCGCCCGCGCGACGCCGTGCTCGGCGAGGAGTTCGGCCTCCAGGGCTCGGGCCCGCGCCGCTGGGTGATCGACCCGATCGACGGCACCAAGAACTACATCCGCGGCGTCCCGGTCTGGGCCACCCTGATCGCCCTGCTGGAGGACGGCCCGGACGGCGTCGAGCGCCCGGTGGTCGGCATCGTCTCCGCCCCGGCGCTCCAGCGCCGCTGGTGGGCGGCCAAGGGCCTCGGCGCGTTCGGCGGCCGCAGCCTGGCCAAGGCCTCCCGGCTGCGCGTCTCGGGCGTCTCCCGGATCGAGGACGCCTCCTTCTCGTACTCCTCGCTCACCGGCTGGGAGGAGCGCGGCCGACTCGACCCGTTCCTGGACCTCACCCGCGCCTGCTGGCGCACCCGCGCCTACGGCGACTTCTGGTCCTACATGATGGTCGCCGAGGGCGCCGTCGACATCGCGGCCGAGCCCGAGCTGTCGCTGTGGGACATGGCCGCCAACTGCGTCATCGTCGAGGAGGCCGGCGGCCGCTTCACCGGTCTGGACGGCATCCCGGGCCCCGGCGGCGCCGACGCCGTCGCCTCCAACGGCCTGCTGCACGAGGAGGCCCTGCGCCGCCTCTCGGTCTGAACGTGGTCGCGGCCCCCGTGGCCGGCTCGCAGCCGGTCACGGGGGCCGCCGCTCGTCCGGTCCGGCCTACCGCTCGCGCAGCTCCCGGACCGCCGCCTCCAGCCGCTGCCCGAAGTCGGCGTCGGCCTTGCGGAAGTTGTCGATCGCCCGCTCCACGATGTCCTCGCGGCCGGGCGAGACCTTGGCGATGAAGCCCGCCAGGTTGCCGATCAGGCGCTGCTTCTCCTCCTCGGAGTACAGCCGGTAGAGGGCGCCCGCCTGCCCGAAGTCGTCGTCCTCGGCGTGCGAGGGCGCGACGTGGTTGCCGGTGACGCCGTCGACGGCGGTCGCGGCCCACAGCGGCCGGCCGGTCTGCACCGGGCCGCCGAAGCTGTTCGGCTCGTAGTTCTTCTGGCGCCCGTGCCGGCCGTCGTACAGGTGGCCGTCGCGGCCGTGGGTGCGCGCCTCGGTGGCGTGCGGACGGTTCACCGGCAGGTGGTCGGCGTTGATGCCGACCCGGTAGCGGTGGGCGTCCGCGTACGCGAACAGGCGGCCCTGGAGCATCTTGTCCGGGGACGGGCCGATGCCGGGCACGAAGTGCGCCGGGGAGAAGACCGACTGCTCGACCTCGGCGAAGATGTTGTCGGGGTTGCGGTTGAGCTCCAGCTTCCCGATCTCGATCGGCGGGTAGTCGGCGTGCGGCCAGACCTTGGTCAGGTCGAAGGGGTTGAAGCGGTAGGTCGCCGCGTCGGCCGCCGGCATGATCTGGACCTGCACCGTCCAGCTGGGGAACTCGCCGCGCTCGATCGCCTCGCGCAGGTCGCGCTGGTGGCTGTCCGGGTCCTCGCCCGCGAGGACGTTGGCCTCGGCCTGGGTGAGGTTGCGGATGCCCTGGTCGGTCTTGAAGTGGTACTTGACCCAGAAGTGCTCGCCGGCCTCGTTCTGCCACTGGTAGGTGTGCGAGCCGTAGCCGTTCATGTGCCGGTACGAGGCGGGGATGCCGCGGTCGCCGAACAGCCAGGTCACCTGGTGGGTGGCCTCGGGCGACAGGCCCCAGAAGTCCCAGACGTTGTCCGCCTCCTGCGAGCCGGTGTACGGGTCCCGCTTCTGGGTGTGGATGAAGTCGGGGAACTTGATGGCGTCCTTGATGAAGAACACCGGGGTGTTGTTGCCGACGAGGTCGTAGTTGCCCTCCTCGGTGTAGAACTTCACCGCGAAGCCGCGCGGGTCGCGCACCGCGTCGGCCGCGCCGAGGTTGCCGGCCACGGTGGAGAAGCGCAGGAAGACCTCGGTCTGCTTGCCGACCTCGGACAGGAAGGCCGCCCGGGTCCAGGGCGTCACGTCGGCGGTGACGGTGAAGGTGCCGTACGCCCCCGCGCCGCGGGCGTGCACCACGCGCTCCGGGATCCGCTCGCGGTTGAAGTGCGCGAGCTTCTCGAACAGCAGCTGGTCCTGGATGAGCGCCGGACCCCCGACACCCGCCGTCTCGGTGTTCTGGTTGTCGGCGACGGGGGCGCCCGCCTCCGTGGTCAGGGTCGGGCGCAGCTCGTCCTGGGTCGTCATGGCAGTGCCTCCGCGGTATCCGGTCGTAATGACACGATCCTAACTTGGACTCTGTCCAAGTCAATACTGGAACCAATCCCGGAGCCTGACTTACTCTGGATGGCATGAGTGACCTGCTGGAGAGACTGCGCGCGAGAGGCTGGCGGCTGACCTCGCAGCGCCGGGTCGTGGCCGAGGTCCTGGACGGCGACCACGTCCACCTCACCGCCGACGAGGTGCACGCCCGCGCGACGGCCCGCCTGCCGGAGATCAGCCGCGCCACCGTCTACAACACGCTCGGTGAACTGGTCGTCCTCGGCGAGGTCCTGGAGGTCGCCACCGACGGCCGCGCCAAGCGCTACGACCCCAACGCCCACCGCGCACACCAGCACCTGGTCTGCTCCGGCTGCGGCGCGGTCCGCGACGTCCACCCCCGCGGCGACCTCCTCGCCGCCCTCCCCGCCGACGAGCGCTTCGGCTTCACGGTCACCGCCGCCGAGGTCACCTACCGCGGCCTGTGCCCCGCCTGCCGCCCCTGACGCAGCCTGCCGCCCGCCGCCCCTGACCGGGCGGCCGCCGCTCGGGCCCGGGAGCGTTACGCGCTCAGCTCCGCGCTGAGCGCGCCCAGCAGCCGGCCGGCCCGCTCGGACACCTCGGCCGGGCCGTAGTCGATCGCCCGCCGGCACCAGTTCTCCGCCTGCGTCGGCTCGCCCCGGCGCAGCGCCAGCAGCGCCAGGCGCAGCGCCGCCCGGCCGTGCCCGGCGTCCGCCGCCCGGGTGTACCAGAGCATCGCCTCGGCCTCGCTGTCCTGCCGGGCCAGCAGCAGCCCCAGGTTGAACGCGGCACTGCGGCTGCCCGCCTCGGCGGCTCGCCGGTACCAGCTCTCGGCGATCTCCAGCGCCCCGCGCTCGGCCGCCCGCACGCCCATCCGCACCTGCGCCCGGCGGTGCCCGGCGTCCGCCGCCACCGCGTACCAGTGCTCGGCCTCGGCGTCCGCGTCCCCGCGCCGGTCCAGCAGCGAGGCCAGCCGGAACGCCCCCTCGGCCGAACCGCCGGCCCCCGCCTGCCGGTAGCGCTCCAGCGCCCCGGCCAGGTTGCCGCGCTGCTCCTGGACGACCGCGAGTTGCAGGGCCGCCTCGCCGTGCCCCTCGGCCGCGGCCCGCGCGTACCACTCCTGGGCCTGCTGGTGCTCGCCGCGCCCGGCGTGCAGCACGCCCAGGTTGAACGCCCCGTCCACGCTGCCGGCCTCGGCGGCCTTGGAGAACCAGGGCTGGGCGCCGGACTCGTCGCCGCGCTGGAGCAGGACGACGGCCAGCGCGTTGCAGGCCTCCCGGTGCCCCGCGTACGCGGCCCGGCGGTACCACTGCTCGGCCTGCTGCTCGCGGCCGGTGCCGGCGCAGAGCAGGCCGAGGTTGAACGCGCCGTTCTGGTCGCCCGCGTCCAGCGCGAGGCGGTACCAGCGCTCGGCGGCGGCGGCCTCGCCGCGGCTCGCGTGCAGCGCGCCCAGCGCGTTGGCGGCGTTGCCGTCCCCAGCCTCGGCGGCCTCCTGCCACCACTCGGCGGCGGCGGCCGTGTCCCCGGAGTCGCGCAGCAGGAAGCCCAGCGCACAGGCCGCGCGCGGCTCCCCGTTCTGCGCGGCCTGCCGGTACCAGCGGGCCGCCTCGTCGAGCAGCGACTGGTCGGTGCGGGCGCGCTCCTCCAGCAGCACGCCCAGGCGCAGCGCGGCGCGGGCGTGGCTGCGGGCGGCGGCGGTGCGGTACCAGGCCTCGGCGGTCTCCTTGTCCCCGGCGGCCTCGCGCATCCGGGCCAGCCGGTAGGCGGCCTCCCGGTGCCCGGCGTCGGCGGAGACCTTGAACCAGCGCTCGGCGCGCACGTCCCGCCGGTGCTCCATCAGGTCGCCCAGCGCGTAGGCGCCCAGCGGGTGGCCGTGGTCGGCGGCGAAGTGCAGCCAGTACTCGGCGGCCTCCTCCTCGCCCTGGTCGCGCAGTTGCAGCCCGAGCGCGTGGGCGGCCGGCGCGCTGCCGGAGACGGCGGCCTGGCGCCACCACTGACCGGCCTCGGCCCGGTGGCCCTGCTGGTGCAGCAGCACGCCGAGGTTGTTGGCGGCGGCGCGCAGCCCGGCGGCCGCGGCGGTGCGCAGGTAGGGCTCGGCGTCCTCCAGTTCGCCGCGGCGCAGCAGCAGGGTGCCGAGCCGGCAGGCGGCGTCCGGGTCCCCGGCGTCGGCGGCCTGCCGGTGGCGGGCCTCCAGGGCGGCGGACTCCCGGGCGGCGAGGGCGGTCTCGAAGCTGGTCGTGTCGAAGCCGGCCGAGTCCAGCGCGGTGCCGGCCGTCCGGTCCCCGTCGGCCTGCTCGCCGTAGGCGCCGACGGCGGCGGCGAACTGACGGGTCGAGACGTGGACCAGGCTGTCGGGCCCGTAGCCCGGGGTCGGGGGGCGCTCGGACAGTCCGCTGGTGCGCTGGGCGGGAAGGGCTCCGGGGCGGTTCTCGGGGCTCTCGGCGCTCTCCGACCAGGCGTCGGTGTCCGCTTCGACGGCCGCCGCGGACTTGGCGCCTGACTTGCCGATCAGCCTCATGCCGACTCCCGCTCCCCCAGAGTGTCGCGGCATCGTGCCCCGGCGTGCGGCCGGGGGGACTCCCAGGGGAGGCGCCGGACCCGACGGGCGGTCAGCGACCGTGCACCGTCCCCCATGTGTCCCATCGTCGCATCACCCAGTACCCGCGTACACCTGCCCCGGCCGAATTCCGGCGGGGCCGACCCGAAGCCGACGAAATTGCTTCGGCGCTTTGTCGATTTCCCGACACTTCAACCCCACAAACCCCGCGGCCGTCCTCCTTGGCGACGGTCGATAGTACCGGAGCGGTTCCCACCGCTTCCGGGCGTGAACGGCCCGGAAACACCAGAGGCCCGGAGGAAGGATCCTCCGGGCCTCTGGCCTTTGTAGCGGGGACAGGATTTGAACCTGCGACCTCTGGGTTATGAGCCCAGCGAGCTACCGAGCTGCTCCACCCCGCGTCGGTGGTCAAACCATAGCACGGACGCGGGGTGGAACGGAAAACGGTTGCCGCAGCTCAGCGGGCTACGGCTGGGCCGGGGGCGATCCGCCGTTCGTGGCGCCCGGGGCCGGTGCGCCGGTCGGGGCCCCGGCCGGGCTGCCGCCGCCGGCCGCCGAGATCGCCTTCAGCGCGTCGCCGAGCGCCTTCTGGGCGTTGCCGTACGCCGCCCAGTCACCGTTCTTGATCGCGGTCTGGCTGTCGGTGTACGCCTTCTGCGCGTCCGTGATCGCCTTCTGGAGCTCCGGCGAGATCGTCCCGCCCGGCGCCGGCGTCGGCGGAGTGGTGGGCGCGGTCGGCGTCGCCGGGGGCGTCCCGGTGCCCGGCGCGGACGGCACGGTCGGCGTGGTCGACGGGGACGCCCCGCCGAACACCTTCTTCAGCGCGGCCTCCAGGGTGTCCTCGAACGCCACGTTGTCGTCCCCGTACACCGCCAGGACCTTCTGCATCGTCGGGTACTTGGCACCGCGACCGCGCACGTACACCGGCTCGATGTTCAGCAGACCGCCGCCGACCGGCAGGGTCAGCAGGTTCCCGTACTCCAGCTCGGCGTCACCGCCGCTCTTCAGCGCGAAGATCTGCTGGGCCACCTCCTGCCGGGAGTTGAACTTCGACTGCACCAGGCCGGGGCCGGGCGCGCCGCTCTCACCCGTCATCTTCAGGATGCGGATCTTCCCGTAGTCGTCCCCCGGGTCCGCGTTGACAGCCATGAACGCCGCCAGGTTGGGCCGCCCGTTGGGCACGAAGGTGCTGGTCAGCGAGAAGCTCGCCGCGCTGGTGTCCGGCATCCGCACCGTCACGTAGTACGGCGGCTGGACCTGCTTGGTGTCGCTGGTCGGGTCCACCGGCGTCTGCCAGATGTCACTGCCGTTGAAGAAGGAGTTCGAGTCGGTGACGTGGTACTGGCCGAGCAGGTCGCGCTGCACCTTGAACATGTCCTGCGGGTAGCGCAGGTGCGGCAGCAGCGTCTGCGGGATGTCCGCCTTCGGCTCCACGGTGCCGGGGAAGGCCTTCATCCAGGTCTTCAGCACCGGGTCCTTCTCGTCCCACTGGTAGAGCTTCACCTCGCCGGTGTAGGCGTCCACCGTGGCCTTGACCGAGTTGCGGATGTAGTTGACCTGGTTGGCGGCGGTCAGCAGCTCACCGCGCTGGTTGGTCAGCGAGTCCTTGGTCGCGGTGCCCAGCGTCGTCTTCGAGGAGAACGGGAAGCCGTCCGAGGTGGTGTAGCCGTCCAGCACCCACAGCACCCGGCCGTCCTGCACCACCGGGTACGGGTCGGCGTCGATCGACAGCCACGGCGCGACCTTCTCCACCCGCTCCTTCGGCGTCCGGTTGTAGATCACCTTCGCGCCGTCGGTGATCGCCCCCGCGTAGAGGATCTGCGGCTCGGCGAAGCGCACCGCGTACGCGGCCCGGGTCAGCGGGTTGTCCAGCGAGACCCCGCTGCCGCCGGTGTAGGTGTACTCGGCGTTCTGGCCGGTCTTGGGATCGGTGTAGTCGATCTCCTTGTTCGAGCCGCCGACGATCGAGTACGTCGAGGTCTTCTCGCCGTAGTAGATCCGCTGCTGGTAGTCGCCCAGCGTGCCGGAGGCCGGCAGGCCCGACTCGGTGAACACCGGCTGGCCCTTGTCGTCGACCTGGTTGCCCTTGGCGACCACCGCGCCGTACCCGTGGGTGTACTTGAAGTGGTCGTTGATCCAGTTGCGCTGCACGCCGTTGAGGTCGAGCTCGCGCAGGCCGATCACGCTGTCCTGCTTGTCCTGCCCGGTGCCGTAGCGGTCCACGTCCAGCGTGTTCGGGAAGGCGTAGTAGTTGCGCTGCTGCTCCAGCGACTGGAACGCCGGCGAGACGACGTTCGGGTCCAGCAGCCGGATGTCCGCGACGGTCTGCGCGTCCGGCTTGAGCGCCTCCGCGGTGGTCGTGCCCTGCGGCGAGTACTGGGTGGTCTGCGCGTCCGCGATCCCGTACGCCTGGCGCGTGGCGTCGATGTTCTTCTGGATGTACGGCGTCTCCTTGGCCTGCTCGTTCGGCTTGACCTGGAACTGCTGCACGATCGCCGGGTACAGCCCGCCGATCAGCACCGCCGACAGCACCATCAGCCCCAGGCCGATCAGGGCCGGCGCCCAGGTGCGGCGGATCGGGGTCAGGAAGAACAGCACCGCGCAGATGATCGCGACGAAGAACAGGATGGTCTTGGCCGGCAGGAACGCGTTGGCGTCCACGTAGCGCAGCCCCGTCCAGCCGGAGACCCCCTTGTACGAGCCCGTCTTCACCGCCAGCGCGTACCGGTCCAGCCAGTACGCGACGGCCTTCAGCAGCACGAACACGCCCAGCAGCACCGCCAGGTGCCCCTGCGCGCCCGCGCTCGCCCGACGGCCCGGGCCCTGGAGCCGCAGCCCGCCGTACAGGTAGTGCACCAGCGCCGACGTCAGCAGCGAGACGATCACCGCGCTGAACGCGAAGCCCAGCACGAACTCGTAGAACGGCAGGTCGAAGGCGTAGAACGAGACGTCCATGCCGAACTGCGCGTCCTTCTCGCCGAAGGAGGTCGCGTTCGTCCACATCA
Source organism: Kitasatospora sp. NPDC034533 (assembly GCF_055575155.1). Lineage (NCBI taxonomy): Bacteria > Bacillati > Actinomycetota > Actinomycetes > Kitasatosporales > Streptomycetaceae > Kitasatospora > Kitasatospora sp. NPDC034533. The sequence continues at coordinate 15,020 of NZ_JBVITE010000030.1, forward strand.
GCCAGGTCCGCCACTGCCCGGAGGCCGCCGCACCGGCCACCAGGCCGATCACCAGCGAGATGCCGATCAGCGCCCAGCGCTTGAACGGCGCCAGCCCCGACCGGTAGCGGTCCAGGCTCTGCTGCTCCACCGACATCGCCGACAGCGGCGGCCGCAGCCGGTGCGCCAGCCAGATGTTGAAGCCGACGATCACCGCCATCAGCAGCCCGAACACCGCGAACAGGCCGACCTTCGTCCACAGCTGGGTGGTGAACACCGAGGAGAAGCGGACCGACCGGAACCACAGCCAGTCCGTCCAGAAGCCCGCGAACATGATGAACAACAGGAAGAGCACCGCGAGCACGCCCAGGGTCAGCAGGGCCACCCGCGCCCGCCGGGAGGGCGGGCCTACCCTGCGCCGGAACACCGGCCCTGACCGTTCGGGCATCTGGAAGACCACGGTGGCACCTCGGCTGTGTCGTCTGGATGGGCTAGGTCGTCAGAGAAACTTAACCAGGCTTTGGCCGAGTTCCCACCGTTAGCAGACGGTTACGACCGTCACCCGCCCCGGCCGCCCAGGGCCGCGGCCCCGGGCGGACCGCCCGGCGAGCGCGCCCCGCCCGCCGTGTGAGGATTGAGGCATGTCCGACGCGTCTGATCTCAACAACTCCCCCGACGACGTCTCCAAGCTCCCGGCCGCCACCCCGCTGACCCGGGCCGCGCTGGAGATCGACGAGTACGCCGCCACCCTCGGCTGGGACCTCCCCGCCCGGCTGTTCGCCCTGGTGGACAGCGCCGCCCTGCGCAAGGCCAACCCGAAGATCGCCGAACAGCTCGGCCTCGCCGAGGGCGACGAGAGCGGCCTCACCCCGATCGAGCAGGACGAACTGCCGGCCGGCATGGAACTCGACAAGTTCCTCGGCACCATCGCCTGGCCCGACGCCGTGGCCGGCTGCGCCCTGGTCGTCGAGCGCCTGATGCTGCCGCCGGGCGCCGAGCAGTCCCGCCCGCGCGGCGCCTCCGACGCCCAGCTCGCCGACTGGGTGGCCAACCACCCCGACCGCGAGGAGGTGCGGATCACCGCCGCCGTGCTGCGCGACGGCAAGAAGGAGATCGCCCTGCGGCTGCGCTCCAAGGACGTCGCCCGCGAGGTGCTGACCGGCCCGGACCTGGTGCCCGGCCTGACCGACGCGCTGCTGGCGACCTTCGCGTAGGCCCCGCCGCCGCGGCGGGCCCCGTCATCCGGCCGGGCCCGCTGTCCGACGGGCCGCTGGTCACCCGGCGGCCCCGCTTACCGGGCGGCTCCGTCTACCCGGCGGCTCCGTTTACCCGGCGGCGCAGGACGGCAGCGCGGAGGTCTGCCCGGAGCGGACCTTCTCCAGCGACTTCAGCGCGCCGTCCAGCGTGTCCGCCTTGATCAGGGTCAGCCCGGACGGGACGTTCTTGGTGGCCTCGGCGCAGTTCGAGGACGGGGTGAAGAAGTACTCGGCCCCGGCGTCCCGGGCGGCGATCAGCTTCATCGAGATGCCGCCGATCGGCCCGACCTTGCCGTCGTCGTCGATGGTCCCGGTGCCGGCCACGAACTTGCCGCCGGTGAGGTCGCCGCCCGGGGTCAGCTTGTCGATGATGCCGAGCGAGAACATCAGGCCGGCGCTCGGGCCGCCGACGTCCTGGAGGCCGATGTCGATCTGGAAGGGGTAGGTGTGCCGGATCCCGGTGCCGATGCCCACCACCGCGAGCTCCGCCCGCTCGGCCGGGGCCTTCGGGTCGAGGTCCTTGGCCCGTACGGTCGGGACGGTGACGTCGGTCCTCGTTCCGGGGCTGGCGCCGTCGGCGTCCTTGACCCGCGGCACGACGGTGAAGACCACCGACTCGCCCGGCTTGTGCTTGGTGACGGCGGCGACCACCTGGTCGACCGCGCCGACCGGGGCGCCGTCCACGGCCACGATCTGGTCGCCCGCGTGCAGCCGCCCCTCGGCCGGGGCGCCCGCGGTGACCGACTTCACGATCAGCTCGTCGCCCACCGGGATGCCCAGCTGCTTGAGCGCCGCGGTGCGCGCGCTGTCCTCGGAGGAGGCGAACTCCTCGGCGTTCTGCTTCTTGGCGTCCGCGTCCGACTGCCCCTTCGGGTAGACGTTGTCGTGCGGCACCACCAGCACGTCGTCCCGCAGCCAGCCGACCACCGCGTTGACCAGGCTGGGCTCGTACTTGGCCCCGGTGACCTGGACGGTGGTCATGTTGAGGTGCCCGCTCGTCGGGTACGAGTCGTGCCCGCTGATGCTGATCACCGGCTTCCCGCCCTGGTCGCCGAGCGTGTTGTACGTCGGCCCCGGGCTCATCTCCGTGTACGGCACCTTCATCAGCACCGAGACGCAGAGCAGCGCTATGAGCAGCAGGGTGGCAGCGAGCATCGTCGCGGAGCGGCGTGGCATGCCTCGACAGTACGGGACGGGCGCGACGGGACGCCCGCCGGGCCTACCTGCCGGAGCGCTCGTTCGGAGCGGCGGTGCCGGCGGTGGTGCGCTCCATGGCGGCCATGAAGCGCTGGTGTTCGGCGAGTGAGGCGGGGTCCCCGGCGGCCTTCGGGGCCCGCTGGGCCCACAACGCCCAGAGGCCGGCGGCCACGCCGGCGACACCCGGGATGATCAACCAGGCGAGCGCACCCATAGCAGTACTCCCAGCTCGTCGTGTCTATGAGCAGATTAACCACTCCGGCGGACAACGCGGCCGACGCCGTCCGGGTTACGGGACGGCCGATCGGCTCACTTCCAGGGAGTATTCGGGGCTCCGCCACCGACCCGTTCGAGTGAGACCACGGCGCGCCTGACCCGACGGACGCGCGGGATGTGCGGATCGGTTCCGGCGGATTCCCTCCGGCCGCTCGGTTCCGGCCAACCCGGACGCGGCCGTACCGGTTCCGGTGCGCCGGCCCCGTGCCCGTGTCGGTGCCCGCTGCCCGGTGCCGGTGCCTGGTGCCCGTCTCGCGGCGACCGGGTCAGCAGCCGCCCGCGCCGACCCACTCCTCGGCGCCGTCCGAGAAGACCTGGTGCTTCCAGATCGGCACCTCGCGCTTGAGGTCGTCGATCAGCCGGCGCGCGGCCGCGAAGGCCTCGCCGCGGTGGGCGCAGGAGACGGCGACGATCACCGCCTTGTCGGAGATCTCCAGCCGGCCCACCCGGTGGACCGCGGCGAGCGCCCTGACGGGGAAGTCCGCGGCCACCTTCTCCGCGATCCGGCGCATCTCCCGCTCCGCACTGGGGTGGCAGCTGTACTCCAGCGCGGAGACCGACTTGCCGCCGTCGTGGTCCCGGACCGTCCCGACGAAGACGGTGGTGCCGCCGGCCGCGTCGTCGCCGACCGCCTCGTACACCTCGTCCAGCGACAGCGGGGTGTCACGGATGGCGAGCAGGCGGATGGGGTCGTGGTTCTCGGACATGGCCCCATGATTCCCCATCCGGGACGGTGGGCGGCAAACGCCTTCCGCACCATGCCGCCGGGCTCCCCTTCCCCGCACGGCGCCTCTCGCCCCGCCTCGCCTCGCGGGAGTCGAGCGCCCCGCCGCCGGCGGCCGGTTCCCCGGACGCTCAGAACCTCCGCCGCTTGCGGGCCCGGCGCACCAGCGCCGCCGTCCCGACCAGCGCCACCGTCGCCCCGGCCGCGCCCAGGCTGGTCGCCGCCTCCTTGCCGCCCAGCCGCCGCCCGGCCACCGCGTGCTTGCCGGACACCTGCTCCAGCAGCTCCGCCAGCACCTGCTCGTTGGTGTGCTCCGGGCGCCAGCCCGCCTCGTGCAGCCGGCTGCCGGACACCACCCACGGGTACATCGTGTACGCCAGGTCCCCGGCCGGGGCCGGGGTCAGGCCCAGCCGGTGCAGCCGCGCCGCCGTCCCGAGCGCCAGTGAGGCCGGCAGCTCCATCCGCCGGATCCCGGACAGCCGCTCGACGTCCTCCTGTTCCAGCCAGCCGTCGCAGCCGACCGTCACCTCGCCCTCGACCAGCCCCAGCGCCGCGTACTCCAGCGCCGCCGCCAGGTCGTCCACGTGACAGAACTGCCAGCAGGGCCGGGATCCCGCCACCACCAGCAGCCGGGGCGCCTCGAAGTGCCGGGTCAGCACGGTGTCCACGCCCGGGCCCACCACCACGGCCGGACGCAGCACCGTCACCTGGAGGCCCGGGTGGGCGCGCGGCGCCCGGCGGGCCAGCCGCTCGATCTCCAGCAGGTCCCCGACCAGCGAGGCCTCCTCGGTGGCCCGCAGCTCGGAGTCCTCGGCCAGCGGCACCTCGTTGTCGGCCAGCGCGCCGTAGACCATCGCCGAGGTGCACAGCACCACCCGGTGCACCCCGGCGGCCGCCGCCGCGGTCAGCACGGTCTGGGCGCCGCGCACGTTGTAGGCGCTGCGGGCCCGGGGGTCGGACTCCATCCCGAAGTCCATCGCCAGGTGCACCACCACGTCGACCCCGGCCAGCCGCTCGGCCACCGCAGGGTCCCGCACGTCGAGCACCCGCCACTGCACCCCGGGGACCTCACCGCGCCGGTCGTCCACGGCGAGGACCCTGCGCACGTACGGGGAGGCCACCAGCCGGGCGGCGACGCGCTCGCCCAGCACGCCTGCGGCGCCGGTGACCGCCACGGTCAGCGGCCGTCCGCCGTAGGCTGGAGACGGTGACGCCGTGGTGTCCGACGCGTCCTCTCCTCCGGTCAGCCCAGAGCGAACGTCCGAGGGCGGGGAACTCACCGGCCATCCTCCACGGTTAGCTTTATGTGCGTACGGACGTGTGTCACGTACGTCCATCCTGCCCGAGGCGAAGGCCCGGCGGTGCACCCGGCGCGGGCCTGCCGCGCGGGAGCCGCCCCCGAGTCCCCCACTCCGCCGCCGCCCCGGGCGCAGATTTTTCCGCCACACCCGTATGACGGCCGACCGGATCGAGGACCCCGTGAGCGACCTTCCCTTCGGATTCGGCGTTCCGCCCGAGGAGCCCGAGGACGGCAAGGCCAAGCCCGACGACGCCCAGAAGAAGAAGGACCAGGACCCGGCCGGCGGCCAGCAGCCGTTCGGCTTCGGGGGCGGCAACCCCTTCGGCGCGATCTTCGGCATGCCCGGCGCCCCGGGCGGCCCCGGCGGCGCCGGCGCCGACAACCCCTTCGCCGCGATGTTCGGCGGCATGAACCCCGGTGACCTCGGCGCCGCGTTCCAGCAGCTCGGCCAGATGCTCTCGTTCGAGGGCGGCCCGGTGAACTGGGACCTCGCCACCAACATCGCCCGCCAGACCGTGGTCGCCGAGCCCGCCGAGGGCAAGAGCAAGGACCGCTCGGTCAGCGCCGCCGAGCGCTCCGCCGTCGCCGAGGCCGTCCGCCTGGCCGACCTGTGGCTCGACGGCTCCACCGAGTTCCCCTCCGGCGCCGGCACCGCCGTCGCCTGGAGCCGGGCCGAGTGGATCGAGGCCACCCTCCCGGTCTGGAAGGACCTGGTGGACCCGGTCGCCGAACGGGTCGGCAACGCCATGGGCGGCGTCCTGCCCGAGGAGATGCAGGCCATGGCCGGCCCGCTGATGGGCGTGATGCGCTCGATGGGCGGCGCCATGTTCGGCACCCAGATCGGCCAGGCGCTCGGCGCGCTCGCCGCCGAGGTGGTCGGCTCCAGCGACGTCGGCCTGCCGCTCGCCCCGGCCGGCAAGGCGGCGCTGCTGCCGCAGAACGTCGCCGAGTTCGGCGAGGGCCTGAACGTTCCTGCGGACGAGGTCCGCCTCTACCTCGCCCTGCGCGAAGCCGCCCACCAGCGGCTCTTCGCCCACGTGCCGTGGCTGCGCGCCCATCTGCTGGGCTCCGTCGAGGCCTACGCCCGCGGCATCAAGGTCGACACCTCCCGGATGGAGGAGCTGGTCGGCCAGCTCGACCCGAGCAACCCGGAGGCCCTCCAGGAGGCGCTGGCCGGCGGCCTGCTCCAGCCCGAGGACACCCCCGAGCAGAAGGCCGCGCTCGCCCGCCTGGAGACCGCGCTCGCACTGGTCGAGGGCTGGGTCGACGCCGTCGTGCACGCCGCCGCCGAGCCGCACCTGCCCCAGTCGGGCGCGCTGCGCGAGACCGTCCGCCGCCGCCGCGCGGCCGGCGGGCCCGCCGAGCAGACGTTCGCCACCCTGGTCGGGCTGGAGCTGCGCCCGCGCCGGCTGCGCGACGCCTCCCGGCTCTGGGCGCTGCTCGCCGACGCCCGCGGCATCGAGGGCCGCGACGCGCTCTGGGAGCACCCGGACATGCTGCCCACCGCCGCGGACCTGGACGACCCGGACGCCTTCGTGCACCGGGGCTCCGCCGACGGTCTGGAGGGCGGCATCGACTTCGACGCGTTCGACAAGCTGCTCGGCGAGGCCGCGGCCGGCAGGCCTGACCTCAGGAAGCCCGACCCGGGCAAGGAGGGCCTCGGCCAGGAGGAGCGGCCGAAGACCGACGAGGACGGCGGCACCGACGGAAAGGGCGAGCCCACCGCATGACGGCCACCGACACGCCCGCCGCCACCCTGCACGCGGACGCCGTCCGCACGCTGTCCGGGTGGCGGCCCGCCGACGAGGACCAGGACCGGCTGCGGCTGGACTACCTGGAGCACCTCGCCGCGCAGCCCGAGGGCCTCTACCGCTCCTGCCTGCCCGCCCACATCACCGCGAGCGCGGCGGTCGTCGACCCGGCGGCCGGGCGGGTGCTGCTCACCCTGCACCCCAAGGTCGGCATGTGGCTCCAGATGGGCGGGCACTGCGAGCCCGGCGACCGCGACCTCGCCTCCGCCGCGCTGCGCGAGGCCGTCGAGGAGTCCGGCATCCCCGACCTGGTGCTGCTGGAGGCGGACGGCGGCCCGGTGCCCGCCAAGCTGGACCGGCACCTGGTGCGCTGCACCGGCAAGGACCGGCCGGAGAACACCCACCTGGACGTCCAGTACATCGCGCTGGCCCCGGCCGGCGCGCAGGCGCTGATCAGCGAGGAGTCGCTGGACCTGCGCTGGTTCGACTACGACCGGCTGCCGGAGCTCACCGACCACTCGGTGCGCGACCTGGTGGCCCGGGCGAGGCAGCTGACCGGCTGAGGTGTGGCACGGGGAAGGGGCGCGGACCGACATGGTCCGCGCCCCTTCCCGTTGCGCCCCCGATCGGCCCGTCCCTCCCCCGGTCCCGGTCCGCCTCCGTCCCGGCCCCGTTCCGCCCCGGCCTCAGCCTCGTGCCGTTCCGTCCTCAGCCGCAGGAGGCGGCCTGGTCCGCCCCGGTCGGGCCCGGGCCCGCGTGCCGCGCGCCGGGGATGTGCGGCAGCCGGCCGGCGGACACCACGCCCTCCAGGTAGCCGCGGGCCCGCTCGGTCCGCGGGTAGGCCTCCAGCAGGGCCCAGAACGCCGGCCCGTGGTCCGGCACCAGCAGGTGCGCCAGCTCGTGCAGCAGCACGTAGTCCAGCACGTACTCGGGCATGCCCTGAAGACGGTGGGAGAGGCGGATCGTCCCCTCGCTCGGGGTGCAGGAGCCCCAGCGGGAATTCTGGTTGGTGACCCAGCGGACCTGGCTGGGCCGGGCACGATCGCCCAGGTAGGCGGCCGACAGCTCGCGGGCCCGGGTCATCAGGGCCTCGTCCCCGGGGATCCTCCGGGACTCCTGGGCGGCGAGCTTCTCCAGCATCTGCGTGACCCAGCGCTGTTCCTCGGCGTGCGACATCCGGGCCGGGATCAGCACGACGGTGCGGTCGCCCTCGCGGTAGGCGGAGACGGTACGGCTGCGGCGGGCACTGCGGCGCACCTCGACCCGGCTGCGGTCGTGCGCCTCGGGCGCAACGGCGCCGGGCGGTGGCTGCGGCGGCGCCGGTCTCGGCTGCTGCCGCTGGTCCGGGCGGCCGCGCGTGTTCGGCGCCGCGACCTGCGACCCGGACGCCGCACGGGCACGCCGACGCGACGCCGGTGGATGGGAGTCCCGCTCGGCTGCCATGGCACACGACGTTACCGGCTACCCAGGACAGAAGTCCGCTGCCATGGCCGGAATCTTTCATGGAATGATCGGGAACGGAAAGTCGACGGCGGGTGTCCGGAAAGCGGCGCCGGAGAGGATGGCCGGTTATCCACAGGGTGTGCAAACCGATGGTCTGATCATGCGGGCAGGCCTGTGGATAACTTTCCGCACCGCCTCCCCACGATGGGGCATGCTGCGGTCAGCCGTCCGGAAACGATCCGAAGGGAGATCGTCGTGCGCCTCGCCCTCAAGCCCGCGCTGTCCCGCAGCTGGCGGGACTCCGCAACTTTGCAGTTCGGCACCGTCACCCGCTTCGCCGGGGTGCTCGGCAACGCCGACAAGACCCTCTGCGACTTCCTCGCGCTGCTCGACGGGACGCGCGACCGGCCGGAGCTCCTGGACGAGGGCGAACGCATCGGGCTCGGCCGCGAACCGGCCGACGCCCTGCTCACCGGCCTGGAGGAGACCGGCCTGCTGGACGACGCGGCCGCGGCCACCCGGGCCCTGGCCCGCTACCCCGATCCGCACCGGGACCTGCTCGGCCCCGACCTCGCCTCGCTCTCCCTGGTCCACTCCGGACCGGGCGCGGCGCCGGCGATCCTGGGCCGCCGGGCCGACACGCGGATCGAGGTGCGCGGCGCGGGCCGGGTCGGCGCCGCCGTGGCCGCGGTGCTCTCCGCCGGCGGCACCGGCACGGTCACCGTCGCGGACAGCGGCCGGGTCAAGCCCGACGACTGCTCGCCCGCGGGGCTGCCGGCCGCGGACATCGGGCGGCTGCGCTCGACGGCCGCGCGGGAGGCGGTGCAACGGGCCGCGGGCCGCAAGCCGGTGCCACTGCCACGGCACAAGCCCGACGGCCATCCACCGGACTTCGTGGTCCTCGCGCCGCGGGACGGCAGCGCCGCCTTCGCCGGCGGGACGTACGAGGCCCGGCTGCTGCTCCGGGCCGGGGTGCCGCACCTGTACGTGGGCGTGGTCGAGGAGTTCGGCGTCATCGGTCCGCTGGTGATCCCGGGGATGTCGGCCTGCGGGCACTGCCTGGTGCTGCGGCGGGAGGACGAGGACGAGGCCTGGCCACGGGTCCTGGCCCAGCTGGCCGACGGCGGCCCGGGGCGCGCCCGGACACCGGCCTGCGACACGGCCCTGGCGACGGCGGTCGCCGGCCTGGCGGCCCTGCACGTCCAGGTCTACCTGGACGGCGGCCGGCCGCCGAGCGTCGACGGGTACTGCGAAGTCTCGGCGCGGGACGGGATGTTCCGGCGGCTTCGGCTTCGCGGACATCCGGACTGCGGGTGTCTGTGGCAGCCACTGCCACCGGCGTGAGGAGGTGAGGGCGGACGACGGGAGGAGGGAGGACACAGGACGGAGGGTCGTCCCCGGGCGCGGGCCCGGCGGCTGCGAGGCTCGGCAGCCGCCGTACCCGGCCCCGGGACGGCCCAGGACGACCCGAGCGGGCGCCCGGCCGTGCGAGCCTGCGGCCGGTGAGCCGCCGACCGTACGAGCCGACGGTCGACGGCGGCAGCGGAAGCCCGCTCGACGGGCCCGCCCCCGCACGGGGCGGCGCGCGGGCCGAGGGCCGGGGCCGAGGCGCGGGACGGGCGATGCGGCATGGCCGCAGGGCCGGGACCGGGGTTCGGGTTCGGGGTCGGGGTCAGGGAATCGGGGCCCAGGGTGCGTGGGACGGGTGAGAGGTGGGTGTGGGCGGAGGGTGAGGTGGGTGTGGGCGGAGGGTGAGGTGGGTGGGCGGGAGGGGGAGGGGGGAGGGGGCCCCGGGGAAGCGAGCACCACCGCACCGCGCAGGAAGTCGGCCCCGCCGACTTCCTGCGCAGACCCTCCCCAAAGCCCACCCCCCACCCCCACCGGACCAAGCCTCCCAACTCCCCCCAAAAAGCACCGCGCTCCCGACCGCGCCCAGCCGAATTCCGCCAGGCAGGAGACGGCGAGCGGGCACAATGGCGTAGAGATGGTCGGCCGTCCGGAATCGGGGGGCCAGGGAATGGAGGCCCGGGTGAGCGATCTTCCGCGCAAGGCAGTGACCCGCACGGCACGGCTCGCCGCCCTGCCGCTGGGGATAGCCGGTCGCGCCACGCTCGGCCTGGGCAAGCGCATCGGCGGCCGCTCCGCCGAGGTGGTCACCGCCGAGCTCCAACAGGCCACCGCCGACCAGCTGTTCAAGGTCCTCGGTGAACTCAAGGGCGGGGCGATGAAGTTCGGGCAGGTGCTGTCCGTCTTCGAGGCCGCGCTCCCCGAGGAGGTCGCCGGGCCGTACCGGGCGGCGCTCACCAAGCTCCAGGACGCCGCTCCCCCGATGCCGGCCGCCAAGGTGCACACCGCGCTCGCCCAGCGGCTCGGCGACGACTGGCGCGAGCTGTTCCGCCAGTTCGACGACCGGCCCGCCGCCGCCGCTTCGATCGGCCAGGTGCACCGGGCGGTGTGGCACGACGGCCGCGAGGTCGCCGTCAAGGTGCAGTACCCGGGTGCGGGTGACGCGCTGCTCGCGGACCTCTCACAGTTGAGCCGGGTGGCCTGGCTGCTGGGCCCGTTGATCCCGGGGCTGGACATCAAGCCGTTGATCACCGAGCTGCGCGAGCGCGTCTCGGAGGAGCTGGACTACGAGTTGGAGGCGCAGGCCCAGCGCCGGCACGCCGAGGAGTTCGCGGGCGACCCGGACATCGTGGTGCCGCGCGTGGTGGCCCAGGCCGACCAGGTGCTGGTCACCGAATGGATGGGCGGCACCCCGCTGGCCGAGGTGATCGTGGGCGGCACCCAGGAGGAGCGCGACCGCGCCGGGCAGTTGCTGGCCCGGTTCCTGTTCGCCGGCCCGTCCCGCACCGGCCTGCTGCACGCGGACCCGCACCCGGGCAACTTCCGGCTGCTGAAGGACGACGGCCCGGTGTCGGGCTGGCGGCTGGGCGTGCTGGACTTCGGCACCGTGGACCGGCTTCCGGGCGGGTTGCCCGCGCCGATCGGCGCCTCGCTGCGGATGGCGCTGGCCGGGGACGCGGCGGGGGTGCTCCGGATGCTGCGCGACGAGGGCTTCGTGAAGCCCTCGATCCGGCTGGACCCGGACGCGGTGCTGGACTACCTGCTGCCGATCATCGAGCCGGCGGCGGTGGAGAACTTCCACTTCACCCGCGCCTGGATGCGTGCCCAGGCGGCCCGGATCGCCGATCCGCGCTCGCCCGCCTACAACCTGGGCAAGCAGCTGAACCTGCCGCCCGCGTACCTGCTGATCCACCGGGTGACGCTGAGCACCATCGGGGTGCTCTGCCAGCTGAGCGCCAAGGCTCCCTTCCGCGCGGAGATGCTGGAGTGGCTGCCCGAGTTCGCCGAGCAGCCACCCGTGAAGCCCACGGAGCCCGTGCAACCCACGAAGCCCACGAAGCCCACGAACGCGAAGACGACCGAGCCCGCAGAGCCCACGGAGACCACCAGGCTCGCGAAGCCGGCCAGGCAGCCCCGCCCGGCCCGCGAGGGCACCGAGCCCGCCCGGGCCCGCAAGGACTGAGGCGGCCCGACCGCACCACCGCCGCAACGACCGCAGGCCGCTCCCCACCAAGGGGAGCGGCCTGCGGCACGACGAAGGTCGGACCGGAGTCCGGCGGGGCGGGCACGGCCCACGCCCTGCGGCCGGGCGCCTTACATCAGCGCCACGGCGAGCGCCTTGCGCGCCCGCAGCGAGGCCCGCTCGGCCCGCTGCTTGAGCTTGCGGGCACGGACAATCCGGCCGACGAGGCGTTGGTTCTCGGCCTCGTGCATCCTGTCTTGCATATGGGCACGGGCCAGGGATTCGTGGAGAAGTTGCATCTCAAGGATCCTGTTCTGGGTCTGACGTTCGGTGGCCTGCTCGGCGCGGGCGGTGGGATCGACGGCGGCGGGGTTCATGTCGTGGTCCTGCTCGTGGTGCGTGCTCGGGAACGGGATGCTGGCTGCGGCGTCGGCCTTGGCGGCGGCGATCCGCACGGAGCGGCGGAGGGCGCTGTCCAGCGGGGGCTGCTCTCCCCGACGGACGGCCCTGGCCTCGTGGGCGGGGTTCACGCCATGACCTCGGTCTTGCGCGGACGGCCACGGGGACGCTTGCGGGCCACGACGACGCCCTGGACGAACAGCTCGCCACCCCAGACGCCCCACGGCTCACGCCGCTCCAGGGCGCCGGCCAGGCAGGCGTCCTTCACCGGGCAGGTGCCGCAGAGGGACTTCGCGTACTCGACGTCGGCGGGCGTCTCGGCGAAGAAGACCTCGGGGTCGAAGGCGCGGCAGGGGATGGGGAGACCGAGGGACTCGGCCTGCTCGATCGAGCTGAGCTGCATGGAAAGAACCTCCGGAGGGTCGGCCTGGTCGGCCGTGGTGATCTGGCTTGTCGGCGGTACGGACGGGGTGGGCGGTGTGATGACCGTGGACACTGTGGGCGTCTTCCTCGTCTTCTCAGTGGTTCCGGCCCAGCGGACTGGTGGTGCTGGGCCGGAGGCCCCGGAGGGCCTGGGTGGTCTTGCGTACCGGACAAAACAGAAGGGCCGCGGATCCCGGTGTGACGGGTTCCGCGGCCCTGGAGGTGCCGACCTGAGGATGCTCAGGTTCGTTCTCTCCAGGGTTCAGGGCCGCGGAAGGCCTGCATCCGGATGGCCTTGGCGCCCGCGAAGGCGGCCATGGCCTGGTTAATCTGCTGCTCGTTCTGCTTCGGGGCGTTTCCGGCACCGACGACCTGCGCATAGCCGCCATGCATGGCGGCGGCTACTGCTGCCTTCGGTGCCTGGGTCGGTCGCTCGTCGCGCACGGGACGCGACGTGCCGACCGACGCCCAATCACGGGACAGACCGGTCTCGACAAAGGTCCCCTCGACGCTTCCACTGCCCGTGCAGCACAGGTCAGTCTGACCAAGGCCACTGACAACGGAGACGACGCGGACACCGGTGGTGTCGAGACCCAGACCGGTTCCACCGAGTTCGGCGAGCGCCCGCAGACGGGCGGCACGCAGGGAGGCAGCGACAACGGTCTGGCCAGTCATTTTGGTGATCATGATGTTTCCCACTGTCTTCGCCTCCTCTCGGCGTCTCGCGGAGCCTGGTCTCCCTGGCTCCGAATGTTCGGATGTCTGTCTCGGTAAAGCTCTCGGACGAGGGGCATCCGCACAGGTTTCACCCCGTGCGACCGCGTCCCCTTGACCGCTCCGGCAGGCTATTGCGCTCCCGGTACGCGGCGCAAACTATTTTTCACGCGAGTTCTTCGGCACGTCACACGACGGGTTCCGTAGCCGCCCGAGCGGCCTCCCCGACCGCACCCGGACCGGCTCAGGCCGGATCGACCGGGCCGCCGTCCTCGACGTCGTCCGGATCCTCTTCGGGTTCCTCCCCCGCGCACAACGAGAGCACGTCGGCCCCGTACTTGTCCAGCTTCATGGCGCCGACCCCGGAGATGACGGCCAGCTCCTGGCGGTTGGCGGGCACGTCCTCGGCGATCGCCATCAGCGTCGCGTCGGTGAACACCACGTAGGCCGGCACGCCCTGCTTCTTCGCCTGCCGGGCCCGCCACTCGCGCATCCGCTCGTACAGCCCCTCGTCCATCGTGGACGGGCAGCTCTCGCAGCGGCGCAGCTTGCGCTCGACGGCCTCGGTGAGCACCTTCTCGCAGACCCGGCACTTGACCGGTCCGCGGACCCGCCGTGCGGCAGAGCGCTCGCCGGGCTCGACGCCCCCTCTGCCGCCTCGCGCGCCGGTGCGCGCGCCCGGTACGGCGGAGCCGGGGCGCAGCCCGTCCAGGAAGCGGCTGGGCTTGCGGGAGGCGCGGCCGCCCGGGGAGCGGGAGAGGGCCCAGGAGAGGGTGAGGTGCTTGCGGGCGCGGGTGACGCCGACGTAGAGGAGGCGGCGCTCCTCCTCGATCTGTTCGTCGGTCTTGGCGTAGATGATCGGCAGGGTGCCCTCGGTGAGGCCGACGAGGAAGACGGCGTCCCATTCGAGGCCCTTGGCGGCGTGCAGGGAGGCGAGGGTGACGCCTTCGACGGCCGGGGCGTGCTGGGCGGCGGCGCGGGCGTCGAGTTCGGCGACGTAGTCGGCGAGGGCGGTGCTCTGGCCGGCCGCGGCGCGGGTGCGTTCGAACTCCTCGGCCAGCCGGACGAGGGCGGCGAGCGACTCCCAGCGGTCGCGGACGGCGCCGGAGCCGGCCGGGGGCTCGGGGGTGAAGCCGCGGGCGGCCAGGACGGCGCGGACCTGGCCGGCGAGGTCGGGGGCGCCGTCGGTGAGCGGGTCGGAGCCGGCCCGGGCGGCGCCGCGCAGCAGGACGCCGGCGTCGCGGACCTCGGGGCGTTCGAAGAACCGTTCCGCGCCCTTGAGCTGGTACGGGACGCCGAGGTCGGCGAGGGCCTGTTCGTAGACCTCGGACTGGCCGTTGGTGCGGAACAGCACGGCGATCTCGCTGGCGCGCACCCCGGCGGCGAGCAGTTCCCTGATCCGGCGGCCGGTGGTCTCGGCCTCGGTGGGCTCGTCCTCGTACTCGGTGTAGACGGGCTCGGGGCCGGCCTCGCGCTGGGAGACCAGTTCGAGGCGGTGCCGGGCGGCCTCGCCGCGGGCCTGGGCGAGCAGTCCGTTGGCGAGGTGGACGACCTGGGGGGTGGAGCGGTAGTCGCGGACCAGTTTGACCACCGTCGCCTGCGGGTGGCGGCCGCGGAAGCCGAGCAGGTAGTCGGGGGTGGCGCCGGTGAAGGAGTAGATGGTCTGGCTGGCGTCGCCGACGACGCACAGGCTGGCGCCGCCGTCGGGGCCGGTCCACTGGTCGAGCAGGCGCTGCTGGAGGGGGGAGACGTCCTGGTACTCGTCGACGGTGAAGTGCCGGTACTGGGAGCGGACCTGGTCGGCGATGTCCGGGCGGTCCTCCAGGATCGCGGCGGTGAGCAGCAGGACGTCCTCGAAGTCGATGCTGCCGCGGCGGCTCTTGGTCTCCTCGTAGACGCGGTAGACCTGGGCGGTCTCGGCCGGGTCGCGGGGGGCGTCGCGGCCGGACTTGGCGACGGCGGCGGGGTAGTCCTCGGGGGCGGTCTGGGTGACCTTGGCCCACTCGATCTCGGCGGTGAGGTCGCGCAGTTCGGTGCGCTGGACGCGCAGGCCGCAGCGGCCGGCGGCTTCGGCGACCAGTTGGACCTTGCGTTCGAGGAGTTGCGGGACGGGGCCGCCGACGGCGCGGGGCCAGAAGTACTGGAGCTGGCGCAGTGCGGCGGCGTGGAAGGTGCGGGCCTGGACGCCGTCGGCGCCGAGTTGGCGCAGCCGGCCGCGCATCTCGCCGGCGGCGCGGGCGGTGAAGGTGACGGCGAGGACCTGCTGGGGGTGGTAGACGCCGCTGCGCACGCCGTAGGCGATCCGGTGGGTGATGGCGCGGGTCTTGCCGGTGCCGGCGCCGGCGAGGACGCAGACGGGGCCGTGCAGGGCGGTGGCGACGGCGCGCTGTTCGGGGTCGAGCCCGGCGAGCACGGCGTCGGGGCCGGTGGCGGCGCCGGGGTCGGCCCAGGGGGAGCCGGCGTGGGTGCCGTCGTGGAGGCTGCCGCTCAAGAGGTCTTCCTGCATGCGTTCCATCCTCTCAGCCCGGTGGGACAACCCGGGCGGAGTTGTCCACAGGCCGGGTGTGATCGCAGGATGATCACTCCGCGCGACGGTCGTCGGCGTGACGGAATGTCCGGCGCCCGGCGGGCGTTGCCTCCGGTGACCGTACGCATCCTCTTTCCGAAGGAGCCCCCTCGATGTCCGGCACCGTGACGATGTACAGCACGACCTGGTGTGGGTACTGCAACCGCCTCAAGAGCCAGCTGGACCGTGAAGGCATCGGCTACACCGAGATCAACATCGAGGAGGACCCGGCGTCGGCGTCCTTCGTCGAGTCGGTGAACGACGGCAACCAGACCGTCCCGACGGTGCTGGTGACGCCGGCGAGCGGTGGCGAGCAGGTCGTGATGACCAACCCGAGCCTGATCCAGGTCAAGAAGGCGCTGGCGGCCTGAGTCCGCTCGGCCGGGCACGGGTCCGTCCGGGGCCGGCGCGCGTCACGGCGCGTCGGCCCGGGCGGGGTCGACGGGCGCGGCGGGGGCGGGCAGGGTGGTGCGCGCGCCGAGGTCGCCGACGCCGTAGACGAGCCGGCTGCGGTCGGCCGAGTAGCGGGTCTCGATGACCCGGACGGGTCCGCGCCGGTCGTAGGTGACGCGGGTCTGGACCATGAGCGGCACGCCGGGGCCGCCCTGGAACCACTGGGCCTCCTCGGGGCCGGGCATGCGTGCGACCAGGTGGTCGACGGCGCCGATCTCGGTGCGTCCGAGGGTGGCGAGCACCGCCTCGTCGCCGCCTTCGACGGGGTCGGGTTCCATCAGCGGGGTGCCGGCGGCGAGGCCGGCCCGGTAGTGGCTCTCCTCGATGGAGTACGGCTCGCGGTCGAGCAGGCGCAGCTGGCGGCGGACGACGATGGCCTCGCCGGGGCGCAGTCCGAGGCGCTCGGCGATGTCCACCCGGGCCCGGACGATCATCATCTCGAAGTCGGTGCTGAGTTCCCGCCCGGCTTCGGCGGCCTCGCCGAGGTAGCCGGCGGAGGGTGCGGCGAGGCAGTCGCGGGGGGACGGGGGCAGGGTGGGCCCGTAGGCGTGGTGGTCCAGGACGGGGTGTTCGCGCAGGTAGGTGCCCTTGCCCTGGAGGCGGACCAGGCGGCCTTCGTTGACCAGGACGTCGACGGCGAGCCGGACGGTGTTGCGGGCGACGCCGTACTGGCGCTCCAGTTCGCTCTCGACCGGCAGGGCGGCGTCGGCGGTGAACTCGCCTTCGGCGATCCGGCGGCGCAGGTCGGCGGCGAGGCGCTGGTATTTGGGGGATTGGGCGGTGCCCCGGGGGATTGTCACCCTGGTGAATGTAGCGAGCGCGGGGAGGGGGTTTCAGCCGTTTCCGGCAATATCGTCCGTGCGGGTTGGTCGTGCGCCCCCGGACCCGATACCCGGTAGCAGAACTGGCCCGTCCGAACACGAACAGACGGGCGCGAGGAATTCCGGAAGGGCTTGGAAAGGGAAAAGGGGGCGCATGGAATTGACCACGCGCCCCCCGTGTGGGCCCTTGACGAGGCGTCTTTACCGCAGGACCACCGGACCGCAGGACCGTAGAACCACCTGACCGCGGAACCACCGGACGACGGGACCACGGGACCGCAGGACCACCGGACGACGGAACCACCGGACGACGGGACCGCCCGGACTACCAGCGCGCCGCCGAGGGCAGCGGCTCCCCGTACCAGAGCTCGACCAGGTGCCGGGCGATCGAGATGCCCGACGGCGGCAGGATCTCCCCCGCCTCCATCCCGGCCCGCAGCTCCTCGCGGGAGAACCAGCGCGCCTCGGCCAGCTCCTCGCCGTCCACGGTGATCTCGGTGCCGCCGGGCAGCGCCCTGCCCTGGAAGCCGAGCATCAGGCTGGACGGGAACGGCCAGGGCTGGCTGGCGACGTAGCGCACCTCGCCGACCCGGACGCCCGCCTCCTCGTGCACCTCGCGGGCCACCGCCTGCTCGATCGACTCCCCCGGCTCGACGAAGCCGGCCAACGTCGACCAGCGGCCCTCCGGCCACAGCGCCTGGCGGCCGAGCAGGCAGCGGTCCTGCTCATCGGTGATCACCATGATCACCGCCGGGTCGGTGCGGGGGTAGTGCTCGGCCGCGCAGGAGGTGCAGCGCCGCACGTGCCCGGCCCCGGCCTTCTCGGTCGGGTGCCCGCAGCGCGAGCAGAAGCTGTGCAGCCGGTGCCAGTGCTCCAGCGCCACCGCGTGCACCAGCAGCCCGGCGTCCCGGTCGGACAGCAGTCCGCCGACCTCGCGCAGCCCGGCCGGACGGGCGTCGCCGTCCAGGCGCCCGGGCAGGCTCTCGCCGGCCAGCGCGAAGTAGGAGACGCCGTCCTCGTCGGTGCCGAGGAAGTACCGGTCCCCGGTCTGCGGCGCCTCGAAGGAGGGCAGCAGCACGAGTTCGGTGCCCTGCGCGGTGTCGACCACGAACGCCTCGCCGCCGGCGATCGGCAGGACCCGGGTGCTCGGGTGGCTCCAGGCGGCCGCCAGCCACGGCTCGTCGAACCGGTGCTCGGCCGCCCGGTCGACCCCGGACCGGGCCAGTGCCAGGTGCAGCGGGCGCTCGGTCTCAGGCACGGTGCTCACGTCTGTTCCATCCCCACGTGGTGAATCATCCGGATGAGTGATCTGGCTGCCATGGTGCGCGCGGCGGGGGTCATGCCCCCGGCCGGAAGTTCTCGGCCAGGTCGCCCCAGAGGTACGCGGCGGTCTCCACGCCCTTGGCCAGCAGGTCCAGCTCGACCTTCTCGTTGACCGAGTGCCAGCCGTCCGAAGGCACCGAGATGCCGAGGAACAGCACCGGCGCGCCCAGCACGTCCTGGAGGTCGGCGGCGGGGCCGGAGCCGCCCTCGCGGGTGAAGAGGATCTTCTGCTCGAAGGCCCGCCCCATGGCGCGGACGGTGGACTGGAGCGCCGGGTGGTCCAGCGGGGTCAGGCAGGGCCGGGTGGCGCCCGGGAAGACCAGCTCGTACCGCACGCCCTCGGGCACCCGCTCGGCCACCCAGGCGCGGACGGCGTCGCGGACCTTCTCGACCTCCTGCCCGGCGACCAGCCGGAAGGACAGCTTGAGGTGCGCCGAGGCCGGGACGATGGTCTTGCCGCCGGGGCCGGTGTAGCCGCCCCAGATGCCGTTGACCTCGGCGGTCGGGCGGGCCCAGATCCGCTCCAGGGTGGAGTAGCCGGCCTCGCCGCGGGTGCCGTACGACTTGGCGACCTTCAGCCACTGCTCCTCGTCGAAGGGCAGCTCGGCGAACAGCTCGCGCTCGCGCTCGGTCAGTTCGATGACGCCGTCGTAGAAGCCCGGGATCGCGACCTTGCGGTCGCCGTCGTGCAGGGCGGCGGCCATCTCGGCCGCGACCTGGGCCGGGTTGGGGACGGCGCCGCCGAAGGAGCCGGAGTGGATGTCGGTGTCCGGCCCGTACAGGTCGATCTGGGCGTCGGCCAGACCGCGCATGCCGGTGCAGACGGTCGGCGTGGTCGCGGACCACATGCCGGTGTCCGAGATGACGACCACGTCCGAGGCCAGCCGCCCGGCCTCGCGCCGGACCAGGTCGGCGAAGTGCGGCGAGCCGGACTCCTCCTCGCCCTCGATCAGCAGCTTCAGGTTGACGGCCGGCGCGGTGCGGCCGGTGGCGGCCAGGTGGGCACGCACGCCCAGGGTGTGGAAGAACACCTGGCCCTTGTCGTCGGCGGCGCCGCGCGCGTACAGCCGGCCGTCGACCACGGTCGGGGTGAACGGCTCGGTCTCCCAGCCGTCCTCCTTCGCCGCGGGCTGCACGTCGTGGTGCCCGTAGACCAGGACGGTGGGCGCGGCCGGGTCCCCGGAGGGCCACTCGGCGAACACCGCCGGGAGTCCGTCGGTCTCCCACACCTCGGCCACCGGGAAGCCGGTCTCGCGCAGCTTGGCGGCGAGCCACTCGGCCGATCGCCGCACGTCGCCGGCCCGGGCCGGATCGGCGGAGACCGAGGGGATGGCCAGCCACTCGGAGAGGTCGGCGAGGAAGGCGGCCTGGTGCTGGTCGATGTAGGAGCGGACGGCGCTGTCCGGGGTTTTCGTCATACCGACGACTGTAGTTCGCCGGTGCGCCTGCCCGCCCCGGCCGTCCGGCTGCCGGGCCCCGTCAGGGCTGTAACCTCCGTCACCCCCGCCTCCCCGTCACCGCCGGAAGCCCGCCGCCCCCGCCACCGGAAGCGGCGGACGGGGGCGGCGGGCGAACGGCGGACGGGCCGACGGGCCGACGGGCGGGACGGCCGGGAGCCGGGCGCGGCCCTCAGCCCGAGCGGCGCAGCAGGGTGATCCGCGAGCGGGTCACCAGCGCCGCGAGGGCGGCGGCGAGGACCGGCAGCAGCACCACGGTGGCGGCGATGACGGGCCACGGGAAGACCAGGATCGCCTTGTCGGCGAGCTCCTCGCCGCCGCTCCCGGAGCCGCTGCCCGCCGCGGCCTGGACCTTGCGCAGCGCCACTCCGGGCACCAGCCCGCTGACCACGCCGAGCAGGGCGCCCATGGCGGCGATCACGCCGCACTGGAATCCGGACAGCGAGCGCCGGATGCGTGGTTCGGCGCCGACCGCCGCGAGGGTGGTCAGGTCGCGCTGGGAGTCGGCGGCGGCCAGCCCGGTGGCGATGCCGGCCGCGCCGAGGGCGACGAGCGCGGCGAAGACGTTCAGGCCGAGCCGGATCAGGTCGGTCCGGCTCTGGTAGCCGCGTTCCACCTCCAGCACGTCGTGGCTGCTGAGCTTGCCGAGCGCGCCGTTGGCCTTCTGCTGGGCGCTGTCGGTGGGCGCGGTCGCGGGCAGCCAGACCGAGCCGGCCGGGACCGTGCGGAAGCCGAGCCGGGCGGTGGTGTCCGGGCTGATCACGGCCATGCCGGAGGCCGGAACCGCGGCGTCGGCGACCACGGCGTCCACGGTGATCTCGGTCTGGACGGGCTTGTCCTGCGAGGCCGGGGAGGAGGGAGGGAGGGGAAGGGTCACCCGGAGGACGGCCTTGCCGTCCTTGACGTAGCGCGGGTCGAAGAGCACGGCCTTGCCGGCGGCGAGGGCCTGGGCGGCGCCCTGGTCGGTGACGCCGAAGAGGTTGCGCAGCAGGGTGGCGTCGCCGGCCGTCAGCTCGGGGAACCGGATGCCCCGGTTGCTGGTGATCTGGCAGCGCTTGTCCGATTTCAATGTCCGCGCCTGCTCCTCGGGTGAGGAGTCGTCGGCCGCTTCGAAGACGGGGCAGCGCTGTTCCTTGGGCAGTTCGACGCTGATGTTGCCGCAGTAGGCGCCTTCGACGCAGTCGGCCCTGGGGTCGACGCGCTGGACGTCGGCGCGCGGGCCGAGTTCGGGGATGCTGCGTTCGACGGCCTCGCGCATCTGCGGCAGCAGCTTGCTCTCGGGGCCGTCCATCCAGCCGTTGCCGAGCATGACGGCGCCGGCCGGGCCGGAGGGGAGGTAGTCGCGGCGCTGCTGCTCGTCGGAGCTGGCCACGTAGACGCTGACCGCGACGGAGCCGGCGACGGCGGCCATCACGGCGGCGACGGCGGGTGCGGTGCGGCCGCGGTGGCGGACCGAGTCGCGCAGGGCGAGCCGGGGGCCGAGCGGGAGCACGCGGCCGATCCGGCCGAACAGTCCGACCAGGTAGGGCACGAGGGCGACCATGCCGAGTTCGGCGACGGCCGAGCCGCCGAGGACGGCGAAGCTGCTGTTGCCGATGCCGCTGGTGGCGCCGTACAGGGCGAGGGCCGCGCCGCCGGCGAGCATCAGCAGGCCGAGGAGGGCGAGCTTGCGGCTGGGCGGCTTGAGGGTGTCGCGGCCGGTGAGCGCGGCGACGACGTCCTGGCGGGAGGCCTGGACGGCGGGCACGACGGCAGCCAGCAGTCCGGTGGCGAGGCCGACCAGGAGGATGCCGAGCAGGTCGAGCGGCGGCAGGGCGAAGTGGCCGAAGCGCTGGCCGGAGTACTCCTCGGCGTTGGTGCGCAGCAGGGCGACGAGGCCGATGCCGAGGCCGAGGCCGACGGCGGCGCCGGTGAGGCCGAGGACGATGCCGCCGCCGAGGACGACGGCGCGGACGTTGGCGCGGTCACCGCCCGCGGCGGCGAGCAGTCCGAGCTGGCGGCGGGAGCGGCGGGCGCCGACGGCGAAGGCGGGGCCGGCCAGGAGGACGATCTCCAGCAGGGCCATGCCGGCGACGGTGGCGAGGATGACGATGTCGGTCCGGTCGAAGTAGCTGGTCGGCGGGCCGCCGCGCTGCCTCGCCTCCGAGTAGTAGGGGACGTCGGCGCGGGCGGGCGGGTTCGCGAGGACGGCGCGTGAGGTGACTTTGAAGCCGTGCTCGTTGAGTTCCTTGACCTTGGGCCAGTCGAGGGTGGTGCCGGCCGGGAGCTTGACCAGCCAGCGGCTGGGTTCGTCGGAGTCCTTGCCGCCGGTGGTGACGGTGCCTGCCGACGGCTTGGGGAGCCGGCTGAGCAGGGTGCCGGGGCGGGCGGTGATCTCGGGGGCGGTCAGGTCGCCGGGGTACTCGTAGACGCCGGTGATGGTGAAGGGGGTGGCTTCCAGGCCGCGGACGGCGGTCCTGTCGCCGATCTTGAGTCCGGAGCGCTTGAGGAAGTCCCGGGTGACGGCGGCTTCGGTGTCGGCGGCGGGGGCGCGGCCCTTGACCAGGTCGATCCGGCCCTGCCAGACCGGGTCGGTCAGGTCGGCTTCGCTGACCCGGGTGTTGAGCAGGCCTTCGGCGCTGCTCGCGGCGGTGAAGGGGCCGGAGAGTTCGGGGACCAGGACCGCTCCGGCCGGGAGCAGCCGGCGGGCGAGGTCGGCGGGCGGGGTGTCGAGGGCGCGTTGCTGCGCGGGGGTGTACGTGGGGGCTGCGCCGTTCTTGGTGTCCTCCTTGGGGTCCTTGAGGCTGAATCCGTCGTCGGGGTCGGGGGCCTGGGTGACGGCGGATCCGCGTTCGACCATGGTGAGTTCGCCGGCCGCCTGGCCCATGAGCCGGACGGTGCGTTCGGCGGTGGTGAGTTCGGCGCTGCGGAAGACCACGTCGGCGCCGGTGACGCCGAGGACGGGCAGCGCCACCATGGCGATGACGAGGGCGCTGCGGCCCTTGGCGCGCAGGGCGTCGCGGCGGGCGATGCGCAGGGCGACCCTCCAGGCGCTGAGCTTCACTCGTCCACCTTCAGGCTGTTGCCGGCGGCGCTGACGAGCAGGCTGGCGGCGTCCTGGCTGGTGGACTCGTCGACCATCCGGCCGTCGCGCAGGAAGACGACCCGGTCGGCCCAGGCGGCGTGCCGGGCCTCGTGGGTGACCATCATGGCGGCGGCGCCGGCGTCGCAGCGGGCGCGCAGCACGGCGAGGACGGCTTCGCCGGTGGTGGAGTCGAGGGCGCCGGTGGGTTCGTCGGCGAGGACGAGGCGGCGGTCGCCGATCAGGGCGCGGGCGATGGCCACGCGCTGCTGCTGGCCGCCGGACATGTCGTCGGGGAAGCGGTCGGCGAGTTCGGGGATGCCGAGTTCCTGGAGGGCGGCGAGGGCCTCGCGGCGGGCGGCGCGGGTGGACAGCCCGTCGAGTTCGCGCGGCAGGGAGATGTTCTCGGCGGCGGTGAGCGCCGGTATCAGGTTGTAGTCCTGGAAGACGTAGCCGACGGAGCGGCGGCGGACCTGGGCGAGTTTCTTGCGGTTGAGGTCGCCGAGGGCGGTGCCCTCGACGAGGACCCGGCCGCTGCTCGGGGTGTCGAGGCCGCCGGCCAGGGTGAGCAGGGTCGACTTGCCGGAGCCGGAGGGGCCCATGACGGCGACGAACTCGCCGGGGTGGACCTTGAGGTCGACGCCGCGCAGCGCCTGGACCTCGGCGGCGCCGTGGCCGTGGACGCGGGTGACGTTCTCCAGGTGGAGCACCGGCGTCCGCCTGGACGGTTCGGTGTGGGACATGGATTCCCCCCTTGTGCTGGGTGTACGCCCGGTGTCGGGACCGGGTCTGGTGGTTCGGGTGCCGGGATCAGGCGCGCAGGCGGCGGCCTCGCCTGGTGGGCGCGGCGCCGTCGCGGGCGGCCTCGGCGGTGCGGGCCTGCCGCAGTTCGGCCTGCTGGGCGAGCCGGGTCTCGCAGTGGTCGAGCCAGCGGATCTCGGCTTCGGTCTGGAAGATCAGCTGGTCGAGGACGAGCAGCCAGGCGAGGTCGTTGCTCTCGGAGGAGGCGGTGCCGGGCCCCGGCTCGCCGGCCAGGGCGCGGCCCTTGAGCCGGGTGTAGTCCTGGAGCGCCTTGACGCTGTGGCGGCGCTGGCCCTGGACGACGGCGGAGACGTCCACTCCGGGGACGGTCACCGCCATGGCGAGCTTGATCGCCAGTTCGTCGCGCGGGGGGTTGGTCCGGGGCACCGGGGTGTCGAACCAGTTCCGCAGTTCGGCGCGGCCGGCGTCGGTCACGGCGTAGAACTGGTGGCCCTCGTCGTCCTCCCCCGCGGCTTCGACCAGTCCGTCGCGCTCCAGGCGCGACAGCGTGGTGTAGACCTGCCCGACGTTGAGTGGCCAGGTGGCGCCGGTGCGCGCCTCGAACTCGGTGCGCAGCTGGTAGCCGTAGCGCGGGCCCTGGTCGAGCAGGGCGAGCAGACCGTGACGGATGGACATACCGAGTATGTATACCCGGTATGCAGCACCGTCTCAAGCCGGACCCCCCTCCCCCGGCGACCGGGTACCGTCGTGCGGTGTGAGCCAGTTGCGCATCGCCACCTTCAACCTGCTGCACGGTCAGCCGCTCGCCCCGGACGGCGCCCCGCGGCCCTACCCGTCCGACGCCGGCGGCCCGTTGGCCGAGGCGGTGGCCGCCCTGGACGCCGACGTGCTGGCGCTCCAGGAGGTGGACCGGCACCAGTCGCGCTCGGGCGGCACCGACCAGGCCGCGGTGGCGGCCGCGGCGATGGGCGCCGGGGACTGGCGCTTCGCCGCGGCGCTGCACGGCCGCCCGGCGCCGGTGGCCGGCTGGGTGCCGGAGCCGGGCGGGCCGAACGGCCTGCGGGTGTACGGGCCGGGCGAGGTGGGGGACGGCGCCCTGCCCTCGTACGGGACGGCCCTGCTGACGAGGCTCCCGGTGCGGCACTGGCGGGCCCGGCGGTTCGCCCCGGCGCCGTTCGGGCTGCCGCTGCGGGTGGCCGGGCGGCGCGGGCTGACGCCGGTGCCGGACGAGCCCCGGGCCGCGCTGGCGGCCGTCCTGGAGGGCGAGCGCGGCCCGTTCACCGTGGTGGCCGCGCACCTGTCCTTCGTGCCCGGCTGGAACATGGCGCAGCTGGCGGGCATCCGGCGCTGGATCGCCGACCTGCCGCAGCCGTACCTGGTGCTGGGGGACTTCAACCTGGTCGGCGCGGTGCCGCGCACGGTGCTCGGCGGGGCGACGGCGCTGGAGCGCGGCGCGCCGCGGGTGCGGGTGCGCGAGCTGCGGGCGGCCCGGCGGGCCCGGCCGGCGCTGGCCGAACCGCGCCGGCGCCGGGTGCGCGAGCCGCGCGCCCGGCTCCAGGGCTGGTACGACCTGGCGCGCACTCCGACCTATCCCTCGCACCGGCCGGCGGTGCAGTTCGACCACGTCCTGGCGATCGGCGTGCCGCGCGCGGCGGTGGGCCCGGCGGCGGCGCCGCGCGCGGCGGTGTCGGACCACCGGCCGCTGCTGGTCGAGGTGTCCCTGTAGCGCCTGCCGGGTGCGCCGGGGCCCGTCTACTGGTGGGTCAGGACCCCGGCCTGCTGGGGGAGGTGGACGGCGTTCGCGAGCCGGACGGGGCCGCCGAGGGAGGGCGGGGGGTCGAACTGGAGGAGCAGCATGGCCGCGTCGTCGCCGAGTTGGCGTCCGACGTGGCGCACCACGTCCTCGTGCAGGCGCTGCAGGACGTCGGCCGGGCGGCCGTCGGCGCAGCGCGGGAAGCGTTCGGCGAGCGGGTAGAAGACGCCGGCGCGGTTGCGGGCCTCGATCACCCCGTCGGTGAACAGCAGGACCCGGTCCTCGTCCTGGAGCAGGATCCGGTGCACCGGCGGGCGGACGTCGGCCGGATCGAGGACGCCCAGCGGCGGTACGGTCTCGGCGAGTTCGAGCGGGCGGACGTCCTCGCCGCGCAGCAGCAGCGGAGCGGGGTGGCCGCAGTTGACGATCTCCGTGGTGCCGTCGGGGCGGACGCCGATCAGCACCAGGGTGACGAACTCCTCCTCCACGCCGGGGTGGTCGTTCTCGTGCAGGGCGCGGTCGAGGCTGTCGGCGAGCCAGCCGGCCACCCTGTCGAGGGCGGGTTCCTGGTGGGCGGCCTCCCGGAAGGCGCCGAGCACGGCGGCGGCGGTCTCCACCGCGCCGAGCCCCTTGCCGCGGACGTCGCCGACCACGGCCCGCACCCCGTGCCGGGTGTTGACGACTTCGTAGAGGTCCCCGCCGATCCGGGCGTGGGCGGCGGCGGCCTCGTAGTGGACTGCGGCCCGGACGGTGCCGACGCGTTCGGGGACGGGCCGCAGCAGGACCCGGCGGGCGATGGAGGCGACGAGCTGGGCGTCGGCCAGGGCCCGTTCCTGGCGCAGTCTCAGGGTGGCGCTGACCCAGCCGATCGCGGCCACGAGCAGGATCGCGAAGACGCTGGCGACGTGCACGGACTCGTCGAGGGTGTCGCTGCGGAAGGCCATCAGGAAGGCGGCGGCCTCGGTGCCCAGGCCGATGGCGAGCGGGTACCAGGTGCGGCGGCTGACCACGGCGGCCAGCGCGGGGACGGCGGTGAGGGCCGGTTCGACGGTCACCTCGGTGCCGCTGAGGTAGTCGAGGGCGACGATCAGCACCATGCCGATGAACGGCAGCGCCAGCGCCGTCCTCGGCCAGGTGCCGGTCGCGCGCGGAGCGGGGCCCGGGGTCGGCCCGGTGAACCGCTCTCTGATCCATCCGGTCGCGCTCAACTTCGGTTTCTCCAGCAGAAGACGCCGATGCCCAAGGGCACCTGCGGTGATGACTGAGGGTTAGGGAATGCGGGCCTCGCTGGCGGCCGGAGCTCGGGGGTTGACCGGTTACCGACCCCACAATAGGCGCGAAACGTGCACGACGCACAGGTTTCGGGCGCCGGCGTGATGACTTGGATGCTCTGCGTGACTCAATAGTCACTGTTCCCGATCAGAAGCCGTTCCAACTCTTTTCGGGCGGGAAGTCCTGCCGGGCGGACGATCCGGCCGCTGCGGACGTACAGGAACGAGGCCGTGACCTGCTCGGGATCGACGCCCGCGTGCTCGGCCCAGGCCAGCCGGTAGACCGCGAGCTGCAACGGGTCGGCGGTCTCCTCCCGGTGGGTCTTCCAGTCCACCACTTCGTAGCGTGACCCACCACCGGATTCCGACAACCCGTCATCTTCCCGGTAGACCGCGTCGATGCGACCCCGCACCACCCGGCCCGCCAGCACCAGCTGGAACGGCGCTTCCACCCGGTGGGGCTTGCGCTGGGCGTACGGGGTGCGCAGGAACGCCTCCTTGAGCCGCTCCAGGTCCTGCTCGTCCTCGATGCCGTCGTCGTCGGCGCCGGGCAGCGCGCCGGGCTCGACCAGCAGCAGCGGCTCGATCCGGGACTGCACCCAGGCGTGGAAGCGGGTGCCGCGCCGGGCCGCGGGCTGCGGGGGGCGGGGCATCGGGCGGGCCAGGTCGTGGGCGAAGCCGTCCGGGTCGGCGGCCAGCCGCAGCAGCTGGGTGGCGGAGAGCGCGGCGGGCAGCGGCACCTCCCGGGCGGTGCGCCGGGAGCGCTCCAACTCGCCCAGCAGCGCGGTCAGGTCGCGGTCCCAGGAGGCCACCTGGCGCTGGTCCTCGGGAGCCATCTCCTCGGGCTCCGGGGCCGGCGCCCCGGCGAGGCGGGCGCGCACCACCTCGGCGACCCGGCGGCGGGCGTGCTGGGCGGCCGGGTCCAGCGGCAGCGGCCAGGGGCGCTCGACCGGGGCGGCCAGCGCCGGGTTCTCGGCGCCCTTCTCCGGCTGCTCGGCCCAGTGCTCGACCTCGCCCGCGCCGGGCCGCTCGCAGTGCTCGCGCAGTGCCTCCAGGAAGGCGGAGGGGCCGCGGACGGTCTTCTGGCTCGGGCCCCACCAGTGCCCGGAGGCCAGCAGCAGCGACCGGGGCCGGGTGAACGCCACGTAGCCCAGGCGCAGTTCCTCGGTGGCGGAGTGCTCGGCCAGTTCCTTCCTGAACGCCGTCATCGACTTCCCGTTCCAGCCGCCGCGCACGTCGGGCAGGGTCGCGGCGTCGCCGCGCAGGGCGTGCGGGAGCACGCGCTTGGCGCTCGTCCAGCGTTCGCGCGGGCTCGACGACGGGAACGCGCCCCGCACCAGGCCGGGGACGGCCACCACGTCCCACTCCAGGCCCTTGGACTTGTGCGCGGTGAGCACCTTCACGGTGTCCTCTCCGCCGGGCAGGCTGCTGTCCAGGCCGCGCTCGTACTCCTGGGCGGCGCGCAGGAAGCCCAGGAAGGCGGCCAGGCCGGGGTCGCCGTCGAGATCGGCGAAGGAGGCGGCGACGTCCAGGAAGGCGTGCAGGGTCTCCCGCCGCCGGGCGGCCAGGGCCCGCGGGGAGGCGGCGAGTTCGACCTCCAGGCCGGTGACGGACAGCACCCGGTGCAGCACGTCCATCAGCGGGTCGGCGAGCGAGCGGCGCAGCTCGCGCAGCTCGGCGGCGAGGCGGGCGAAGCGCACCCGGGCCTCGGCGGAGAACGGCAGGTCGTCGGGCTGGTCGGGATCGAGGAAGGTCTCCACCGCGTCGGCCAGCGAGACCACCTCGGTCGGGTCGGCCTCGGCGACGGCCGCGGCCAGCGCCTCGACGCCCTCGGAACGGTCGGTCCGGACCAGGTCGGCGGCCCGGCGGCCGAGCAGCGCGAGGTCCCGCGGGCCTATCCGCCAGCGCGGGCCGATCAGCAGGCGCACCAGCGCGGCGTTGGCGGTCGGGTCCTGCAGCACCTCGCAGACCGCCACCAGGTCGGCCACCTCGGGCAGTTGCAGCAGCCCGCCGAGGCCCACCACCTCGACCGGCACCTCCCGGGCGACCAGCGCGGCGTGGATGTCCGGGAAGGCCGCGCCGCCGCGGCACAGCACGGCGATCCGGCCCGGCGCGGTGCCGGTGCGCACCAGGTGGGCGATCGAGTCGGCCAGCCAGCCGATCTCCTCGGCGTGGGTGGGCAGCAGCGCCGCCCGGACGAAGCCGTCCTGCTCGGCGCCGGGGGCCGGGCGCAGCGCCTCGACGCCCTCGTGCATCTCGCGCAGCGGGGCGGCGAGCTCGTTGGCGAAGGCGAGCAGGCGGCCGCCGCTGCGGCGGTTCTCGCTGAGCGCGTAGCGGTCGGCGGGGCGGCCGTCGGCCTTCGGGAAGTGCCGGGGGAAGTCGTCGAGGTTGGCGACGGAGGCGCCGCGCCAGCCGTAGATCGCCTGGCAGGGATCGCCGACGGCGGTCACCGGGTGGCCGCCGCCGGTGCGGGCGCCGTCGGCGGGCGCGGCGCCGTCGCCGGAGGAGGAGGAGGAGGCGCCCCCGGGCCCGGCGCCGAAGAGGCCGGCCAGCATCAGCCGCTGGGCGACCGAGGTGTCCTGGTACTCGTCCAGGAGCACCACCTTGAACTGGCCGCGCAGCAGCTCGCCGACCTCGGGGCGCTGCTGGGCCAGGCGGGCGGCGGCGGCGATCTGGTCGCCGAAGTCCATCAGCCCGGCGGAGCGCTTGCGCCGCCGGTAGTCCTCGACCAGGCGCAGCAGTTCCAGCCGGGCCCGGGAGGTGGCCGGGACGGCCCGCAGGTCGTCGTTGGTGAGCTTGACGGTGGCGAGGGTGTCCAGCAGCCGTTCGTCGAAGTCGCGCAGGGTCTGCGGCTCGACGAGGTGTTCGGCGAGTTCGCCGTCCAGCGCGGTCAGGTCGGCGACCAGGTTGGCGAAGGTGCCGGTGAGCGCGGGGAACGGGCCGCGGGCGGTGCGCAGCACCTTGGCGGCGAGCTGGAAGCGGGTGGCGTCGGCGAGCAGCCGCACGTCCGGTTCGATGCCGATCCGCAGGCCGTGCTCCTTGAGCAGGCGGCCGGCGAAGGCGTGGTAGGTGGAGATCTCCGGGTCGCCGAGCGGTTCGGCGGCGTCCCGGTCGCTGACGCCGGCGCGCAGCAGGGCGGCGCGGACGCGTTCGGCGAGTTCGCCGGCGGCCTTGTTGGTGAAGGTGAGGCCGAGCACCTCCTCGGGCCGCACCGCGCCGGAGCCGACCAGCCAGACCACCCGGGCGGCCATCACGGTGGTCTTGCCGGAGCCGGCGCCGGCCACGATCACGGCCGGTTCCAGGGGGGCCCCGATGGCCGCCATCTGCTCCCGGTTGAACGGGATCCCCAGCAGCTCCTTGAGCTGGTCGGGATGGCTGAGCACGGCGGTCACCACGCAACGGTAACCGGAGCGGCGGACATTCCCGGCCGACCGGCCTCACTCCACCAGCTGGGCACCGTCGCGCTGGGCGGAGCAGCTGCGGCGGAAGGAGCAGCGGTCGCAGCCGCCGCCGGTCCGCGGGACGAAGCGTTCGGCGAGGACCTTCCCGGCCGCCTCGGCGAGCAGGTTCTCGATCCACGGCTCGCCCTCGGGCGGCTCCTGGCGCTGCACCTTGGGGGTGTCCTGGGCGGCCTTGGCGGCGGGCTCGCGCAGGTGGACGAGTTCGGCGCCGCCGGTGTCCGGCGCCTTCCCGTCGAAGCCGGGGAGTTCGTTGAGGGCGCCGGCCCGGACGGCGAGCTGGTAGACGGCGAGCTGCTTGTGCTCGGGCAGCGACTTGTCGGCGGGTATCTGCTTGCCGGTCTTGAAGTCGACGACGTAGGCGCGGCCGGCGGTGTCCTTCTCCACCCGGTCCATCGAGCCGCGGATGCGGACCTGGACGCCGCCGACGTCGAGGGTGACGTCGAAGCCGTGCTCGGTGGCGACCAGGTCCCGGCCGCGTTCCAGGACGTGCCAGTTGAGGAAGCGCTCCAGGGCGGCCCGGGCCTCGGACTTCTCCTGCTGGGACTTCCAGGGCGCGTCGAAGGCCAGCGCGTCCCAGACGGTGTCCAGCCGTTCCATCAGCACGGCGAGGTCGGCGGGGGTGCGGCCGGAGCCGACCTCGTCGGCGAGGGCGTGCACCACGTTGCCGAAGCCCTGGGCGGCCGAGCCGGCTCCGCGCGCCTTGACCTCCTTGTCCAGGAACCACTGGAGGGAGCAGTTCTCCAGCTGTTCCAGGCCGCTGCCGGAGAGCCGGACGGGGGCGTCGGCGCTGCGCAGCGGCTCGGGGGCGGCGGTCGGGTCGTCCAGGCCCCACCAGCGCTCGGGGTGGGCGGCGGGCACCAGCGGCTGTCCGTCCTCGTCGGTGGCGGCGGCGAGGGTGGCGAGGCGTTCGGCGGCGGCGCGGCGCAGTTCGGGCGAGCGGGCGGGGTCGACGGTGACGGCGCGCAGTTCGGCGACCAGCGCGGCGACGGACAGCGGGCGGCGCGGGCGGTGGGTGACGTCCTCGACGGTGACCGGCGGGGTGCGGCGCACCGTCCTGCCGGTGGCGGGGTCGACGTCCTCGCGGTAGAGCTCGCGCAGGAAGCGGGAGGGTTCGTCGCCGTCGTCGGCGGGGGCCTTGACGGCGGTGACGATCAGGCGTTCCTTGGCGCGGGTGGCGGCGACGTAGAAGAGCCGGCGCTCCTCGCCGAGCAGGGCGCCCGGGGAGAGCGGTTCGGCGAGGCCGTCACGGCCGATCCGGTCGGCTTCGAGGAGGGAGCCGCGGCGGCGCAGGTCGGGCCAGAGGCCGTCCTGGACGCCGGCCACCACGACCAGGCGCCACTCCAGGCCCTTGGAGCGGTGGGCGGTCATCAGCCGGACGGCTTCGGGGCGTACGGCGCGGACGGTGAGGGTGTCGGCGGCGATGTCCTGGGCTTCGAGTTCGGCGAGCAGGTCGAGGGCGCTGCGGTGGCCGGTGACCTGTTCCTCGGCGCGGGCGGCGGTCTCGAACAGGGCGCACAGCGCGTCCAGGTCGCGGTCGGCGTTGCGGCCGGCGGCGCCGCCGCGCAGGGCGGCCCGTTCCAGGCGCTCGCGCCAGCGGCGGCTGCCGTCCCAGAGCTCCCAGAGCGCCTCCTCGGCGGTGCAGCCGCCGGCCAGCAGTTCCCGGACCTTGCGCAGCAGGGTGCCGAGGTCGCGGGCGCGGCGGGCGTGCGCGGGGTCGAGGGCGACGAGCCGCTCGGGTTCGGCGAGGGCCTCGCGGATGAGTTCGCCGGCCGGGCGGGGCGCGGTGGAGGGCCGGCCGTCGGCGCGCAGCGCGGCGCGTTCCTCCTCGCGCAGGGCGCGGCCGAGGCGGCGCAGGTCGGAGCCGTCGAGGCCGCCGAGCGGGCCGGTGAGCAGGGCGTGGGCCAGGTCGGTGGTGAGCGGGTCGGGGGCGTCCGGGTCGCCCTGCTTGTCGCGGGCGGCCTGCTGGGCGCAGACCCGCAGGGCGAGCAGCAGGTGGGCGACGGCCGGTTCCTCGCGCAGCGGCAGGTCGTCGCCGTCGATCTCCAGCGGGACGCCGGCGGCGCCCAGGGCCCGCCGCACGCCGGGGATGGAGCGGGCGCCGGCCCGGACCAGGACGGCCATCTCGCCCCAGGGGACGCCGTCCTCCAGGTGGGCGCGGCGCAGCAGGTCGGCGATCGAGTCGAGTTCGGCGCCGGGGGTCGG
Source organism: Kitasatospora sp. NPDC034533 (assembly GCF_055575155.1). Classification (NCBI taxonomy): domain Bacteria; kingdom Bacillati; phylum Actinomycetota; class Actinomycetes; order Kitasatosporales; family Streptomycetaceae; genus Kitasatospora; species Kitasatospora sp. NPDC034533. The sequence goes on from NZ_JBVITE010000030.1 coordinate 47,141, forward strand.
GTAGGTGTAGACCTCGACCCGGCCGCCCTCGCGGGAGGGCAGCAGGGCGCGGTGCTGGGCGAGCTTGTCGGCGGGCAGCCGGCCCATCGGCATCCGGCGGGCGATCTCGCGGGAGGCGGCGAGCAGGACGGCGCCGGAGCGGCGGGAGACCCGCAGGACCTTGACCTCGGCGGGGGTTCCGTCGGCGTTCCGGAAGGTCTGCGGGAAGTCGAGGATGCCGTTGATGTCGGCGCCGCGGAAGGCGTAGATCGACTGGTCCGGGTCGCCGACGGCGACGAGGTCGCCCCCGCCGCCGGCGAGCCGGCGCAGCAGCCGGACCTGGGAGGGGTCGGTGTCCTGGTACTCGTCGACGAAGACCACCTCGTAGCGGCGCCGCAACTCCTGTCCGACCTCGGGGCGTTCGGCGAGCAGCACGGCGCGGTGGACGAGTTCGGCGTAGTCGAGGACGCCGCGCAGGTCGAGGACGTCGAGGTAGTCGGCCAGGAAGTGCGCGGCGGCGGCCCAGTCGGGGCGCTGGACGCCCTGGGCGAAGCGTTCCAGTTCGGCCTCGCCGAGTCCGAGTTCGCGGCTGCGGGCGAGGACGGCGCGGACCTCGTCGGCGAAGCCGCGGGTGGTCAGGCAGGCCCGCAGGTCCAGCGGCCAGGCGATCCGGCTCAGGCCGCGTTTGGCGTCCTCGGCGCCGCCGGCGAGCAGTTCGCGGACCATGACGTCCTGTTCGGGGCCGGAGAGCAGCCGCAGGGGTTCGGCGTAGTCCTGGGGGTCCTGGTGGGCGCGCAGCAGGGCGTAGCAGAAGGAGTGGAAGGTGGTGGCCTGCGGGGCGGCGGCGGAGCTGCCGAGGCGGCCGGACATGCGGTCGCGCAGTTCCATCGCGGCCTTGCGGCTGAAGGTGAGGACGAGGATCCGCTCGGGGTCGGTGCCGTCCGCGATCCGCCGGGCGACGGCCTCGACGAGGGTCGTGGTCTTGCCGGTGCCGGGCCCGGCCAGGACCAGCAGCGGTCCGCCGGCGTGCTCGACCACGGCGCGCTGGTAGGCGTCCAGCACGGGCGGGTCGGGCTGGACGAGCGGGCTGCGCACGAGCCGGTAGGGGGAGGTCACGAACTCGGTCCTGGGGTCGAACGGTGGGGCGGGGCGGGGCACGGCGGGGGCGGGCCGCGACGGGCCCGCCCGCATCGAGCCTACGATCCTGCCCCGTCAATCCGGTCCGTGCGGCGGTTTCCGCTCACTCGCCCGTTCGCCCTCCCCGTTCACCGGCCGGGGAGCTCGCCGTTCCAACGGGCCCGCTTGAGGTCGACCCGGACGGGGTCGGCGAGCTCGCGCAGCGGGGTCCCCTCCTCGCCGTAGTGGGCGAGGGCGCGCCGTTCGTGGCCGGGCAGCAGGCGGCCGTCGGCGCGGACCACCCGCCACCAGGGCACCGAGCCGCCGTACAGGGCCATCACCCGGCCGACCTGCCGGGGGCCGCCCTGGCCCAGGTACTCGGCGACGTCGCCGTAGGTCATCACCCTGCCGGGTGGAATCCGCTCGGTCAGGTCGAGCACCAGTTCGGCGAAGGGGGGCAGGGCATCCGGGAGGCCGTCCTCTGTCGCGTCCGTCACCTGCGGCATTCTTCCCCAAGGAGGCGCGTCCGGGGGCCCGTGCGAACGATCCGCCGCGCCCGATCCGCCCCCTGTCCCGCGCGGGGAGCCGGAGCATGCCACCATCTTCCGGGGCGGTGAGTGGTGATACGAGGACAACAAGACCAGATGACCGGGACGGCTGACGTGGGCGTGGACAAGGACTCCGACGAGTCCTCCGCCGCCGTGCCCCCGGCCGCCGGCGACGAGGGTGAAGGCCGGCCCGGACCGGGGCCGACGCCGGAAGTCTCCCTGATCAAGGACCGGATGATCAAGACCCCCACCCCCTCGAAGACCCCCGGGAACACCTCCGGGAAGCCCCCCGCCCAGGAGCCCCCGGAGGAGACCCCCGCCCAGGGGCCCGGCCCCCAGGAGCCCGACGGCCCGCCCGGGCCCCGCGGCGAGGACCACGACGACGTCCACGGCCACGACCCGCTGGACGACGCCCCGCACCTGGACGTCGACGAGCCGCTGCTCGCCGCCCGCGCGCACCGCCCGTCCGACCTGATCCGCTTCCTGGCCGGCGTCCTCGGCATCGTCGCCGTCTTCGTGCTGGCCGGCATCGCGACCTCGACCACCACCGGCATCGAGCAGGACATCGCCACCAACGCGCCGCACTTCTCCGCGGTGCTCTCCACCATCACCGGCCTGGTCTCCAGCGTCGCCGTGCTCGCGGTGCCGCTGGCCTTCGCCGTCGAGCGGCTGATCAAACGCGACGGCCTGCGGGTCGCCGACGGCGTGCTCGCCTCGGTGCTGGCGTACGGCGTCTCGCTCGGCATCGACTGGTGGGTGGCCGAAGGCGCCTCCCCGCACATCCGGGACGCGCTGACCCGGCTGCCGCTGGACAGCAACGGCAGCCTCACCGACCCGGTGCACGGCTACCTCGCCCCGGTGATCGCCTACATGACGGCCGTCGGCATGTCGAGCAGACCGCGCTGGCGGGTCGCCCTGTGGGTGGTGGTGCTCTTCAGCGGCGTCACCGAGCTGCTCGGCGGCTACACCACCCCGATGTCGCTGCTGCTCACCGTGCTGATCGGCTGGTCCGTCGCCTACGGCACGCTGTACGCGATCGGCTCCCCCAACATCCGGCCCACCGGCCAGCACCTGATGATCGGCCTGCGCAAGGTCGGCTTCACCCCGGCCGGCGCCGTCCGCGCCCCCGACGCCCCCGGCGGCACCCGCCGCTACCACGTCACCCAGCAGGGCGGCCCCCCGCTGGACGTGCACATCATCGACCGCGAGCAGCAGGCCTCCGGCTTCTTCTACCGGGCCTGGCGGCGGCTGCGGCTGCGCTCGGTGGCCGTCCGCCGCAGCCCCCAGTCCCTGCGCCAGGCGCTGGAGCAGGAGGCCCTGATCGCGTACGCGGCGGCCGCCTCCGGCGCCCGCGCGCCGCAGTTGGTCGCCACCTCCGAGCTCGGCCCGGACGCCGCGATCCTGGTCTACGAGAACCTCGACGGCCGCACCCTCGACGAGCTGGCCGACGAGGAGGTCACCGACCGGGTGATGGCCTCGATCTGGCAGTCGGTGGCCGCCCTGCACGAGCGCCGGATCGCGCACCGACGGCTCACCGGCGAGTCGCTGCTGGTGGTGGACGAGCGGAGCGCCTGCCTGGTCAACCTCTCCGGCGGCGACATCGCCGCCACCGACCTGACCCTGCGGATCGACGTCGCCCAGCTGCTCACCACCTTCGCGCTGCGGATCGGCCCGGAGCGGGCCGTGGCCACCGCCAACGCGGTGCTGGGCGCCGAGCGGGTGGCCCAGGCCCTGCCGCTGCTCCAGCCGGTCGGGATGAGCCGCTCCACCAGGGTCGACCTGGCCAAGCTCACCAAGGAGCGCAAGGCCGCCGCCCGGGCCCGGGCGCTGGAGCAGGTCGCGGCCGGGGAGCGCACCCAGGAGCAGGCCGAGGAGGACATCGCGGCGGCCGGCGAGGACCTGCTGAGCCGCATCCGCGGCCAGATCCTCCAGATCGCCCCCGAGGCGCCGATGGCCCCGGCCAAGCTGGAGCGGCTGAAGCCGAAGAGCCTGATCATGGTGATCGCGCTCACCTTCGCCGCCTACCTGGCCCTGACCACCATCAAGCCGGCCCAGCTCAAGCTCTCCCAGATGAACTGGGCCTGGGCCGCCGCCGCCCTGCTCGCCGCCGCCTTCAGCTACGTCGCCGCCGCGATGAGCCTGACCGGCTTCGTCCCCGAGAAGCTGCCGTTCCGGCGCACCGTCGCCGCCCAGCTGGCCGGCTCCTTCGTCAAGCTGGTCGCCCCCGCCGCGATCGGCGGCATCGCGCTCAACACCCGCTACCTCCAGAAGGCCGGCATCCGCTCCGGCCAGGCGGTGGCCTCGGTCGGCGCCTCCCAGCTGGCCGGCCTGGCCGGGCACCTGCTGCTGCTGTTCAGCTTCGGCCTGATCACCGGCAGCCAGACCAACGGCGACCTCTCCGCCTCCCGCGCGGTGATCATCGGGGTGCTGACGGCCGCCGTGCTCGCCCTGGTGGTGGCCGCCGTCGCGCCGCTGCGCCGGTTCGTCCTGGGCCGGCTGCGCTCGCTGTTCTTCGGCGTGGTGCCGCGGATGCTCGACCTGATGCAGACGCCCAGCAAGCTGGTCACCGGCTTCGGCGGCATCCTGCTGCTGACGCTCTCGTTCACCGCCTGCCTGGACTTCTCGGTGCAGGCCTTCGGCGGCGACGTCAGCTTCTCCGCCGTCGCGGTGGTCTTCCTGACCGCCAACGCGGCCGGCTCGGCGATCCCGACCCCCGGCGGCATCGGCCCCGTCGAGGTCGCCCTGATCGGCGCCCTGACCGTCGCGGACGTCTCCCCCACCATCGCCACCCCGGCCGTCTTCCTCTACCGGGCGCTCACCTTCTGGCTGCCGGTGCTGCCGGGCTGGATCGCCTACAACGTGCTCCAGCGCAGGAACGCCCTCTGAGGGTCCGGGCCGACACGACGGAGGGCCCGCCGTTCCCGGCGGGCCCTCCTCACGTGGGTGTCGGTCAGTAGACCGGCTTGTGCGGCTCGATCTGGTTCACCCAGCCGAGCACGCCGCCGCCCAGGTGGACGGCGTTGGCGAAGCCCGCGGCCTTGACCACGGCCAGCACCTCGGCCGAGCGCACGCCCGACTTGCAGTGCAGCACGATCTTCTTGTCCTGCGGCAGCTTCTCCAGCGCGTCGCCCATCAGGAACTCGTTCTTCGGGATCAGCACCGCGCCGGGGATGTTGACGATCTCGTACTCGCCGGGCTCGCGGACGTCGATGAGGTAGATGTCCTCCTCGTCGTCCTGCCACTGCTTGAGCTGCTGCGAGGTGATGGTCGAACCGGCGGCGGCGGCCTGCGCCTCCTCCGAGACGACGCCGCAGAAGGCCTCGTAGTCGATCAGCTCGGTGACCGTCGGGTTCTCGCCGCAGACGGCGCAGTTCGGGTCCTTGCGGACCTTCACCTGGCGGTAGTTCATCTCCAGGGCGTCGTAGATCATCAGCCGGCCGACCAGCGGGTCCCCGATGCCGGCCAGCAGCTTGATCGCCTCGTTGACCTGGATCGAGCCGATGGACGCGCACAGCACGCCCAGCACGCCGCCCTCGGCGCAGGAGGGGACCATGCCCGGCGGCGGGGCCTCCGGGTAGAGGCAGCGGTAGCAGGGGCCGTGCTCGGCCCAGAACACGCTGGCCTGGCCGTCGAAGCGGTAGATCGAGCCCCACACGTACGGCTTGCCGAGCAGCACCGCGGCGTCGTTCACCAGGTACCGGGTGGCGAAGTTGTCGGTGCCGTCCACGATCAGGTCGTAGCCGGAGAAGATCTCCAGGACGTTGGAGTTGTCGAGGCGCTCCTCGTGCAGCACCACGTCGACGTACGGGTTGATCTCCTTGACCGAGTCCCGCGCCGACTCCGCCTTGGAGCGGCCGACGTCCGACTGGCCGTGGATCACCTGGCGCTGGAGGTTCGACTCGTCGACCACGTCGAACTCGACGATGCCCAGCGTGCCGACACCGGCGGCGGCCAGGTAGAGCAGGGCGGGCGAACCGAGGCCGCCGGCGCCGACGCACAGCACCTTGGCGTTCTTCAGCCGCTTCTGCCCCGCCATGCCCACGTCCGGGATGATCAGGTGGCGGGAGTACCGGCGGACCTCGTCAACGGTGAGCTCGTCGGCCGGCTCGACCAGGGGTGGCAACGACACGGGGACTCCGATGGGTCTTGTTCGGATGGCCAGGGCCAACCTCGCTGTGGGGTTGTTGCTCCGCCACTCGGGTGGCTCTCTAGGCCAACAGTGTCACGCCCCTCCGCTATTCCGAGACAGCCATTCCGGCATGCGAGACGGGCCGCGCCGGATGGTGGAAGCCCCGGAAGGCGCCCCGGGCCCGTGGTTGACGGGCCCGGGCACCACGCGGCGCGTTCACACCCGGCAGGCCGTCTCCAGCCAGACGTCGCCGAGCGACTCCTCCAGCGGCACCTGCGTCCGCCATCCGAGACGGTCCCGGGCGGTGCGCACGTCCGCCTGCCGCCACGGCACCGGCTCGCCCGGCGCGGGCCGGCCCTCCGGACGGTGCCCCTCCGGACGGTGGCCGGGCAGGTGGTGGGCGACGGGGTGGTGGCCGCCCTGGTGGTGGCCCGGCAGGTGGTCGCTGCCCGCCCCGGCGGCCTGCGCCGGCAGCAGGACCTGCCGGTTCTCCTCGACGATCGTCCCCTCGAAGCCCGAGGCCCGCACCAGCAGCTGGGCCGCGTCCCGGGCCCGGACGGCGTGCCCGCTGCCGACGTTGATCACCCCGGTGGCGGCCGACACCGCGGCCGCCTGGATGGCCCGCGCGACGTCCCGCACGTCCACGAAATCCCGGTATCCGGACAGGTCCGGCATCCGCACCTGGTGCTCGTCCCGCTCCAGCGCCCGCCGCAGGCCCTCCGCGAGCCGCCCGAACAGCGAGGCGGTCGGCGCCCCCGGCCCCACCACGTCGAACACCCGCAGCACCGCGGCGTCCAGCCCGGAGGCCAGCACCAGCTCCGTCCCGGCCAGTTTGGACACCCCGTACGGGCCGACCGGCCGCGGCTCGGCCTGCTCGGACACCGGCACCCCGCCGGGCACCGGCCCGTACTCGGCGGCCGAGCCGACGTGCACCAGCCGGGCCGGCTCCCGGCTGCGGCGGATGGCCTCGCAGACGGTCGCGACGGCCAGCGTGTTCGACCGGACCAGGGTGCGCGAGCTGCCGTAGGTGGCGCCCGCGCAGTTGATCACCACCTGCGGCGCGACCGCGTCCAGGAACCGGGCCAGCGCGCCCGGGCTCCCGGTGGTCAGGTCGAAGCGGATGTCGGCCGAGTCGCGCCGGCCGAGCACCGTCACCTGCAACTCCTGGTCCATCATCAGACGGTCGGTGACCCGGCGGCCGATGAAGCCGTCGGCGCCCAGCAGCAGCACCCTCATCGGGGGTGTCCTTCCACGAAGCCAGCTCGGGACGACCTGGCGGACTGAAATTCGACGAACGGGACGAAAGCGGGGATCCACGGAGGATCCCGGGTGGGTCGACGGCGGGGGCGGTCGGCCGACGGCGCTCAGCGGTACGAGTCGGCCCGGCCGAGCACCGCCACGGCGTACGCCAGCAGCGCCGCCGCGACGGTGCCGCCGCCGAACAGCCAGGCCTCCGCGGCGGAGCGCCCCAGCGCGAGCGGCCCGAGCACCGCGGCGGCCCCGGCCGACGCCCCCACCGCGGCGGCGGCCGGCCGACCGCACCGCGCCAGCAGCACCGGCAGCACCAGCAGCAGGCCCGACACGCCCTGCGCCGCCCACGGGCCGGGTCCGGCCCGCTCGGCCGCCAGGTGCACCAGCCCGCCGCCCGGCCCCGGGCGCGGCGCCACGACCGCCAGCACGGCCAGCGCGGCGAAGCTCAGCACCCCGAGCACCGCCAGGTGCAGGGCCAGCGCCACCGGGAGCACCGGCCGCATCCGGGCCCGGAACCCGGCGAGGGTGTCGGCCGCACCGAGGTGGCCGCGGCCGACCTCCCGATACCAGCGGGCCACCCCCTCGGCCGGCCCCACCGAGACCGCCGCCGCCAGCGCCAGCGCGACGGCCGCCGGACGGTCCCCGCCCGAGGCGGCCGGCGGGAGCAGCAGCAGCGCGGCCAGGCCCGGCCCGTGCCCCGGCACCGCCGGGCGCGGCCGGGGCGACGGCCCCGCGCCGTCAGGCCCGACGCCGCACGGCAGCGCACCGGGTACGGCGCCCGGCGCCGCGGTGCGGACGGCCGCGCCCGGCGGCGCCGGGCGACGGGCGCCGAGCGCGGCCCGGACGGCGTCCCCGCCCGGCCGCCTCGGCACCGGCCCGGGCACCGGCGGGCGCCGGGGCACCCGGGCGTACAGCTCCTCGGCCAGCGCGAACAGGTCGGTGTGCCGGCAGCGGGCGGCGGCGTCCGCGCCCAGCCCGGCCTCCTCCAGTCCGGCGGCGATCTCCAGCGGGTCGACGGCGCGCTCGCACAGGTCCCGGTGCTCCGCCATGACCTCGCGCACCGGGTCCGCGCTGCCGCCGAGCGGCGTGCCGCCGGGCATCAGACGGCCCCCGCGAACTCGGCCGGCTGCCGCGGACCGGCCGGCGCGCCATCGCCGGCTCCCCCGACGGCCGGTCCCCCGACGCCCGAGCCCCCGACGGCCGGTCCCCCGACGCCCGAACCTCCGACGCCCGCACCGGCCGGACGGTCGGCCAGCCAGTACTCGGCGGGGCGGGCGAACGGGCGCGGCACCGGCCCGCCCCCGCCCCCGCCGCCCGGGAAGGCCGGGTACCGCGAGACCAGCTCCAGGTAGATCTCCCGGAACGCGTCGATCACCGGCTCCACGGCGAAGCGTTCCTGCGCCCGCAGCCGCCCGGCCAGCCCCAGCCGGCCGCGCCGCTCCTCGTCGCGCAGCAGCGCCAGGCAGGCCCCGGCCAGGGCCCCCGGATCGCCGGCGGGCACCAGCAGCCCGGTCGGCCCGACCACCTCGCGGGCCGCCCCGACGTCGGTGGAGACCACCGCCCGGCCGCTGAGCATCGCGTCCACCAGCAGCCGGGGGTCGCGCGGGGAGGGCTCCGGGAAGACCACCACCGTGCCCGACTCCCAGACCCCGGCGAGCGGGCCGGGCCGTCCGGCGAAGTCCACCGCCTCGGCCATCCCCAGCCGCCGCGCCACCGCCGCGCGGTGCGCCCGGTGGCCGGGCGCGGCCTCCTCGCCGTACAGCACCAGCCGGGTACCGGGCAGTTCGGCGCGGACCAGGGCGAGGGCGCGCAGCGCGGGTTCCGGGTCCCGGCCCGGCTCCGGTCCGCCGGCCCAGACCAGGGTCGGCGTCGCGGGCTCCGGCCCGGCGGCCGGGCGGTCCACGGCCGGGGTGCCCTCGGGGACCACCCGGATGCGCGCCGGGTCCGCGCCGCAGCGGAGCTGCCACCGCAGGTCGTGGGCGCTGCCGGGGGTGAGCAGCGCGGCGCGCCGGTAGGTCTCCCCGGTGAGCTCCCGGGAGAAGGCGAGCAGCAGGGCCCGCACCGGCCACCGGTACGGCCCCTCGCGGTGGCCGAGGTACTGCTCGCGCAGGTGGAGCCGGTGCTCGGTGACCACGAAGGGCACCCCGTGCAGCTGCCGGGCCACCAGGGCGGGCAGCGCGGCCGGGCCGCCGCCGACCACGTGGCACAGGTCGGCCGCGCCGAGGCCGCCCGGGCCGGTGCCGTACCAGGGCGCGGCCAGCGGGCGCAGGCACCGCTCCAGCAGCTCCGCCGCGACCGCCACGTCGTACGCGGACGGCCGCCCGGCCGCGGTGTCCGCGCCGGGCAGCCGCCAGGCGCGCTCCAGCAGCCGGCGGGCGGGTTCGGAGGCCAGGAAGGCGGACAGCGCGCCGTCCTCCCGGGCGAGCGCCGCCAGCCGGTACAGCGCGGGCCCGAAGCCGGCCCGTTCCCCGGGCAGCACCAGGGCCCGGAGCAGTCGCTCGTACGCCCCGGCGTACCGGCGTCTGCGCCGCGCCCCCGGGGCCCGGCCGCCCGGCCGGAGCGCCCACGGTGCCCACCGGTGGCCGCGCCGGGTGGGCGCCGGGTGGTCGTCGGCGTCCCGGCTCCACGGCCCGATCGCCGGGTACCGCTCGAACTCGTGCTCCGGCAGGCCCTGGACCAGCCGGTCGCACCAGTCTCCGGCGCCACGCTGGGGATGCGGACGGGCACCCTCGGTGAGCAGGGTAACGCGCACGGGAGACCTCCGGGGCAGAGCGGATTCGCTGGCGGGATCACGGGACGGATCGACGGATTTCCGGGCGGAGCGGGCGGTCGCCCGGGGCGCCCGGCACGGCGGCGGGGGCGGCCGGTCCGGAGTGCCGTGTTCCGTACCCCCGGGCAACCGCCCGCTCCGGCGGTCGGGCCCGACCCGCCGGGACCTCTCGGCCGCGGCCGCCCTCCGGTTCCTCCGGCGGCCGCGACTCCCCCACACCTGTTCGGTCCGACAGCAGAAAGGTAGGACCGGCCCGGGCCGATCCATCGGTCACATGCCTGCCTGCCACCTGATCGAGTGAACCGCAGTGACCTCGGCCCGAACCGGGCCGTTACCGGGCGGTATGCGCGGCCGCCCGCGCGCGCCCGACCCGGCCCGCCTCGGGCCCCGGGCCGCGGTCAGGCTCCGGCCCGCCTCGCCCCGGGCCCCGCCGCGGTCAGGCCCGGGCCCGCCTCGCCCCGGGCCCCGCCTGCCCCGGTCAGCCCCTGGCGCGCCCGATCAGCTCCCGCACCGCCCGGGCGACGTGGTCGGGGTGCTCCATCATCGCCACGTGCCCGGACTCCGGCAGCACCAGCAGCCGGGCGTCCGCGAAGACCTCGCAGGCCCGGTGGGCCGAGCGGTAGGAGACCAGCCGGTCACGCAGCCCGTACACCAGCAGCACCGGCGCCTTCACCTGCCCGGCCTGCCGCCACAGCGCCTGCTCGCCGCGCTCGGTGTACGCCGAGACGATGCCGCGGGCCGAACCGACCAGCGCCTGCATCGCGTGCGGCACCTCCAGCCGGCGCCGGTACTCGGCCACCGCCTCGGCCCGGACCTCCGGGCTCAGGCCCTCCGGGTCGCCGTAGACCAGCCGCAGCAGGTCCGCGGTGGCGGCCTCGGCGTCGCGCCCGCCCGCGGACAGCCGGCGCAGCAGCGCGGGCACCCCGGGCACCGCGAGCAGGCCGGTCGGCCAGGCGCTGCGCTGCGGCGGCAGCTCGGGCAGGGCCGGGGAGACCAGGGTGAGGCTGCGCACCAGGTCCGGGCGCAGGACGGCCAGCCGGACGGAGACCGCGCCGCCGAGGGAGTTGCCGAACAGGTGGACGGGGCCGCGGCCGGAGGCCTCCAGGTAGCCGATCACCGCGCGGACGTGACCGGAGACGGTGAGGTTGCCATCGGTGGGCGGGTGGGAGCGGCCGAAGCCGGGCAGGTCCAGGGCCTCGCCGTCGACCACCGCGGAGAGCCGGTCCATCAGGGCCTTCCAGTTGGCGGCCGAGCCGCCGAGGCCGTGCACGAAGAGCCCGGGCTCGCGCCCGTCGGCGGCGCCGTCCGTGAGCGGGCGGTGCACCGCGAGCACCGCACCCGGAACCTCGACCGTACGTACCTGCTGCTCAGCGCTGCTCATGGTGGACGATGGTAGTGAGCCGGGCCCGCGGGCCGACGCGGCGGGCACCCGGGGCCCGCCCGCGGCCGGCCGCCGCCTCCGCCGCACCACTGCCGACGCCGAGGTCAGCGCCGTATTGTGGGCTCCTGACAACCAGGACGATCGTCTTTTCTCGCCTCCGCCGAACGCGGTCACGGTTACCGAAAAGTAGAATCGGCCATCTTGCCAGCCCCGAACAGACCCCGAAGTGAGGAGCGCCGTGACGGCCATCCAGGAGGCGCAGGAGCGCCCGCGCGGTGCCCGCCTGCCGCGAAGCGCCCGCCGTGAACAACTGCTCGGTGCCGCCCAGGAGGTGTTCGTCGCCCAGGGCTACCACGCGGCCGCCATGGACGACATCGCCGACCGCGCCGGGGTCAGCAAGCCGGTGCTCTACCAGCACTTCCCCGGGAAGCTGGAGCTGTACCTGGCCCTGCTGGACAAGCACTGCGACGCCCTGGTCGACTCGACCCGCGAGGCGCTGTCGGCGACCACCGACAACAAGCAGCGCGTGGCCAACACCATGGAGGCGTACTTCAACTACGTCTCCAGCGAGTCCGGCGCCTTCCGGCTGGTCTTCGAGTCGGACCTGACCAACGAGCCGGCCGTGCGCGAGCGGGTCGAGCGGGCCTCCGAGGCGAGCGCGACGCTGGTGAGCAAGGTGATCCAGGAGGACACCGACCTGCCCGAGGCGGAGTCCAAGCTGCTCGCCGCCGGGGTCTGCGGCCTGGCCCAGATCACCGCCCGGTACTGGCTCTCGCAGGGCCTGGAGATCCCGCGCGACGAGGCGATCCGGCTGGTCGCCAGCCTGTCCTGGCGCGGCCTGAAGGGCTTCCCGATGCACCCGGGCGAGCAGTCCGGCGAGGGCGCCGCCCAGTAGGACCGGCCCACCGGCCACCGGGGCCGATCAGCCGACCTTCGCCGGGCCGGTGATCCGGTGCTCTATGGTGAAGCCGTACGGCGCGGTCGCCGCGAACGCTTGTCCCAGGCGGTCCGGTGCCCGTGCGTGGAGGCTGCAACCCCGGAGGGACGGAAGCCGTGGAGGTCAAGATCGGCGTGCAGAACGCGCCGCGCGAGATCGTGATCGAGAGCTCGCAGACTGCCGATGAGATCCAGAGCGCGGTCACCAAGGCGCTGGAGGGCTCGGAGAAGATCTTCGCGCTGTCCGACGAGCACGGCCGCCGCATCATCGTCCCGGCCGAGCGCCTGGCGTACGTGGAGATCGGCGAGCAGGCCGCCCGCAAGGTCGGCTTCGGCACCCTCTGAGGCGCCGCGCGAGATCGTTCCGGTGCCCCGTTCCCGCGAGGGAGCGGGGCACCGTCGCGTGTACGGCCGGGTGGGGCGGGGTACGGCGACAGTTGTGACGCCGGTGTCGCACGCCCGTTCCCCCCGGGAGGCAGCCTTGCTGGTCGAGTGGATCGCCTTCGCCCTGGTCGGCCTGGCCACGGGCGCCGCCGCCCTGCTGGCCCTGCCCGCGTACTACCGGGCCGCCCGGCGGATGACGCTGGGCACCGCGCTGGCGGCGGCGCTGCTCGGCGGGCTGGTCGCGCACTTCAGCCTGGACGGGCGCTACCCGGCGGCGTCCGTCGCGGCCGCGGCGGTGGCCTCGGGCGTGCTCACCTCGCTGCTGGCCCGGCCGGACCTCGCCGCCGGGCGCGCCCCGGCGCACCGGCACCACCCGCACCGGGGCGGCGCCCACCGCGCGCGGCGGCACCGGCCGGTGTGAGGGCGGGCGCGGGGGCTCCGGTCAGGAGGCCAGGCCGAGGGCGGCCATCCGCTTGGTGTGCGCCTCGGTGATCCGGTTGAACATCTTGCCGACCTCGACCAGGTCGAAGCCCTGCACCTGGACGCCGCCGACCAGCAGGTTCGACAGCGCGTCGCGCTCGGCGACCACCCGCTGGGCCTGGCTGAGCGCCTCGCCCATCAGGCGCCGCCCCCACAGGGCGAGCCGCCCGCCGGCCCGCGGGTCGGCCTCGATGGCCTGGCGGACCTTGTCGACGGCGAACTGGGCGTGGCCGGTGTCGGACATGACGCTCAGCACCAGGTCGCGGGTGTCGTCGTCCAGCCGGACGGCCACCTCGCGGTAGAAGTCGGTGGCGATGGCGTCGCCGACGTAGGCCTTGACCAGGCCCTCCAGCCAGTCGGAGGGCGCCGTCATCCGGTGGAACAGCTCCAACGGCTCGACGAACGGGCGCATCGCCTCCTGCGGGTCCGCGCCGATCTCGGCCAGCCGGTCGTGCAGGCGCTGGTAGTGCTGGAACTCGGCGGAGGCCATCCGGGCCAGGGCCGCCTTGTCGGCGAGGTCGGGCGCCAGCTTGGCGTCCTCGGCGAGCCGCTCGAAGGCGCTCAGCTCGCCGTACGCGAGCGCGCCGAGCAGGTCCAGCACGGCCGCCCGGTAGCCGGGTTCGGCCGAGCACGCGGCCCAGTCCCCGATCGAGCCGGCCGCCGTTTCCTGCGTCTCACCATGGGTCTCCATGACCCGCCACCTTAGTCCCGCCCGGCCCGCCCGGCCGTCACCGGGCACGCGCGGTGACCGGCCGGAACGACCGGCCCGGCGGCAGTTGCCGGGGGCAATGTCAGACGCGTCACGTGTTCGAGTCGTCGCCTGACTGTATGGTGGTACGGAGCCCCGTCGTGTTCGCACGGTGTCACCGCCGTCTCGGTAACCCGCGCGAGCCCGCTCCGGAGCGGGCCGTCCCATCGGACGTGTCCGCACGGAGGACGGTACTCACGTACGCGGATGCCCGGTCGGAGAGCCGATCGGCTCCGACCATGGCTTGGACTTCAAGCCTTGGCACCGCATCAGTGGCCGAGCGAGGGCCGCCGAGACCACGCCCCGAGGCGGAGGTCCCGCGCAGGTCCCTCACGGGAACCTTCCCCGACGCCGCCGGCGACGCGCCCCGCACCGGGGCAGCGCGCACCGGCCGGCCGCAGGGACCGGCGCGGTTGTGCGTTCGCGCAGCTGTATCAGGGCCACCCAGGCCCGTACGCAGCCGTGCGGCTGCCCGCCCGCCGCTCGCTCTCGGCCCCTCCACACGGAAGAGGCAGCACCCTGTCCACCACCGCTGAACCCGTCAAGACGACCTTCCGGGACCTGGGAATCCTCCCGGAGACCGCCGAGGCCCTGGAGGCCGTCGGCATCGTCCACCCCTTCCCCATCCAGGAGATGACCCTCCCGGTCGCGCTGACCGGCCACGACGTCATCGGCCAGGCCAAGACCGGCACCGGCAAGACCCTCGGCTTCGGCCTCCCGCTGATCGAGCGGGTCGTCGTGCGCGCCGACGTGGACGCCGGCCGGGCCGCCGAGGAGCAGCTCTCCGACTTCCCGCAGGCGCTGATCGTCGTCCCGACCCGCGAGCTGTGCACCCAGGTCACCAACGACCTCCAGACCGCCGGCAAGGTGCGCGACGTGCGCGTCCTCGCCGTCTACGGCGGCCGGGCGTACGAGCCGCAGGTGGAGGCGCTCACCAAGGGCGTCGACATCGTGGTCGGCACCCCGGGCCGGCTGCTCGACCTGGCCGGGCAGAAGAAGCTGAACCTGTCCAAGGTCCGCGCGCTGGTCCTGGACGAGGCCGACGAGATGCTCGACCTGGGCTTCCTGCCCGACGTCGAGAAGATCATCACCATGCTGCCGGCCAAGCGGCAGACCCTGCTGTTCTCGGCCACCATGCCGGGCCAGGTGATCAGCCTCGCCCGCCGGTACATGAGCCAGCCGACCCACATCCGGGCCACCGCCCCGGACGACACCGGCACGACCGTCGCCAACATCGAGCAGCACATCTTCCGTGCGCACTCGCTGGACAAGGTCGAGATGGTCTCGCGCATCCTCCAGGCCGAGGGCCGCGGGCTGGCGATGATCTTCTGCCGCACCAAGCGCACCGCCGCCGACGTCTCCGACCAGCTGACCCAGCGCGGCTTCGCGGCCGGCGCGGTCCACGGCGACCTCGGCCAGGGCGCCCGCGAGCAGGCGCTGCGGGCCTTCCGCAACGGCAAGGTCGACGTGCTGGTCTGCACCGACGTGGCGGCCCGCGGCATCGACGTCGAGGGCGTCACCCACGTCATCAACTACCAGTGCCCCGAGGACGAGAAGACCTACCTGCACCGGATCGGCCGCACCGGCCGCGCCGGCGCCTCCGGCACCGCCGTCACCCTGGTCGACTGGGACGACATCCCGCGCTGGCAGCTGATCAACAAGGCGCTGGACCTGTCGTTCAACGACCCGGAGGAGACCTACTCCACCTCGCCGCACCTGTACGAGCTGCTGAAGATCGCGCCGGGCACCAAGGGTGTCCTGCCGCGCTCGGAGCGCACCCGTGCCGGGCTCAGCGCGGAGGCGGTCGAGGACCTCGGCGAGACCGGCGGGCGCGGTGCCCGTTCGGCCCGCGGCGGTCGCGGTGGCCGGGACGGGCGCGGCGGGCGGGACGGCTCCGGCCGTCCGGGCGGCGCCGCGGTCGAGACCGAGGAGCAGAAGCCGCGCCGCACCCGTGAGCGCCGCCGCACCCGTCGGGGCTCGGCGGTCGAGGGCGGCGAGGCCGCTGCCGTCGTGACCGAGGCCGCCGTGGTGGCCCCGGCCGTCGAGGGCACCGAGGGCGAGGCCGCGCCGCGCCGTCGTCGCCGCCGCTCGCGCGGTGGGGCCGGGCTGGGCGAGGCCGCGGTGGCGGTGGAGGCGGCTCCGGTCGCCGAGGCCGTCGTGAGCGAGGCTGTCGTGGCCGAGCCCGTCACGGTCGAAGCGGTCGTCGAAGCGGTCGTCGAGGCTCCGGCCCCGGCGAAGAAGACCACCCGGGCCCGCAAGCCCAAGGCGGAGGCCGTCGAAGCCGCTGCCGAGGCGATCACCGAGGCCGCTGCCGAGGCTCCGGCCCCGGCGAAGAAGACCACCCGGGCCCGCAAGCCCAAGGCGGAGGCCGTCGAAGCCGCCGTCGAGACGGCCACCGAGGCTCCGGCCCCGGCCAAGAAGGCCACCCGGGCCCGCAAGCCCAAGGCGGAGGCCACCGAAGCCGCCGTCGAGACGGCCACCGAGGCCGCTGCCGAGGCTCCGGCCCCGGCAGCGGCCAAGAAGGCCACCCGGGCCCGCAAGCCCAAGGCCGTCGCCGAGACCGCCCCGCAGGCCCCGGCCGCCGAGGCCGCCGTCGAGACGGCCGCCGAGGCTCCGGCCCCGCGCAAGCGCACCCGGACCCGCAAGGCCGCCGCGCCCGCGGAGGCCACCCCGGAGAGCTGACACCCCGCGTCTCCCCCGAGGGGGCGGACCAGGCCACTACGGCCCGGCCCGCCCCCTCGGGCGTTCTCCCGGCCCCGCGCCCCGCCGAACCCCCGCCACACGCCCGGCTCCACCCACCGCCCGGCCCGGCCCACCCTTCCGGCGTTCTCCCAGCCCCGGCCCCTCTACCGAGGGGCACAACCGGGCCGCCACGTGCACGGCGCCCCGCCGAACCATCACGCCGCGCGCCGCCACCCAGCCGCATCCACGGCCCAGCCCACTGCGCGGCGAACGACGCCCCCAGCGCACCGCGCCCTACGGGCACCACCACGCCACACACCACCACCCCACCCGCGCCCGAGGCCGCCCCTCGGCGAACGACACCCCACCGCCCACCCACCCGGGCCCACGGGCCCAAGCCCCAGCCCGCTGCACGGCGAACGCCCCCCAGCGCACCGCGCCCCACCGGCGCCACCACGCCACACACCACCACCCCACCCGCGCCCGAGGCCGCCCCTCGGCGAACGACACCCCACCGCCCACCCACCCGGGCCCACGGGCCCGAGCCCCCGTTCGCTGCGCGGCGAACGACGCCCCCAGCGCACCGCGCCCCACGGGCACCACCGCGCCACACACCACCACCCCACCCGCCCCCCACAAGCCCGGCCCGTCCCCTCGGGCGTTCCACGCCCTAAGCTCGGGGCCACCGGGCCTTCGCCGGTTGGAGAGCAGGGAGAGCAGCCCATGAGCAAGCCGCCGTTTCTGACCCTGCCCGCCTGCGCGCGCGCCGAGCGGCTGGTGACCGCGCGCGGCGAGTTCGCCGCGCTGCGGGCGGAGCCGGACGGGCCGGTGCGCGGTTCGGCGCTGCTGGTGCCGGGCTTCACCGGCAGCAAGGAGGACTTCGTCGCGCTGCTGGAGCCGCTGGCCGCCGCCGGGTACCGGGTGACGGCCGTGGACCAGCGCGGGCAGTACGAGAGCGGCGGCCCGGACGACCCCGCGGCGTACGGCGTCGAGGCGCTCGGCGCGGACGTCCGGGCGCTCACCGACGCGCTGGCGGCCGAGGGCGGGCCGCTGCACCTGCTGGGGCACTCCTTCGGCGGCCACGTGGTGCGCGAGGCGGTGCTCGCCGCGGCCGCCGAGGGCCCGCTGCCCTGGCGGTCGCTGACCCTGATGTCCAGCGGCCCGGGCGCGATCGACCCGGCCGAGGCGGCCCGCACCAAGCTGCTGCTGGACGCGCTGGGGGTGATGGACCTGGAGCAGATCTGGCAGGTCATGCGGCAGCTGGAGGCGGAGAGCGGGCAGCCGGCGCCGGCCCAGGATCCGGCCGTCGCGGAGTTCCTGCACCACCGCTGGCTGGCCAACGTGCCGCGGTCGCTGTCCGTCACCGGCGGTCACCTGGTGGCCGCGCCGGACCGGGTGTCGGAGCTGGCCGCGGCCACCGCCGGGCTGCCGCTGCTGGTGCTGTCGGGGGTGCGGGACTACGCCTGGCCCGTCCCGGAGCAGACCGCGATGGCCGAGCGCCTGGGCGCCCGCCGGGTGCTGGTGGCCGACGCCGGCCACTCCCCCAACGCCGAGCAGCCGGCCGCGACGGCCGAGGCGCTGGTGGCGTTCTGGGGCTGACCCGCCCGCGCGGGACGGTCCCGCGCCCGTCCCGGTTCCCGCCGCCCTCCAGAAGTGGTCTGTACCACTTCTCCGACTCCGATCGACTTCAACGCGGGACAAAATTCGTTAGTTACGGTAATCTTTGATTCTGTCCGGGAATCATCGCCGGCTTCCACTCCGGCATCGACCATCCGAAACCCGGACGTCACGGACGGGCAACGGCCCGGTAGCACCACCACGTCACCGTGGTTCACGAGGCACTGGACGCACCAGGCAAGCAGGGGGAGCCCTTGCCGCAGCAGACCGCCGCACGCGCGACTACGCACCGCCCGATCCGGCCGCACCGCCGGATCCGCAGAACCGCCGAAGGGCTGATACCGACTCAGCCGCGACCGCCCCGCACGCCGGGGCCAGGAAAGGAGACGCCCATGACGAAGACCATGCGTTTCGAGATCGTCCGCCTCGACGACACCACCGCCGACCCGCTGATCGCCGACGCCGCCACCGTGCGCGAGTTCGTCCAGGCCGCCGCCCGCACCGGCGAGCGCCTGCGCATCCGTCCGTGCCCGACCGTCTGACCCGGCGCGGCGCCTCCGACCGGGAGCCCTCACCCGCCGCCGACGAGCCGGGAGCGTCCGATCCGGACGTTCCGATACCCGACTGACGCCCCGTCACCGCGTTCGACGATGACGGGGCGTCAGTGTGTCCGGGAGCGAAGGCCCGGACGTTTGCCGCCGCCCGGGACGGGACATCCCCCAACGGGAGCCGCCCGCACCGCGCCCGCCCGGCGCCGGAGGGGCCGTCCGCCACCGACAGGTGCCGCCGAGCCCTCCGTACGGGTGATCGTCCTTGACGCGGCGGTCCGGAGGGAGGAGCGTTGTCGGCTATGAGGGGCGAGCCAAGCTGCCCGAGGTGCGCCGGTCGGGTCCGCGCCCCCGGTCTGTTCTCAGACACCTGGCAGTGCGACCGGCACGGAGCGGTGCACCCGATGCAGCCGGTGCTGCCGCCGAGTGTGGAGGCCCTCGGCGTCGCCGTCGCCCGTTCCCAGGTCCCCGTCTGGCTGCCCTGGCCGCTCCCCGTCGGCTGGCTCTACACCGGCATCGCCCACGTCGGCGACGACCTCTCCGGCGCCCGGGCCACCGCCGTCGCCTGCTCCGGGCCGGCGCCGCTCGGCGGCTTCGGCGAACTGGTGCTGGTCGCCGAGGAACTGGGGGTCGGACTCGGCGCCCGCTACGCCGGCCTGCCCGGGCCGGACCCGGGCGACTCCGTCGGCCTCTACAAGCCCGCCGACGCCAAGCTGATGGCCGCCGGGCGGCCCACCCCGATGTTCCACGTCCCGGACGCCCCCGCGGACCGCGCGGTGTTCGTCGGCGAGGCCCGCGGGCTCTGGCTCTGGGCGGTCGCCTGGCCCGAGCAGTCCGCCCTGGTGATGTACGACGAACTGGTGCTGACCGACCTGCGCGAGGCCGGCGCCGAACTGGACCTGCTGCCCTGCGGGGCCCTCTCCCCCCGGCTGCTCGGCTGACGGGCCTATCCTGGGCGGCACCCACGCCACCGAGGAGCCAGATCCGTGCGCATCGACCTGCACGCCCACAGCAACGCCTCCGACGGCACCGACAGCCCGGCCGAGCTGGTCGCGGCGGCCGTCGCCGCCGGCCTCGACGTGGTGGCGCTGACCGACCACGACACCGTGGCCGGTCACGCCGAGGCGGCCCGGGCGGTGCACGCGCTGCCCGCCGGCACCCGGCTGACCGTCGTCCCGGGCGCCGAGCTGTCCTGCGTCGTGGACGGCATCAGCATGCACCTGCTGGCGTACCTGTTCGACCCCGAGGAGCCGGAGTTCGCGCGCGAGCGGGAGCTGGTGCGCACCGACCGCTTCCGGCGCGGGCGGGCGATCGTCGAGCGCTGCCGGGAACTCGGTGCGGAGATCAGCTGGGAGCAGGTGCGGCGGATCGCCGGGGCCGGCTCGGTCGGCCGCCCGCACATCGCCAGCGCGCTGGTCGAGGCGGGCGTGGTGGCCACCGTCTCGGACGCCTTCACCGCCGACTGGCTGGCCAACGGCGGGCGGGCGGACGTCCGCAAGCACGAGACCGACCCCGTCGAGGCGGTCCGGCTGGTCCGGGCGGCCGGCGGGGTGCCGGTGTTCGCCCACCCCGGCGCCGTCAAGCGCGGCCTGACGGTCTCCGACCAGGTGATCGCGGACCTCGCGGCGGCCGGTCTGGCCGCGCTGGAGGTCGACCACACCGACCACGACGAGGAGACCAGGGTGCGGCTGCGCGGCCTGGCCGGCGAACTCGGCCTGCTGGTCACCGGATCCAGCGACTACCACGGCACCCGCAAGACCGTGCGGCTGGGCGAGCACACCACCGATCCGGCGGTGTACGAGGCGCTGCTGGCGCAGGCCACCGGCGCGAAGCCGATCGAGCACTGAGCCGACGCCGGGAAAACCCCGACCAGGGGATCATGAGTCCCTTGGTCGGGGATGAGCCGGCGGGCCGGAGTGCGCGCCCGGCGCTCGGACCGGTTCGCGCGCCGTGCCTGATCGGTCGTCAGTCCAGTCGCACGCCGCGCCGGTCCGGGTCACGCAGGTCGGTGCCCTGGTCCAGCCAGCGCTCCTGGAGCGCGGCCGCGCCGTGGACCCGCTTCCAGCCCGCCTCGTTGGGCGTCATCGGCAGCAGCGGCAGGAAGCGGACCGGGTCGGCCGGGGCGGCCAGTTCGAGGTCCTCGACCAGGCCGCCCGGTTCGGCGGCCAGCACCGAGGTGAAGGGCGCGCCGTCCCAGAGCGGGGAGCCGAGGTCCAGCGAGCCGCCCGGGGCCACCACCAGGCCCTCGACCTGCGGGGTGGCGGCGAAGGTGGCCAGGGTGCGCAGCACGCTGTCGCGCCCGCCGCGGACGGTCAGCACCAGTTCGGCGCGCGGGCCGCGCAGCTGGTCGGCGACCGGCGAGGTCGGGTCGGCCATCGGCGCGGCGGACATGCCGAGCGTCGCGTACCGCACCAGGCCCTCGGCGTCCGGGCCGAAGCGCAGCACCTCGATCCGGTCCGCGCCGAGGAAGGTGACGGCGGCGCGGCCGCCCGGTTCGCCGAAGGTGGCGATCAGCCGGGCCTCGACGGCGGCCAGCACCGCCTCCCGGCCGAGCTCGGGGGAACTGCCGCCGTGGGGATCGCCGAAGGGCGGGAAGTCGTGCGCCATGCCGGTGAGCGTAACCCCCGGGGCCCGTGGGGCCGCGTGCGGGCGGGCCCGGAGGCGGTCGAAGGCCCGGCTGCGCCAGGGGCCCGTAAAGCCTTCGGAAACCCTCGGGAACTCCTCGGGTTCGATGGCCGGTCAGATGTTAGGGTGAGCGACTGGCCACCGGAACCGCTTCGTTCCGGGGCGGCGGCGTGAAGGAGGTGGTTGCGGTGGATACCGGCCGACCATGCAGTACCGGCAGCTCTGCCCGGCCCCGACCTCCCCGTACCCCTCGCCCCGCAGGCCAAACCGGCTGAATCAGCCGCGGTAGCCCCGGGCGCGGACGCACGGCGAACGGCCGGCCGGGAGAGCACATCCATCCCCCGTTTCACCGGTGTTCTCCGCCGTCGTACCGCGGCCGGACGTTCTTCCCTCCGTGCCGCCGCGCGACGGCTCCTGCCTCTGGGAGCCTGCCATGTCGATGATCAACAGCCTGCGCGCCGCCGTCCGCACCAACCGCCGCCGTGGCGCGGCCGGGGTCTACGACGCCCTGCCCGAGGGTGCCACCTCGGCGGTCGTGGACTGCGCGGTCTACCAGCACGGCAGGCGCAGGGGCGAGACGTGCAGCCCGCGCGAGGCCGCCCACCGGGTCAAGGCCGCCCACCAACTCCCCGAGGGGGAGGGCTCGTTCAGCTGGATCGGGCTGCACGAGCCGACCGAGGCCGAGTTCGAGGGGATCGCCCAGCGCTTCGGCCTGCACCCGCTCGCGGTCGAGGACGCGGTGCACGCGCACCAGCGGCCGAAGGTCGAGCGCTACGACGACGTGCTGTTCGCCGTCTTCAAGACCATCCGCTACGTCGAGCACGACCAACTCACGCCCACCAGCGAGGTGGTGGAGACCGGCGAGCTGATGGTCTTCGCCGGGCGGGACTTCGTGATCACCGTCCGGCACGGCGGCCACGGCTCGTTGCAGGAGCTGCGCCACCGGCTGGAGGCCGACGCGGACGAGGCCGGGCTGCTCGCCAAGGGCCCGTCGGCGGTGCTCCACGCGATCGCCGACCACGTGGTGGACAACTACCTGCTGGTCGCCGAGCGGCTCCAGACCGACGTGGACGAGATCGAGTACGGCGTCTTCTCGGCCAAGGGCGGGCGCAGCGCCGACGTCGGCCGGGTCTACCAACTCAAGCGCGAGGTTCTGGAGTTCAAGCGCGCCGTGGCGCCGCTGCTGCGTCCGATGCAGCAGCTGTCCGAGCCGCTCCAGCGGCTGGTCGACCCGGACGTCCAGAAGTACTTCCGGGACGTCGCCGACCACCTGGCCCGGGTCGCCGAGCAGGTGCACGGCTTCGACGAGCTGCTGAACTCGCTCCTCCAGGCGAACCTGGCGCAGGTCTCGGTGGCGCAGAACGAGGACATGCGCAAGATCACCGCCTGGGCGGCGATCTTCGCGGTGCCGACCATGATCACCGGCGTCTACGGCATGAACTTCACGCACATGCCGGAGCTGGACACCGAGTACGGCTACCCGACGGTGCTCGGCGCGATCGTGCTGATCTGCGTTGGGATGTACCGGGGCTTCCGCCGCAACGGCTGGCTGTGACCGCCCGCTACCGGCGTCCGCCGCGGGCGACCAGGACCAGGCCGAGCAGGATCAGCACCACCGCCGGGTACGCGGCGGCCGGGGGCCACTGGCCCAGCCAGAGCGCGGCGATCAGCGTCGCGCCCGGGGTCTCCAGCAGGATCGCGGTGGAGGTGATCGACGGCCCGAGGCTGCGCACCACGCGGTTGCTCAGCGAGTGGCCGAGCAGCTGGGCGGCGACCATCAGCAGCACGATCTGCCACCACACCCCGGCCGGCCACCCGGCCAGCGGCGTCCCGGCGACCAGGCAGATCCCCAGCAGCACGGCCGCCGTGGTGGCGTAGCAGACCAGGGTGTACGCGGTGGTGCTGACGGTCCTGCGGACCTCGGCGCCCAGCAGCACGTACCCGGCCGCGGCCAGGCCCGCGGCGAGCGCGAGCGCGTCGCCGAGCAGCGCGCGCGGCGAGAGCGAGAGGTCCACGCCGG
Source organism: Kitasatospora sp. NPDC034533 (assembly GCF_055575155.1). Lineage (NCBI taxonomy): Bacteria > Bacillati > Actinomycetota > Actinomycetes > Kitasatosporales > Streptomycetaceae > Kitasatospora > Kitasatospora sp. NPDC034533. The sequence goes on from NZ_JBVITE010000030.1 coordinate 70,355, forward strand.
TCAGCACCAGCACCCCGGCGAAGGCGACGACCGTCCCGAGCCAGACCAGCCTCGGCGCCCGGACGCCCATCAGCCGCATCAGCAGGATGGTCCACAGCGGGGTGGTGGTGACCAGGGCGGTGGCGGAGGCCACCGAGGTCATCCGCAGGCTGGGCATCCAGAGCGCGAAGTGCACGGCGAGCAGCGCCCCGGCGGCGACCGCGAGCAGCAGCGCCCGCCGGCCGATCCCGCGCAGCTCGGCGCGGTGGCGCAGCAGCGCGTACGGGCCGAGGACGCCGACCGACATGACGTTGCGCCAGAAGGCGATCGCCAGGGCGGGTGCGGCGGTGGCGCTGATCAGCGGGCCGGAGAGGGAGATGCCGCCGATCGAGACGGCGAGCAGTAGCAGGTCGAGGGTGGGGAGCGGATGTGCCGGACGCGGGTCGGCGGCCGCGGTCGCGGGGGCGGTGGTGGGGGCGGTCGCGGGCCGGGCGGCGGGCACGGCGCTCCTTGCTGGTCGCGGTGGCGGGGTGGCGGTACGGCGGGGCGGTCATACCGTAAGGCCCGTGGCGCGGCAATGGAACTGTCGCCCGGAGGCTGAGACATCCCGTGGACGGCGGAAGCCGTACGCTGTCCGCCATGGACCGTACGCCCGCCGCCGCGACCGCCGACGACTTCCTCGACCAGGCCCTGCTGGAGGAGGCCGCGAAGAAGTCCGGGCTGCTCTGGGTGCGCGCGGACGGGCAGGAGCAGGCCCGGCCGCTGTGGCACGCCTGGCACGACGGCGCGGTCGTGGTGGTCGGCGGGGGCGGCGAGCAGCCGCTGCACGGCCTGGAGCCGGGCACCGGCGCCACCGTGACCGTCCGCAGCAAGGACAAGGGCGGCCGGCTGACCGGCTGGAGCGCCCGGGTGGTCGAGCTGGCCCCGGACAGCGAGGCCTGGCGGGGCGCCGTCGAGGAGCTCAAGGGCAAGCGGCTGAACGCCCCCGACACCGAGGCCATCACCGGCCGCTGGGCCCGGGAGTGCCGGGTGCTGCGGCTGGAGCCGGCCGGTCCGCTCACCGAGCGCCCGGGGGCGATGCCGGACGGCTCGCACGCCGCCCCGCCGATGCCCACCCCGGCCACCACCCGCCTGCCGATCCCGGCCGGTCTGCCCAAACTGCTGTTCAAGCGCCGCTAAAGGCCCTCCAAGCGTTCAGGAAAGAATGCTGCTCAGGACTCCTCCGGCGGCTACCGTGCCTCCCGGCCGAGCCCGCGGCACGCGGGTAGCCTTGGCCACGGGTGCGCCCCCGGCGCGCCCGCTACGGCGTCGAGCGAGTCGAGGGAGTCCATGGCGGGACCAGGCACCCGGGTCTTCATCTCCCATCTGTCCGCCATCGCGGTCTTCGACCCCAACGGCGACCAGGTCGGACGGGTCCGGGACGTGGTCGTGTCGCTGCGGCTCGGCGCCCGCCCGCCGCGCGTGCTCGGCCTGGTGGTCGAGGTGGTCGGCCGGCGCCGGATCTTCCTGCCGATGACCAGGGTGACCAGCCTGGAGTCCGGCCAGGTGCTCACCACCGGCGTGATCAACATGCGCCGCTTCGAGCAGCGCCCGTCCGAGACCCTGGTGCTCGCCGAACTGCTGGACCGCACCGTCACCTGGTCCAAGACCTCCGAGCAGGTCACCGTGCTGGACGTCGGCATGGTGCAGACCCGGCTGCGCGAGTGGGAGATCAGCAAGGTCTTCGTCCAGGTCGGCCGGGCCGGCCGGCTGCGCAAGGGCAAGGGCGAGCGGCTCACCCTGGACTGGCAGGACGTCACCGGCTTCTCGGTGCCCGAACAGGACCAGGGCGCGGCCAACCTGCTCGCCACCTTCGAGCAGCTGCGCCCCGCCGACCTGGCCGGCGTGCTGCACCACCTGTCGGCCAAGCGCCGCGCCGAGGTGGCCGCCGCCCTCGACGACGAGCGGCTGGCCGACGTCCTGGAGGAGCTGCCCGAGGACGACCAGGTCGAGATCATCGGCAAGCTCAAGGAGGAGCGCGCCGCCGACGTCCTGGAGGCGATGGACCCGGACGACGCCGCCGACCTGCTCTCCGAGCTGCCCGGCGAGGAGGCCGAGCGGCTGCTCCAGCTGATGGAGCCCGAGGAGGCCGCGCCGGTGCGCCGCCTGCTGACGTACGAGGAGGACACCGCCGGCGGTCTGATGACCACCGAGCCGATCGTCCTGGAGCCGGACGCGACGGTGGCCGAGGCGCTGGCCCGGGTCCGGGTCAGCGACCACAAGCCCGCCCTGGCCGCGCAGGTCTTCGTCTGCCGCCCGCCGAACGAGACCCCCACCGGCCGCTACCTGGGCACCGTGCACTTCCAGCGGCTGCTGCGCGAGCCCCCGTACGTCCTGGTCGGCTCGCTGGTGGACGACGACCTGGACCCGCTGCCGCCGGACACCCCGCTGTCGCTGATCACCAGCTACCTGGCGACCTACAACCTGGTGGCCGCGCCGGTCGTGGACGAGGCGGACCACCTGCTCGGCGCGGTGACGGTCGACGACGTGCTCGACCACCTGCTGCCGGACGACTGGCGCGACGCCGCGCTGCACGCCCATGACGAGGCCCGTGACGACGAGAGCGAAGGGGTGGCCGGTGGACGGTGACCGCAACGGACGGCCGGACGACTCCGCGCGCCGGCGCCTCCAGGGCGAACTGCGCCAACTGCGTCAGCTGCGCGAGCTGCGCACCCGCGAGGGCGGCCGGGACCGGCGCCCGGAGACCGCGCCGATCACCGGCACCGGCCGCGCCCGGCTCGACCAGCCGCGCACCGCCCGGCCCGGCCTGATCACGCTGCCCTCCTACGACCCGGAGGCCTTCGGCGTCCTGTCCGAACGGATCGCCCGCTTCCTCGGCACCGGGCGGTTCATCGTCTGGATGACGGTGGTGGTCGTCGTCTGGATAGCGTGGAACACCCTGCTGCCGAGCAACGTGCGCTTCGACCAGTACCCGTTCATCTTCCTGACCCTGGCGCTGTCGCTCCAGGCCTCGTACGCGGCCCCGCTGATCCTGCTGGCGCAGAACCGCCAGGACAACCGGGACCGGGTCAACATGGAGCAGGACCGGGCCCGCAGCGACCGCAACATCGCCGACACCGAGTACCTGACCCGCGAGGTCGCGGCCCTGCGGCAGGGGCTCGGCGAGGTCGCCACCCGGGACTTCGTCCGCAGCGAACTCCAGTCCCTGCTCAGGGAGATCGACGAGCGCCGGGAGGCCTCCGGGACGCTGTGACCGGGGGCACCCTACCGACGGGTCACGCGGTTCGCCCGGCGCCGTACCATCAAGGCATGGCCAACGAGACAGAGGTCGCGGCCGGCGTCACGGAGGAGTCCGTACGCCAGGCGCTGGCGACCGTCAACGACCCGGAGATCAACCGCCCGATCACCGAGATCGGCATGGTGAAATCGGTCGAGATCGCCGAGGGCGGCGCGGTGCGCGTCGCGGTCTACCTGACGGTCTCCGGCTGCCCGATGCGCGAGACCATCACGGCCCGGGTGCGCGAGGCGGTCGGGAAGGTCCCCGGCGTGACCGGCGTCGAGGTCGAGCTCGACGTGATGAGCGACGAGCAGCGCAAGGAGCTGTCCCAGCTGCTGCGCGGCGGCGCCCCCGAGCGGGAGATCCCGTTCGCCAAGCCGGGCACGCTGACCCGGGTCTACGCCGTCGCCTCCGGCAAGGGCGGCGTCGGCAAGTCCTCGGTGACCGTCAACCTGGCGGCCGCGATGGCCGCCGACGGCCTGAAGGTCGCCGTGGTCGACGCCGACATCTACGGCCACAGCGTGCCGCGCATGCTGGGCGTCGAGGGCCGGCCGACCCAGGTCCAGGACATGATCATGCCGCCGCAGGCGAACGGCGTGAAGGTCATCTCGATCGGTATGTTCACCCCTGGCAACGCCCCGGTGGTCTGGCGCGGCCCGATGCTGCACCGCGCGCTCCAGCAGTTCCTCGCCGACGTCTACTGGGGCGACCTGGACGTGCTGCTGCTGGACCTGCCGCCGGGCACCGGCGACATCGCGATCTCGGTGGCCCAGCTGGTCCCCAACGCGGAGATCCTTATCGTCACCACCCCGCAGATGGCCGCCGCCGAGGTGGCCGAGCGGGCCGGCACCATCGCGGTGCAGACCCACCAGAAGATCGTCGGCGTGATCGAGAACATGTCCGGCATGCCGTGCCCGCACTGCGACGAGATGATCGACGTCTTCGGCACCGGCGGCGGCCAGACCGTCGCGGACGCGCTGACCCGCACCGTCGGCGCCACCGTCCCGGTGCTCGGCTCCATCCCGATCGACGTGCGGCTGCGCGAGGGCGGCGACGACGGCCGCCCGGTCGTGCTCGCCGCGCCCGACTCCCCGGCCGGTGCGGCGCTGCGCGCGGTGGCCGGCAAGCTCGGCGGCCGCCAGCGCGGGCTGTCCGGGATGTCGCTCGGCCTGACGCCCAAGAACAAGTTCTGAGAAGGCGGTTGACGAGGGGCCGGGTGGTTCGCCACCCGGCCCCTCGTCGTCCCGGCGGCCCTACAGCCGGGTGTAGGAGCCCAGGTCCGGGACGGTGGCGAAGCCGAGGCCGTAGGCGCTGACGCCGCGTCCGTAGGCGCCCAGCAGGACGCCGGGGGCCTCGCCGGCCAGCACCCAGCCGTACTCGGACTCGCGGTAGCGGAAGGGCTGGGGCAGGCCGTTGACCGGCAGGCTGAGGGCGGACCAGCCGGGGCCGGCCAGGTCGTCGGCGAGGTCCCAGGCGAGGCTGCTCTGCTGGTCCAGCCAGTCCTGGCGCAGCGCGCGGTCCAGCTGTCCGGGCCAGGTCGCGGCGAGCAGGCCGGAGCCGGCCAGCCAGGCGGCGGAGGAGGCGGAGGTCGCCTCCAGGGTGCCGGTGTTGTCCGCGCTGCGCCGGCTGTCCCGGCGGGCCACCGTGACGACGACGGCGAACTTCCGCACGTCGCGCGGCTCGTACCGCTGGGCCGGCTCGTCGCCGTGGCCGAGCGAGCCGTAGTCGACGCTGCCCGCGGCGCGGGCCCCGGCGCCGGCCTGCACCAGGAAGCGACGGCCGGTCCAGCCCTCGTCCAGCCCGTACCAGGGGAAGTCGGCGGACAGGTAGGGCACCAGCGGGTCCGCCGGGCCGGCCTGTCCGCCGACCACCGGGCCGCCGGCCGTGGCCGTCGCCCCTCCCGCCTGACTCGTAGCGTCCATCCCCGGGCCTCCTCAAACACACGTTTGCCTGCCGTGGCGCGCTCCCATGGTGGCGTACCGCGCCGTTCCCGGGGGCCGTTCCTGGACCGCGACGGGGCGCGATGTGACGGACGGCTCAGCGGGAACAATCAGCACAATAGCGGCGCGCACGCCACCGCCCCGCTCAGCCGGGTGGCCGGGCGGGGCGGTGGCGCGGCGCCGGGGCGCCGGAGGCGGTGCCGATCAGGTGGCGTCGGGGTCGAACGGGGGCCGCTCGCCGGGCGCCAGCGGGGCTCCGGTGGAGGCGGGCGCCGGGGCGGACTTCTCGAAGCTGACGCTGCCGCTGCGCCCGTTGACCGGCGCCGCGGGCTTGTCGTCGAGCACGGAGCGGATGTCCAGCGAGTCCTTCATGTCCTTGAGGCCCAGCGGGTCGTCCTGGTCGCCCAGGAGCTGCTTGCGGACGAAGGTCTTGGGGTTGAGGTCCTCGAACTCGAAGTCCTTGAACTCCGGGCCCAGCTCGCTGCGGATGTCCTCCTTCGCGTTGTCGGCGAAGGAGCGGATCTTCCGGATGAAGCCCATGGTGTCCTGGATCAGCTTGGGCAGCTTGTCCGGACCGAAGATGATGATCGCCATCACGACCAGGGTCAGGAGCTCCAGCCCACCTACGTCGCTGAACACCTTTGCTCCCTAGCTCGTCGGACGACGGTTCCTATCAGGGTAATGGCCACCGGCGAGTCCCTGGTCCACGCGGGGATGAAGCCGTGGTAAAGACCTGCCGGTGGCCGGGGCGTCCGGAGCGGGACACCGGTGTCCTTCGAGCGCCGCCCTACCGGGCCTGGTGGCGCAGCGCGGCGATGTCCGCGGCGGAGCGGTCCGGGGAGCCGGTCGGGGTCGCCTCGCGGGTCGCGGCGACCGGGTGGCCGACGAAGTCCACCGGGACCTGGGCGGTCATGGGGACGAGACCGCCGCGTCCGGTGCCGGAGCCGGGCGGGCTGACGGTGGTGCCGTGGCGCTCCTCGCCCTGGGTGCTGAGCCCGCCGACGCTGCCGAGCGTCACCGCGGCGACGGAGAAGGCGCCCGCGGCGGCGAACACCAGCCGGCGTCCGCGCGCGGTCGACCGGACGGCCGCCGCGGCCGGCTGGGGCCGGGCGGGGGTGGCGGCGGCCTCCGGGCGGGCGGAGCGCCGGCCCATCAGCGGCCGCAGCACCGCGCCGCGCCCGAAGGCGCGCGGGTCGATCCCGGGGACCGGGGAATCGGCGCCGAGCGCGCCCGCGCCGAAGGAGGCCCCGGCGCCGCGGCCGAAGGAGCCGCCGTCGAGCCGGCTGCCGCCGAGCGTGCCGGTGGCCGCGACCCCGCCGCCGGGCAGGTCGTCGTCGTCATCGCGACGGCCGCGTCCGGTGGGCCGGCCGCCGTCCGCCGGGGCGTCCTCGGGGAGGTTGCCGACGGCCATCAGGCGGGCCATCAGCGAGGAGGACGGGCCGGGGGTGCCGGTGCTGCTCAGCAGGTGCTTGAGGGCGCGGTCCTCGTCGGCCTCGGCGAGGCACTGGGGGCAGGTGGCCAGGTGCGCCTGGACGCGGTCGCGCGAGTCGTGGCCGAGTTCGCCGTCCACGAAGGCGGAGAGGCGCTCGCCGAGGTGGTGCTCCTCGGCGGCGGGTGCGGCGGGGCGTACCGGGAGCGCGCGCAGCGCCGTGTCCGCGGGCAGCGCCACCGCGGCGGGCGGTGCGGGCTCACCGGGGTCGTCACCCCCGCGACGGCCCGGCAGGGCCCAGCCCCGTCGGGTCAGGGACCGGTCGGAGGCGTCCGACCGGTCTGAACCGGACCGGCTGGTTCCGCTCACGATCGCCTCCGTCCGCGCCCACCGGGCGCGACCGCGGCCTCGACCGCGCCGACGCCGACCGGCACCGGCTCCGGCTCCTCCGAGCCGCCGCGGCGCTCACGGCCGGGGGCCGAGCCGGGGGCGCGGTGCTTGAGCGCGGCGCGCAGGTGCGAGCGGCCGCGGTGGATGCGGCTGCGGACGGTGCCGAGCTTGACGCCCAGCGTGGCGGCGATCTCCTCGTACGACAGGCCCTCGATGTCGCAGAGCACCACCGCGGCCCGGAACTCCGGGGCCAGGGTGTCCAGGGCCTGCTGCACGTCGGCGTCGAAGTGGGTGTCGCTGAAGTGCTGGGCCGGGCTGGGCTCGCGGGAGGCGAGCCGCTCGGCCGCGTCCTCGCCGAGCGCGTCGAAGCGGATGCGCTGGCGGCGGCGGACCATGTCCAGGAAGAGGTTGGTGGTGATCCGGTGCAGCCAGCCCTCGAACGTGCCGGGGGTGTAGGTGGACAGCGAGCGGAACACCCGGACGAAGACCTCCTGGGTCAGGTCCTCGGCGTCGTGCTGGTTGCCCGTCAGGCGGTAGGCGAGCCGGTAGACGCGGGCGCTGTGCGCCTCGACGATCTCCTCCCAGGTGGGCGGAGTCCAGGTCTGCGCGTCGGGACCCTCGGAGAAGGTCGCGAGAGCGGGGGCCCCGGTGGCACCGGCGGCCGCGGGCTGGTCCAGGTCGGTGTGCGCAGGCTGGTTCATCACGGGCTTCGGCGTACGGGTCGACGCGGTGCCGCGGGAGTGCCGCCGCACAGGGATGTCGCCCTCGGCCACACCTCCTCGGTCGGCTCTTCTGCCCAGCAGGGCCACCACCATATCCACCTCACCCGTCAAGCCCGGATAAAAGTGCCCGGGCTGCATCTCGCACCCGGTCCGTCCTGACAACGGCCCGCCGCCGTACGCGGTTCCCGGTCGGCCAGTAATCTGTGCCAGGAAATATCGACATCCCTCGGCACCGGGCCGCCGCCCGGGGCTCCGAAAGAGGCAGCCATCAGCGAGTTCGGGCCCGCGCGCGCGGCCCTCGCCGACACCTACGTGGGCGAGGACGCGGTGCTGACCTACGCCCGGGCCCAGTCCGCGCGGACCGGGATACGGGCGATCGGACCGAGCGGCGGGGCCTGTCTGCGGCTGCTGGCGGCCGCGCTGGACGCCAAGGCGGTGGCCGAGATCGGCACCGGCACCGGGGTCTCCGGGGTCTACCTGCTGCGCGGCATGCGGCCGGACGGCGTGCTCACCACGGTCGACTCGGAACCGGTGCGCCAGCAGCTGGCCCGCGAGGCGTACCAGGCGGCCGGGTTCGCGGCCAACCGCTCCCGGTTCATACCGGGCCGGGCGCTGGAGGTGCTGCCCCGGCTCGCCGACGGCCAGTACGACCTGGTGTTCTGCGACGGCGACCCGGCCGAGTCCTGCGAGTACCTGCTGGAGGCGCTGCGGCTGCTGCGGCCCGGCGGGATGGTCTGCTTCGAGGGGGTCTTCCAGGAGGGCCGGCTGGCCGAGCCGGACCTCCAGGACCCGCAGACCGGCGCGGTGCGGGACCTGGTGCGGGACGTGCGGGAGAGCGAGGCCCTGCTGCCGGCGCTGCTGCCGGTCTCGGACGGACTGCTCTGCGCGATCAAGCGCTGACCGGCCGGGACGCGCGGGAGCGCGGAAAACGCGCGGGCCCGGGCCGACATGACGTCGTACCCGGGCCCGGCGGCACATCTCCAGGAGATGGCGAGCACCTGCTGCGGTCAGCCGCAGGCCTTCTTCAGGGCCTCGCCGAGGGCGTCGGCCTCGTCAGGCGTGAGCTCCACCACAAGGCGCCCGCCGCCTTCGAGCGGAACGCGCATGATGATGCCGCGCCCCTCTTTGGTGACTTCGAGCGGGCCGTCACCCGTCCGCGGCTTCATGGCCGCCATGCTCGTTCCCCTTCCTGCAACCGCTCAGCTACGCACCGGCAGTCCGTCCACCGCCGGTATCGAACGCATTGATCGGAAGCCATTATCCCGCATGCCACGGGCTGATGACCAACATCACTCTCGGTGCAACCACGGCCGGACCGCCCCCAACCGCCGCAAACCGCTTCATAAGCCCCGGCGTGGCGGCGGCAAGGACACCACCGGAGGGTGCGATACCTCACACTCCCCAGGCCCCCGCGTGCTCCGGCATCCTGACACACAGCACCGACACCGCCACGACTCCGGGAGCCCTCACCCATGTCCGATTCCGTGCAGTACGAGCTGGACGGCGGCCTGGCCGTCATCACCATCAACCGCCCGGAGGCGATGAACGCCCTGGACGTCGCCACCAAGGTCGCGCTGCGCGACACCGTGACCGCCGCGGCCTCGGACCCGGCGGTGCGCGCCGTCCTGCTGACCGGCGCGGGCGAGCGGGCGTTCTGCGTCGGACAGGACCTGAACGAGCACCTGGCGATGCTGAAGCGGGCCGAGGAGACCGGTGAGGGCGCGCTGCGGACCGTCGCCGAGCACTACAACCCGCTGGTGCGGGCGCTGGCCGGGATGCGCAAGCCGACCGTCGCCGCGGTCGGCGGGGTGGCGGCCGGCGCGGGCGCCTCGCTCGCCTTCGCCTGCGACTTCCGCATCCTCTCCGACCGGGCGGGCTTCAACACCGCCTTCGCCGGGATCGGGCTGACCGCCGACTCGGGCGCCTCCTGGACGCTGCCCCGGCTGGTCGGGCACGCCAGGGCCACCGAGCTGCTGATGCTGCCCCGGACGGTGAAGGCCGCCGAGGCGATGGAGCTGGGCCTGGCCACCAAGGTGGTGGCGGCCGAGGAGCTCGCCGCCACCGCCCGGGTCTTCGCCCGCGAGCTGGCCGAGGGACCGACCGTCGCCTACGGCGCCATCAAGGAGTCGCTGGCCTACGGCGCCTCCCACTCGCTGGACGAACTCCTCGACAAGGAGGACGAGTTGCAGACGCTGGCGGGCGAGAGCGAGGACCACCGGATCGCGGTGCGCGCCTTCATCGCCAAGGAGCGGCCGAAGTACCTGGGGCGCTGAGGCTCAGCGACCCGCCCCGATGCGGACGTGGCAGTCCGCCAGGTGGTCGTCGACCAGTCCGCAGGCCTGCATCAGGGCGTAGGCGGTGGTCGGGCCGACGAAGCGGAAGCCCGCCTTCTTCAGCGACTTCGCCAGCGCCGTCGACTCGGGGGTGACGGCCGGCACCTCGGCCGGCGTGCGGGGGGCCGGCCGGTCCGGGTCGGCGGCGAACCGCCAGATCAGCGCGTCCAGGCCGCCCTCCAGGTCGAGGGCGGCCCTCGCGTTGGCGATCGCCGCCTCGATCTTGGCCCGGTTGCGGATGATGCCGGTGTCGGCGAGCAGCCGCTCCTTGTCCGCCTCGCCGAACTCGGCGACCCTGGCGATCTCGAAGCCGGCGAAGGCGGCCCGGAAGCCCTCGCGGCGGCGCAGGATGGTCAGCCAGGACAGGCCGGACTGGAAGGCCTCCAGGCAGACCCGTTCGAAGAGGGCGTCGTCGCCGTGCACCGGGCGGCCCCACTCGGTGTCGTGGTAGACCCGGTAGTCGTCGGTGGACTCGCCCCAGCCGCAGCGGCGCAGACCGTCCGCACCGAGCACCGCGCCGTCCGTCACCGCTCCCGCCCCGGCTTCGCGTCCTCCGGCGCGGGCTCCGCGGCCGGCTGCTTGGTGAGCGCCACGGCCGGCTCGGCCACCCGGGCGAACTGCTCCAGGCCGGGCAGCGGTTCGGCCGCCGGGTCGGGGGCGCCGGTCGCCTCGACCGCGCCGCGCAGGTGGGCGGCGGCCTCCAGCTCGGCGATCCGCGCGTCCCGGTAGGCGAGTTCGGCGCCGAGGCGGTCCAGGACGTCGTCCACCTCGTCCATCCGGTAGCCGCGCAGCGCCATCGGCAGGCGCAGGTCGTCCACGTCCGCCTTGCCCAGCGGGCGGTCCCGCGGCAGTCGCGCGGACAGGCGGTCCGGTGCCGCCTCCGGCATCGAGCCGCCGCCGCCCAGCGCCACCAGGGCGGCGCCTCCGACCACCACGGCCATGGCGACCACGATCACCCAGAACACGAGCTGTCCTCCCGAACTCCCGGCCGGTCCGCTATGTGGTGGCAGGTAACCACACTGATCATGACAGCATGGTCCCTTAGTGAGGCCGGGGGCCATCATCGCACCCGCAGGAGCTCTGGAGGAGACATCGGTGGCACTGCGCCTGGGACCGCGGGAATTCGGTGACGACGAGCTGGTGATCATGGCGATCGTCAACCGGACGCCGGACTCCTTCTTCGACAAGGGGGCGACCTTCGCCGACGAGGCCGCCTTCGCCGCCGCCGACCGGGCGATGGCCGAGGGCGCCGCGATCCTGGACATCGGCGGGGTGAAGGCCGGGCCCGGCGACGAGGTCACGGTCGAGGAGGAACTGGGGCGCACCGTCCCCTTCGTGGCCGAGCTGCGCAAGCGCCACCCCGAGGCGGTGATCAGCGTGGACACCTGGCGGCACGAGGTCGGCGAGGCGGTCTGCGAGGTGGGCGCCGACCTGCTGAACGACGCCTGGGGCGGGGTGGACCCGAAGCTCGCCGAGGTGGCCGCCCGGCACGACGTCGGGCTGGTCTGCACCCACGCGGGCGGCGCCGAGCCGCGCACCCGGCCGCACCGGATCGGGTACGAGGACGTGATGGCGGACATCCTGCGGGTCACCGTGGGGCTCGCCGAGCGCGCGGTGGGGCTGGGCGTGCGGCGGGACGCGGTGATCATCGACCCGGGGCACGACTTCGGCAAGAACACCCGGCACTCGCTGGAGGCCACCCGGCGGCTGCCGGAGATGACCGCGACCGGCTTCCCGGTGCTGGTCTCGCTCTCCAACAAGGACTTCGTCGGCGAGACCCTGGACAGGCCGGTGAACGAGCGGCTGCTCGGCACCCTGGCCACCACGGCGGTCTCGGCCTGGCTGGGCGCCCGGATCTACCGGGCGCACCAGGTCGCGGAGACCCGCCAGGTGCTGGACATGGTCGCCTCGATCCGGGGCACCCGCCCCCCGGCGGTCGCCCGCCGGGGGCTGGCCTGAGGAACCGCCGTCAGATCTCGCCCGCGGGCCGGCGGGCGTCGGCGAGGATCTTCATGACCTCGTCGACCTCGTCGGTGATGTGGAACAGCTCCAGGTCGTGCGGGGCCGCCTTGCCCTGCGCGACCAGGGTGCCCTTCAGCCACTCGAAGAGGCCGCCCCAGTAGGCGCTGCCGAAGAGGATCACCGGGAAGCGGGTGACCTTCTTCGTCTGCACCAGGGTGAGCGCCTCGAACAGCTCGTCCAGCGTGCCGAGGCCGCCGGGCAGGACCACGAAGCCCTCCGCGTACTTCACGAACATCGTCTTGCGGACGAAGAAGTAACGGAAGTTCAGCCCGAGGTCGACGAACTCGTTGAGGCCCTGCTCGAAGGGCAGCTCGATGCCGAGCCCGACGCTGAGGCCGCCGGCCTCCGAGGCGCCGCGGTTGGCGGCCTCCATCGCGCCCGGGCCGCCGCCGGTGATCACCGCGTAGCCGGCCTCCGCGAGGGCCCGGCCGATGGCGACGCCCGACTGGTACTCGGGCGAGTCGACCGGGGTCCGGGCGGAGCCGAACACGCTGATCGCGGGCGGGAGTTCGGCAAGGGCACCGAAGCCCTCGACGAACTCGGAGGTGATCCGCAGCACCCGCCACGGATCGGTGTGGAGCCAGTCGGTGGGACCGGTGGTGTCCAGCAGGCGCTGGTCCGTGGTGCTCGTGCCGACCTGGTCCCGGCGCACCAGCACCGGGCCCTTCTGCTTCTCGGGCCAGGCCTTCTTCTTCCGCGGTACCCCGACCTGCTCGGGGCCGTGACCGTACTGCTTCTCGTCTCCTGTGCCTGTCATGACGGAACCCTACGCCGACCTCCCCCCGTTCCCGGACAACGGGGGAAGGTCGGTTGGGCATCCGGAAGGTGGCTTTCGGCTGTTGGTCGGACGAGCGCCACCGTCGGCGGTCAGCTGGTCAGCCAGGCGCGCAGCCGCTCCTCGACCTCGGCGATGGCGCTCAGCGAGCAGTGCTCCTCGCGCTTGTGCGCCAGGTTCGGGTCACCGGGGCCGTAGTTGACGGCCGGGACGCCGAGCGCGCTGAACCGGGCGACGTCGGTCCAGCCGAACTTGGCCCGGGCCTGGCCGCCGGTGGCCTCCAGGAAGGCCTGGGCGGCCGGCTGGGAGAGTCCGGGCAGGGCGCCCGGGGCGAAGTCGGTGACGGTCAGCTCGAAGCCGTCGAAGACCTCGCGCACGTGCTTCTCCGCGTCCGCCTCGCTGCGGTCCGGCGCGTAGCGGAAGTTGACCGTGACGACGCACTCGTCCGGGATCACGTTGCCGGCCACGCCGCCGTCGATCCGCACCGCGTTCAGGCCCTCGCGGTACTCCAGGCCGTCGATCTCCACCCGGCGCGGCTGGTACCGCGCGAGCCGGGTGAGCACCTCGGCGGCGTGGTGGATCGCGTTGTCCCCCAGCCAGCTGCGGGCCGAGTGGGCGCGCACGCCGGTGAGCCGCACCTGCGCCCGCAGGGTGCCCTGGCAGCCGCCCTCGACCATGGCGCCGCTCGGCTCCATCAGCACCGCGAAGTCGCCGGCCAGCCACTCCGGGTGGTCCTTGGCCAGGTGCCCCAGGCCGTTGCGGTGGGCCTCCACCTCCTCGCAGTCGTAGAAGACGAAGGTGAGGTCGCGGTTGGGCTCGGGCACGGTGGCGGCGAGGCGCAGCTGGACGGCCACGCCGGACTTCATGTCGGAGGTGCCGCAGCCGTAGAGCAGGTCGCCCTCGACGTACGAGGGGACGTTGTCGGCGATCGGCACGGTGTCCAGGTGTCCGGCCAGCACGACCCGTTCGGCGCGGCCCAGGTTCGTCCGGGCGACCACGTTGTTGCCGTGGCGGTCCACGGTGAGGTGCGGGTAGCCGCGCAGGGCGGCCTCCACGGCGTCGGCGAGCGCCTGCTCGTCGCCGCTCACCGAGGGGAAGTCGACGAGCCGGGCGGTCAGCGCGCCGCCGTCGAGAGTGAGGTCCAGGGGCGTCGGGTTCGGGCTGCTCATGCCGCCAGCCTAGTCCGCCCGGTGTGGTCCTCCCGTGACACGGATCGGCTCCGGTTCGGCAACCGGGAGGCGCCGCACATCCGTCCGAGTGGGTACGGTGTCGGATCAAGGAGCAGGCGCGAGAGGGGCGAGGGTGGCCAGGAGAAGGAGCGGCGAGGAGCTGGGGGACGAGGCGGAGGAGCCTCGTCGCCGCGGGCCGCTGCGCGCCCTGCTGATGGTGATCGTGGGGCTGCTCGGCCTCGCCCTGGTCGCCGGCCTGGCCGTGGTCGGCGTCTGGTGGTTCGGCTTCAAGCCGGGCGTCTCCGAGGAGTGCACGGTGAAGACCGCGGCCGGCAACGGCACGCTGGAGCTGCCGCAGGCCGCCAACGCCGCGACGATCGCCGCGGTGTCGCGCTCGCGCGGGCTGCCGGACCGGGCCACCACGATCTCGCTGGCGACCGCCATGCAGGAGTCCAAGCTGCGCAACCTGGCGGGCGGCGACCGGGACTCGATCGGCCTCTTCCAGCAGCGGCCGTCGATGGGCTGGGGCACCCCGGCGCAGATCTCGGACCCGGTGTACGCGACCAACAAGTTCCTGGACGGCCTGGTCAAGGTCCCCGGCTACACCCGGCTGCCGCTGACGGACGCCGCGCAGGCGGTGCAGAAGAGCGGCTACCCGCAGGCCTACGCCAAGCACGAGACCAAGGCGACGCTGCTCACCTCGGCGCTGGCCGGCCGCGAGCCCGCCTCGTTCTCCTGCGTGGTGCACGACTACGCCAAGCCGGATCCGGCGGACTCCCCGGGCGCCTCCCCCACCGCGGGCGCCACCCCCGTGGCGGCGGCGGACCGGACGCAGGTGCTGTCCGACCGGGTGCGCCGGGAGTTCGGCCGGACGGTGACCCCGGCGGCCGGCTACGCCTCGACCATCAAGGGCGCCGAGAACGCCGTCTCGCTGACCCCGGACCCGGCCGGCGCGGCGCTGACCTCAGCCTCGGACGCCGGGGCGGACGGCGGGGTGAGCGCCGAGCGGGCCAGCGGCTGGGAGGTCGCCCACTGGGCGGTCGCCCAGGCCCAGCAGCTGGGCATCGCGACGGTCGCCTACGACGGGAAGATCTGGCGCAAGTCCAAGTCCGAGGACGGCTGGCAGACCCAGGCCTCGGGCACCTCGACCAAGCTCGTCCAGGTCACCCTGGCGCCGGCCGACAAGAGCTGACGCACGGGTGTTCGGGTTGCCGCCGAACGGGTGATTCCGGTCAACTCCGGTGGACCGACCGCCCGTTCCGGCGAACCAGGCTGGAGAACCGTCACTTCCCATGGCCGGGGCCGCTTCGGCGGCGTCCGGCCGACCCGGGGGTGACACCATTTCCGGTCATACGATCTGATCGTCAGCTGGGCTTCTTCCTTGCACCGGCCGAAACCTTCTGGCTTCTCAAGCGGTAACAACGTCGTCCGCCCGGTCGGCCACGCCCGGCCCTCCCGGGTGGACGGGACGGACCCAGACCCCCCTTCGAGGAGCCCCATGTCTCACCCCCTCACGCGCCGGATCGCCCAGGCCGCGCTCATCGTGGCCGCCGGAGCGACCCCGCTGGTCGCGGCCGGCTCCGCGTCCGCCCTGGGCGGGGACGCCCTGCTGCCCAAGAGCGACCTCGCGGCACCGCTGGGCCAGCTGACCAACACCGACACCGGTTCCACCCTTCAGCACACCACCCACCAGCTCGGCCAGGCGGCCGGCAGCACCGGCGCGGCCACCGTCGCCGCCGGCGTACCGGCCTCCGCCGACGCCGCGGGCAACATCGTCGCCCAGCAGCTCCCGGAGGCGAACGAGAAGGCCGGCTCGCTGACCGCCCCGGTCGACCAGACCGCGGCCACCGCCGGCCAGCTGTCCTCGGTCACCCCGAAGGTCGCCTCGACGCTGGCCGGCAAGCTCGGCGAGGCCGTCACCGGCAAGGCCGACGCCGCCCCGCGCAGCGCCACCGCCGGCACCGGCCCGCTCGACGGGCTCACCCAGACCGGCTCGGTCACCCAGGCCCTGCCGGCCGCCGGCACGCTCACCGGTGCCGTCCCCGGCGGCACCGCCGTCGCCGACGCGCTGCCGGTCGGCGCCGTGCAGCGCGCGCTGCCGCTCGGCTCGGTCGAGCGCGCCCTGCCGTCCGACGTGCCCGCCACCGACGTGCTCGGCCTGGCCGAGCACGGGTCGGCCAACCGCCTCGGCGGCGCCGACCTCGGCCAGAACAACCCGCTGTCCGGCCTCACCGGCGCCCTCGGCCCGCTGGGCGGCGTGCTGAACAGCCTCGGCGGCGGCGGCCTCAACGGCGGCAGCCTCAGCGGCCTGCCGCTGTAGGGCTCGGCGGCCTGCCGGCCGCGGGGCTCAGCGCTGTAGGGCCCATCCGCTGTCGGCCCCACCGCAGTCGGCCCCGCTTCGACGGGAACCCCGAAGGGGGCCGGTGTCCGTGACACCGGCCCCCTTCGCCGTACGGTCCGCCGGGACCGGTCAGCGCGCCGCGCCCAGCCGCTCCACGGCCGCGGCGACCCGCTCGTCGGTCGCGGTGAAGGCGACCCGCACGAAGCGGTCGCCGGCCGGCCCGTAGAAGTCGCCGGGCGCGACCAGGATGCCCAGCGCGGCCAGTTCGGCCACGGTCTCCCAGCACGGGCGGTCCTGGGTCGCCCACAGGTAGAGGCTCGCCTCGGAGTGCTCGATCCGGAAGCCGTAGGCCTCCAGCGCCGCCCGCAGCGCCGAGCGCCGGGCCGCGTACCGCTCCCGCTGCTCGGCCACGTGGGCGTCGTCCGCGAGCGCCGCGACGGTCGCCGCCTGGACGGGCGCCGGCACGATCATGCCGCCGTGCTTGCGCACCTCCAGCAGTTCCCCGACCACCACCGGGTCGCCCGCCACGAAGGAGGCGCGGTAGCCGGCCAGGTTGGAGCGCTTGGAGAGCGAGTGGACGGCCAGCAGGCCCTCGTGGCCGCCGCCGCAGACGTCCGGGTGCAGGACGGAGACCGGGTCGGCCTCCCAGCCCAGCTCCAGGTAGCACTCGTCGCTGACCAGCAGCGCCCGGTGTTCCCGCGCCCACTCGACGGCGCGGCGCAGCTCGTCCGCGCCCAGCACCCGGCCGGTCGGGTTGGACGGCGAGTTCACCCAGAGCAGGCGCACCCGGGAGCCGTCCAGCTCGTCCACCGAGTCGTACTCGACCGGCTCGGCGCCGCACAGCCGGGCGCCCACCTCGTAGGTCGGGTACGCCAGGCGCGGGTAGGCGACCTGGTCGCCGGGGCCGAGGCCGAGCTGGGTCGGCAGCCAGGCCACCAGTTCCTTGGAGCCGACGGTCGGCAGCACGGCCCGCGGACCGAGCCGGGCGCCGAGCCGGCGGTGCAGCCAGCCGGCGATCGCCTCGCGCAGCTCCAGCGGACCCCAGACCGTCGGGTAGCCGGGGGTGTCGGTGTGCGCGGCCAGCGCCTTCTGGACCACCTCGGGGACCGGGTCCACCGGGGTGCCGACGGAGAAGTCGCAGAGGCCGCCGGGGTGGGCCAGCGCGGTCTTCTTGTACGGCTCCAACTTGTCCCAGGGGAACACGGGGAGCCGGTCCGAAACGCGGCGCGCCGCCCCCGGGTGGCCCGGGAACGGCGCGTGCGTGCTGTTGGTGCTCACAGCTGATGTGCCACCGATCGTCAGTGGTCGGCGTTCTGCGGCGGCAGAGCGGCGATGAACGGGTGGTCACGCTCGATCAGGCCGAGCTTCGAGGCGCCGCCGGGCGAGCCCAGGTCGTCGAAGAACTCGACGTTCGCCTTGTAGTAGTCCTTCCACTCCTCCGGAGTGTCGTCCTCGTAGAAGATCGCCTCGACCGGGCAGACCGGCTCGCAAGCGCCACAGTCGACACACTCATCCGGGTGGATGTAGAGCGATCGCTCGCCCTCGTAGATGCAGTCAACCGGGCATTCTTCGATGCACGCCTTGTCCTTCACGTCGACACAAGGCTGCGCGATGACGTAGGTCACGCTGTCGTTCCTCCTCGGAAGGGCCTCGCGGCCCGTTCTGTTCTGCTGCCGTGCGCGGTGAGCGCGGCGTCGTCGATGCCCGCCCCTAGTATCGCGGGTCGGAGCCCGCAAATGCACAGGAGGTGGCCAGATGCCGATCGAGAACCCGCCAGGCGACCGCCCGGAAGTCCGGATAGATCGCTCTGACGTGGGACGACGCGTGTCCGTCCGGCGCCTCGCGGAGTTCGTGGACGACCGGCCGGTGTTCCGGGATGCGATCGGCGTGCTCACATCGTGGGACGATCTTGGGTTGACGGTCGCCCCGCGCTCCGGCGAGCCGGTCTCTTTCCCGGAGAAGCTCCTGGTCGCGGGCAAGGTCGTGCCGCCGTTCCCGGCCCGGCGCGCCCCGCTGCCGGCCGCCACCGCCGTCGAGCTCCAGCGGATCGCCGGGCGCGCCTGGCCCGCCGTCGAGCAGGAGCCGCTCGGCGAGTGGACCCTGCGCGCCTCGGCCGGGTTCACCCGGCGGGCCAACTCCGTCCAGGCCCTCGGGGACCCGGGGATGGCGCTGCCTCAGGCACTCGCGGCCGTCCGCGCCTGGTACGCGCAGCGCGGGCTGCCCGCGTACGTCGAGGTGGTCACCCCCGGCTCACCGGAGCCGCTGGTCGCCGAGCTCGACCGGCTGGGGCCCGGCTACGCGCACTGCCGGGTGCGCACCGCCCCGCTGGCGGCACTCGCCCGGGCCGGCTCCGGAACGGACCGCGTGCGGCTGTCCCGGACGGCGGACGCCGCGTGGACCTCGATGTACCGGCGGGTGGGTGACGACCCCGCAGTGGAGGAGGCCGCCCGGCGGGTGCTGCACGGCGGCCCCTCGGTCTGGTTCGCCACCGTGCCGGGCGCGGCCGGGCAGCCGCCGCTGGCCATCGGACGCTGCGCCGTCGACGGCCCGTGGGCCTGCTTCGGTGCGATCGAGGTCCAGCCGTACGCCCGGCGGGCCGGACTGGCGACCGCCGTCATGGCGGTGCTCGCCTCGCGCGCCGCCGAGGAGGGGGCGAGCGGCGGGTACCTCCAGGTCGAGACGGGGAACGCGGGGGCGAACGCGCTCTATGACGGGCTCGGCTTCACGACCAGTCACACTTACCACTACGCCCTCCTCCCCCAGGAGTAGCGGCCGGCCCGTTCCGTCCCTCCGTTTGTCCGCCGTCTTGTCCGTCCGCCGTACGAAAGCCGTCGCCGTCACCGTGACCGAGCAGAGCAGAGACCGCTTCCGGACCGCCGCCCGCGCCGAGCAGCCCGACCCGGTGCTGCTGTGCCTGCTCGCCGCCGCCGAGCACGGCATGGTGCCCGACCCGGGCGACCCCGGCGAACCGCCGGAGGTGGACGCGCTGCTCGCCGCCTGCGAGGCCGCGCTGGAGCGGCACGCGACGGCCGTGCGGCTGGCGGTCGCCGAGCGGGCGCCCACCGGGCCGGAGGAGACCGCCGCCCTGCTCGCCGCGGTGCTCGGCGGGCGGGAGCGCTTCCACGGGCGGCAGGCGGACTACCGGCGGCTGGAGTCCTCGCTGCTGCCCGACGTGCTGCGGCGCCGGCGCGGACTGCCGATCATGCTCTCGCTGGTCTGGATGGCGGTCGGACGGCGGGCCGGGCTGACCGTCCACGGCATCGCGCTGCCCGGCCACTTCATCGTCGCCGTGGGCGGCCCGGGCGCCGGCGAGGAGTACGTCCTGGCCGACCCCTTCCACGGCGGCCGGCTGCTCGACCAGGAGGACGCCCGGCGGCTGGCCGCAGCGGCCGGGCAGGAGTTCACCCCCGCCCTGCTCACCCCCGCCCAGCCGCTGGACATCGTGCTGCGGGTGCTCGGCAACATCCGCGCCTGGGCCGCCGACCGCCCCGAGCACGCCCGCACCCAGCTCTGGGCCACCGAACTCGCCCTGCTGCTGCCCCGGCACCCGGCCCAGCTGCGCCTGGAACGGGCCGAACTCCTCGTCCGCACCGGGGACTTCCTCGGCGGCTCGGCGGAGATGGACGCCTACGCGCGGATCCTGGACGCCTTCGACCCGGACACCGCGGCCAAGGTCCGCCAGGAGGCCCGGGCGGCCCGGCACCGGCTCAACTGAGCCGGCCCGTCAGAGCCAGCCCTTCTCCCGGGCGATCCGCACCGCCTCGGTGCGGTTGCGCGCCTCGGTCTTCTGGATCGCCATCGACAGGTAGTTGCGGACCGTCCCCTCGGACAGGTGCAGCCGCCTGGCGATGTCCGCGTTCACCGCGCCGTCGGCGGCCGCGCCCAGCACGTCCCGCTCGCGCGCCGTCAGCGGGTTGGCGCCCTCCGCCAGGGCGGCGGCGGCCAGCGCCGGGTCGATCACCCGCTCGCCGCGCAGCACCCGGCGGATCGCCTCGGCCAGCTCGGCGGCGGGCGCGTCCTTCACCAGGAAGGCGTCCGCCCCCGACTCCATCGCCCGGCGCAGGTAGCCGGGGCGCCCGAAGGTCGTCGCGATGACGACCTTCGTCCCGGGCGCCCGGCGGCGCAGCTCGGCGGCCGCCTCGATGCCCGTCATCCCCGGCATCTCGATGTCCAGCACGGCGACCTGCGCGTCGCTCGCGAGCGCCGCCGCCACCACCTCGTCGCCGCGGCCGACCTGGGCGACGACGTCGATGTCCCCCTCCAGCCCGAGCAGCGCGGCCAGCGCCTCCCGGACCATCCCCTGGTCCTCGGCGAGGAGGACCCGGATCGAGGCCCCGTTGTCAGTGTCGTTCATGGCCACGACCTTAGGGGGTGCCCGACCCGACCGGCGGGGTTGAGTCTCCCCCGGGGGGAGACGCCAAGGTGGCCCCATGGACGGCAGCGACACGCTCTACTCGATCGGCGACCTCGCCCGGCGCACCGGACTCACCGTCAAGGCCATCCGGTTCTACGCCGACACCGGCCTGGTGCCGCCCACCGGCCGCACCGCCGCCGGCTACCGGCGGTACGACGTCCACGCGCTCGCCCGGCTGGACCTCGTCCGCACCCTGCGCGAACTCGGGCTCGACCTGCCCGCGATCCGCCGGGTGCTGGAGCGGCAGGCCCCGCTGCGCGAGGTGGCCGCCGCGCACGCCGAGGCGCTGGAGGTGCAGATCCGCACCCTGCGGCTGCGCCGGGCGGTGCTGCTCGCCGTCGCCCAACGCGGTTCCACACCCGAGGAGACGAGACTCATGCACAAGCTCGCCGAGCTCTCCGACGCCGAACGGCGGCGCCTGGTCCACGACTTCATCGACGAGGCCTTCGGCGGCCTGGACGCCAACCCGGAGTTCGTCGCCATGATGCGCTCGGCGATGCCCGAACTCCCCGACGAGCCCACGGTGGAGCGGGTCGAGGCCTGGGTCGACCTGGGTGAACTCGTCCAGGACCCGGACTTCCGGGCGGCGGTCCGCCGGATGGCCGAGCAGCAGGCCGCGGAGCGCGCCGACGGCGACCGGAGCGGACTGCACCACGCGCTCACCGAGACCGTGAGGACCCTGGTCACCGGCGCCCTGGCGGACGGCATCGACCCCGCCTCCCCCGCCGCCGACCCGGTCCTCGCCGCGCTCACCGCCGCCTACGCCGAGGCCTTCGGCCGCCCCGACGACACCGCCCTGCGGAGCTGGCTGCTCGGCCGCCTGGAGACCGCCGGGGATCCGCGCGCCGAGCGCTACTGGCAGCTGCTGGCCACCGTCAACGGCCGGCCCGTCCCGGAGAGCCTGGCCGGGGTATTCCGCTGGCTCACCGAGGCCCTGCGCGCCAGACTGGCGTGATGCCCACCCTGGAACCGCTGCGCCCCGACCACGCCGACGCCCTGCTGGCCTTCGAACGCGCCAACCGCGCGTACTTCGCCCGCAGCGTCCCGGACCGCGGCGACGCCTACTTCGCCGGGTTCGCGGACCGCCACGCCGCCCTGCTCGCCGAGCAGGCCGAGGGCACCTGCCGGTTCCACGTCGTGCGCGACGCGGCCCGCGAACTGGTCGGCCGGGTCAACCTGGTCGACCTCGCCGACGGCAGCGCCGAACTCGGCTACCGGATCGCCGAGTCCGCCGCCGGGCGCGGCGTCGCCACCGCCGCCGTCGCCGAGGTCTGCCGCCTCGCGGCCACCGCCTACGGGCTGACCGTCCTCACCGCCGTCACCACGGTGGACAACCCGGCCTCCCGGGCCGTCCTCGCCCGCAACGGCTTCCGGCTCGCCCGCGAGTTCACGCTCGGCGACCGCCCCGCCCTCGCCTTCCGCCGTTCCCTGGCCGACCTCGTGGCGTAGGTCCCGTCCGGCCGGTCCCGGCGGAGCGGCCCGCGGCGCCGGGCGTCGGCCGGGCGTGCCGGCGGACCGCCCTCGTACGGGTGCACTCGGTCGGCTCGCCGGTGCGTCCGGGCGGGCTGCCCAGGGCCCGGGCGCCCGGCCGGGCCGGTGCCCTACTGCGGCAGCCAGCGCCGGGCGGCTTCGAGGCTGTCCGCGATGCTGGTGTTGAAGGCGAGGGCGGCCCCGGGGGCGTGGCGGCGGACCAGGTTGACGACGAGCTCGAAGAAGGGCAGCGCCGGCTCCGGCTTGCGGATGCCGCCGCCGATGACGACGACGTCCCAGTCCCGGCCGGTCAGGGCCGCCACGACGGCGGGCTCGGCGGTGTCGTCGGGGGCGACCAGGGCCGTGGCGACGTCGATGCCGTGCTCGGCGAAGCGGGTGAGTTCGTGGTCGAGGACGGCTTGCATCGCGTCGCCGTCCATGCCGGGGACGGCATGCGGGTCGAAGCCGAGGATGAGTACGGTGGCCATGCCCGACAGGACGTCAGTCGCCGTCGGAGGGTTCCCCGCCGAGGAAGCGGGCGGCGTCGGCGAGGGTGAGTTTGGGGTCCGTCCAGGAGCAGACCTCCAGCCAGGAGAGCCGGCCGTCCTCCGCGAAGAGGAACACCTCGCCGTCGGAGCCGATCGCCGCCTCGGCGACCACGTCGGAGCGGGCGCCGTCCCCGACGCCGGCGAAGAGGGCCGTGCTGCAACCGCACCGGCAGCGGGACTCGACGCGCAGGTGCGGGAGCTGGGCGCGCAGGGGGTGGCCCTCGGGGAGGAGGACGTCGAGGACCCGGGCGACATCGGCGGGCAGGAGAGTCATCATCGTCTGCGCAATCGTGTGGTGAGGGCGGACAGTTCGTCGATCCGGAGCAGGTGGGCGAGCAGCAGGTAGCCGACGGCGAGGGTCCCGGCGGCCGGCAGGAGGCCCCACCGGGTGACCCACCAGGCGGCGGCAGCGGCCGGCAGGGCCGCCGACAGGACCTTCACGTGGTCGCCGAGGACCCGCAGCGGCCCGAGGCGTCGGCGCAGCAGCACGGAGGCGGCGACGACGGTCAGCAGGAACGACCCCCCGTAGCAGCCGGCCATCCCGGTGACGGCCCAGCGCAGCGGCAGCAGCCGGTGGCAGAGCACCGCCCCCAGCGCCGTCGCCGCGACGGGCAGCAGGTTGAGCAGGAACGGCGTCCGGCTGTCGCCGAGCGCGTAGAAGGTGCGGGTCAGCGCGTACGAGGCCGAGTAGAGGACCAGGCCCGGCGCGAAGGCGGTCAGCATCCCGGCGATGGCCCGGACGTCGGCGGCGCCGGTCCGCCCGTGTCCGAAGGCGAGGTCGCACAGCTGCGGCGCGAGCACCGCGAACGCGCAGGCCGCCGGGACGCTGACCACCGCGATCGTGCGGAGGCTGCGGGCCAGCAGGGCGCGCACGGCCCGCGGGGAGCCGGCGGCCGCGCTCAGCGCGGGCACGGCCGCCGTCACCACCGACACCGTGACCACCCCGTGCGGCACGATCCAGAGCAGGTACGCGCTGCTGTACGCGGTGTACCCGACGCCGGGCAGCCCGGCCGCGGCGGCCCGCTCGCCGGCCACGGTCGACAGCCTGGTCACCACCCAGTAGCCCACCTGGTCGCTGAGCACCAGCAGCAGCGTCCACCCGGCGGCGCGCAGCGGCTCGCCGAGCCCGGCCTCCCGCCAGTCCCAGCGCGGCCGCAGCCGCACCCCGGCGGCCTTCAGGCAGGGCAGCAGCACCAGGCTCTGCGCCACCACGCCGGCCGTCGTCCCGGCCCCGAGGACCGCGAGGTCACCGTCGTCGAGGGAGCGCCGGCCCAGGTACCAGCCGAACACCCCGATCACCACCAGGTTGTTCAGCACCGGCGCCCACGCCATCGGCGCGAACCGCCGCCGGGCGTTGAGCAGCTGGCCCAGCACCGTGAACAGCCCGTAGAAGAACACCTGCGGCAGGCAGAGGTAGGCCAGCAGCACCGTGCGGTCCAACTGCCCGCCCCCGTACGAGGTGTACGCCCGCACCACGTACGGCGCGCCCGGCACCACCACGGCGGTGAGCACCAGCAGGGCGACCACCAGCACCGTCACCAGCCGGTCGACGTGCGCGGCGCCGCCGTCCGCCGACTCCTCGGCCGCCCGCACCAGGTGGGGCACCAGCGCGGTGTTCAGCGCGCCGCCGATCAGGAGCACGAACAGGATGTTGGGCACCGTGTTCGCGACGTTGTACCCGTCCGCGAGCACCCCCGAGCCGAGGACGGCCACCAGGACCGCCGACCGTACGAAGCCGGTGCCCCGGGACACCACCGTCCCCGCCGCCATCACCAGGCTCGGCGGCAGGGCCCGGCGCGGTCTTCGGTGGCGGGCGGGCACGCCGGGGACCTCGACAACGGACATCCGCCGGCCCCTTCCGCCTCACACGCCGCCCCGAACGGATCGGCGAATCCGGCGAGAGCATGCGCCAAACCACCTGAAGCCAGGCTGAGAAAGCTGAAGACCGCTTAAGGAGCGGATCCGGCGCCGGTGGCATCCTGATCCGCATGGAGATTCTGGTGGTGGAGGACGACGCCCAGGTCGCGGCGGCCGTACGGCGCGGGCTGGAGGCCGAGGGCTACACCGTCGACCTCGCCCCGGACGGCCTCACCGGCCTGCGGCTGGCCCGGCGGCACGCCTACCGGGCCATCGTGCTGGACATCATGCTGCCCGGCCTGAACGGCTACAAGGTGTGCGAGGCGCTGCGCGCCGACGGCGTCACCACCCCGATCCTGATGCTGACCGCCAAGGACGGCGAGTACGACGAGGCCGAGGGCCTGGACACCGGCGCCGACGACTACCTCACCAAGCCGTTCTCCTACCTGGTCTTCCTGGCCCGCCTGCGCGCCCTGATCCGCCGCAGCCAGACCCCCGGCCCGCTGCTGCGGGTCGGCGACCTGTGGCTGGACCCGGCGGGCCGCCGCTGCGGCCGGGGCACCGCCGAGATCACCCTCACCGAGCGGGAGTTCGCCGTGCTGCGCTGCCTGGCCGAGCACCCCGGCGAACTGCTCTCCAAGCGCCGGATCGTCGACGAGGTGTGGGACATCGCCTTCGACGGCGAGGAGTCCATCGTCGAGGTGTACATCAGCATGCTGCGCCGCAAGGTGGACACGCCGTTCGGCGTCCGCTCGATCACCACCGTGCGCGGCGCCGGCTACCGCTTGGAGGCCTGACCGTGCTCAGCCGCCTCTCCACCCGCCTGCGCACCGCACTGGCGGCCGGTCTGACGGCGCTGCTGCTGCTCGGCGGCGGCGCCTGGTGGCTGCGCGGGCACCTGTACGACGCCCAGATGGAGGCCGCCGAGGCGGACGCGAGGGCGCAGTCCCGGGAGATCAGCAACGGCTACAAGCTCGGCCGGCAGGTGGTCGACGACTGGCAGCTGCCGTACGTGGTGCTGGGCAACGACGGCCAGGTGCTGTACACGGGCGGCACGCTGACCACCCAGCACCTGGCCGGGCCGCTGCCGGCCGCCGTACCGCACCTGGCGCCGGACAACTGGCAGTCGGTCCAGCGGATCACCATCGGCCCCGCGGGCGAGGCCGCGGCCAACCGCTACTCGGGGCGCACCTTCACCGCGATGGGCAGCTGGAGCCCCCTGCTGCGCAGGGACGGCGACCAGACGAAGCCGCAGGTCGGCCCGGTCACGGTGTACGTGCTGGCCACCCCGTTCGCCGCCGAGGCCTCGCTGCGCACCATCGACCCGGTGCTCCGGGTCGGGGTGCCCCTCGCCGCCCTGCTGGTCGCCCTGACGGCCTGGGCGGCGACCAGCCGGGCGCTGCGCCCGGTGGACGCGATCCGCGCCGAGCTGGCCGAGATCGGCGAGCACCGGCTGGACCGCCGCGTCCCGGTGCCGCGTTCCGACGACGAGATCGCCCGGATGGCCCGGACGACCAACGCCACCCTGGACCGGCTGGAGCGCTCGGCCGTCCAGCAGCAGCGCTTCGTCGCGGACGCCTCGCACGAGCTGCGCAGCCCGATCGCGGCGCTGCGCACCAACCTGGAGGTGTCGCTGGCGCACCCCGAGCGCACCGACTGGCCCGCGGCGACGGCGGAGGCGCTCACCTCCGTCGAGCGCCTCCAGCAGCTCACCGAGGACCTGCTGTTCCTGGCCCGGGGCTCGGACCCGGCGGCGGCCGGCCAGTTCACCGCCGTCGACCTGTCGGCCGTGCTGCGCGAGCTCGCCGACCAGTACCGTCCGGTCCTCGGCGCCCGGCTCGCCCTGCGGGTGGACGCGCCCGAGGCGGTGCCGGTGCGCGGCAGCCGCATCCGGCTGCACCGGCTGGTGCGCAACCTGCTGGACAACGCCCAGCGGCACGCGGACGCCGAGGTGGTGCTGTCCGCCCGGCGGACCGCGTACGGCGCCGTCCTGGAGGTCCGGGACGACGGCCCGGGCGTGCCCGCGGAGGACCGCGAGCGGATCTTCGAGCCGTTCACCCGGCTCGACGAGGCCCGCAGCCGGGACGCCGGCGGCAGCGGCCTGGGCCTGGCCATCGCGGCGGACGTCGCCGCCCGGCACGGCGGCACCCTGCGGGCCGTCCACGCGCCGTGCGGCGCCCGGTTCGTCCTGGAACTGCCGTCCGCCTAGATGACTGATGCCAAGGGCTCGCCTGCGCGCATGACATGAAGCGAGGGAGTCCAAAGATCGGTTGTGACGCCTGATCTGGACTCCCTCGCC
>NZ_JBVITE010000031.1:0-94622 GCF_055575155.1 Kitasatospora sp. NPDC034533
GGGTGAACGTCCTGTGGGCTCTGATCCGTGACGGACGGTGCTACCAAGGCGACCTCCCAGTCACATCAGCGGCTTGACAACAGCATTAGGAGGTGATGTCCTGCCCGGCGACGCCCCGGAACCAGATCACCTTCTCGACGCCGAGCAGGTCCCTGAGGCCCGCCTCGATCCGGTCGCGGGACTTGCCGGGGTTGCGGTTGCCGTTGACCCAGGAGCTCTCGGTGGCCAGCAGCGTGCCCTGGCCGTCCACCTCGATGCCGCCGCCCTCGCCGGTGATCGGTGCCTGGAGGCGGGTGAGGCGGTAGTGGTCCAGGAGGCGTCCGGCGACCAGGCTGTCATCGGCGTGGATCTGCTTGTCACCCCAGCCGTTGAAGTTGAGGTCGACCCCGGCGATCCCCTGCGGGCCGGTGACGAAGGTCGGGCCGGTGTCCCGGATCCACAGGTCGTCGACGTCCAGTTCGAGCACCTCGACCGAGGAGCCGCAGGCCTGCCGCGCCTGGCCCGCCTGCTCCGGGCGGGCCAGTAGGACGACCGGTTCGTAGCCGGCGATCGCCCGGGCCAGCCCCGCGATGTCCTGCCGGACACCGGGCAGCCGGTCGCCCCAGACCTGCTCCCGCGCCGGCCACGCCATGAAGGTGCGGGCGTGCGGCGCGGACTCGGCCGGCATCGTCCACCCGCCCGCCGCCGGGCTCGCGGTCGCGGCCGTACCCGAGGCCGTGCCGCTCGGCCCGGGGCGCTCCTCCCCTCCGCCGCCGTCGGAGGAGCAGCCGCCGGCCAGCGCCAGAGCGGTCAGCGCCGCCCCGGACCGCAGGAGCGAACGGCGGGACGGCCGGGAGTGCGCCATGGAGCCTCGTTCCGGTCGGTGTCGGGTCGGGCTCCGCAGGCTACTGACCGGAAAGTCAGAATCCGGCTCGGCGCGCACCAGCCGTTCGAGCGAATCCCCGCCCGGGTGCCGGGGCGTCCGCCCGTCCCGGGCGCGCCGGTTCGGGGCGTCGGGGCCGGCCACCCCGAGGAGCGCACCGGACCCGCCCGTCGGCTAGGGGCGGGCGAGGCAGGCGGTGGCCGCCGTGGACAGGGCGGCGATGCCGGTCCGGAGGGTCGTGCCGACCTGGGGGCGGAACTCGGGCGAGTGGTTGGCGGGCAGGACGGCCAGCTTCTGGGCCGCGCCGCTGCCGGGGGCCGCCGCCCACTGGTCGGGGCCGACCACGCCGAGCATCCAGTACGCCGTGCGGATGCCGGACACCCCGTGCAGTTCCACGCCCTCGGCGCCGAACAGCGGGAAGTCCTCGGTGGCCAGGGCCGGCGGCCAGTCGGCGACGCGCTCGGCGCCGAACGAGTGGCGGTGCGCCGCCCGCAGCCGCTCGGAGAGCGCGGGGTCGGGGGTGTTGACGCCCGACCGGGAGACCTCCTCGACCTCGGGTTCGCGCGGACAGCCGGAGGCCTCCGCCTCGCCCCTGACGATCCGCCGCACGGCCGACACGGCCCGCTCCAGGGACCGGTCGGAGAAGCCCCGCACGGTCACCTGGAGGGTGGCCCGGTCCGGGATCACGTTGCCCTGGCCACCGGCCTCCAGGGATCCGACGGTGACCACCAGCTGCTCGGCCGGGGAGGTCTCCTGGGCGACGACCGACTGGAGCCGCAGCACGACCGCGGCGGCGGCCACCACCGGGTCGACCGCCAGGTGGGGCGCTCCGGCGTGCCCCCCGCGACCGTGGATCACCACCCGCAGGGAGCGGCTGCCGGCCGTCACCGGGCCCCGGCCGTGGGCGACCATCCCGGCCGGCAGCGGCGCCGTGTGCTGGGCGAGGACCACCGAGGGCGGCTCGAAGCGCCGGTAGAGCCCGTCCGCCAGCATCGCCCGGGCCCCGGAGAGGGTCTCCTCGGCCGGCTGGCCGACCACCAGGACGGTGCCGCGCCAGCTCGTCCGGGCCTCGGCCAGGGCGGCAGCGGCCCCGGCGGCGCAGGCCATGTGGACGTCGTGTCCGCAGGCGTGCATCAGCGGGACCGTCCGCCCGTCGGCCGTGCGGCCGGTGGCGGTGCTGGCGTAGGGCAGGCCGGTGCGCTCGGCCACCGGGAGCGCGTCCAGCTCCGCGCGGAGCATCACCACCGGTCCGGCGCCGTTGCGCAGCACGGCGGCCACGCCGTGGCCGCCGATGCCCCTGGTCACCCGGTAGCCGGACTCGGCCAGCCGGTCGGCGAAGCGGGCCGCGGTCCGCTCCTCCGCGCCCGAGGGCTCCGGGTGGCGGTGCAGGTCGAGGTAGAGCTCGGCGGCCCGGGCGAACTCGGCGGCGGTGGGGGTGAAGGGGGTCATCGGTCGGGGCTCCTCGGGCTTCGGCGTCGGGTCGTCAGTGAGTTGTCAGCGCGGTGCGTCCGGTGCCGCCAGCGGCACTCGGTAGAACTGACGTATGAGCAGCGGGTGTTCGTGCGAGCGTCGCCCGCCCCGTCCCCCGTCGGTCCGGCCGCCGTGCCGGATCGCTCCCCTCACCGAAAGGAGAAGGCCATGGCCGACACTTCGCTCGCCTCGCTCGCCGAGGAGATCCTGAACCTGGAGTCGGAGACCTTCGAGATCAGCGACTACTCGGACACCAGCGAGGTCATGCTGGGCTCGTCCACCAGCTGTTCGAGCACCAGCACCTGTTCCAGCACCACCAGCACCACCAGCTGCACCGCCTGATCCAGCGGGCGGCGCAGTGGCGGCCCTCCGTCCCCACCGGGACGGGGGGCCGCCTGCCGTTCCCGCCGGGACGGGGGGCCGCCCGCCGTTCCCGTGGCCGGCCCGGCTACGGGAACGGGTGTGGTACCAGGCGCAGTTCGTCCTCGGTCAGGTCGGTGGTCCGCAGGCCGCCGCGCCGCAGCGCGGTGCGCAGCCGGGGCAGTCCCAGGGCGCGCTGGCGCGTCCATCCGAAGTCGATCGGCAGCAGGCCGGGCACCAGGGTGCAGACGGTGCGCAGGCCCAGGCGCCGTTGCTCCGGCGAGGTCTGGTCGACCACGATCACGTCGAATCCGGCGCCGGTCAACTCGTCGCGGCAGAACAGCAGGTCGTCGAGCAGGTCCGAACCGCGCGGGCACCGCTCGGCCCAGTCGGCGTAGAGCTCGGCGGCGGGGCGGGCGGGTGCGGACGGCTCCAGGTAGCTGCCGGCGTGCCGGGCCATCCGCGGCAGGCCGAAGAGGGCCGCGTGGTCGGGAAGGCGCCGCACCAGGTCGAAGTCATCCGCCATCGCGGCGAGTTCGGCCGGGCGCTCGCGCACCTGGCCGGGCAGGTGCGGGATGTAGGTGAGGATCTCGGAGACGGCGGACTCCACGGTGTCCTCCGGGTCGAAGCCCGCGGCCGCCGCGAAGGCCAGCGTGCCGGGGCCGCCGTCGCGGCGCACCGCGAGCGCGGTGACCACCGGGACGGCCAGGTCCACCCGGTTGTCGAAGGCGTGCACGTCGTAGCCGAGCAGGGCGGCCCGGTCCAGCATCGCCCGCAGGGCGGGGCCGGTGCCGGTGGCGAGGTCGATCTCGGGCAGCGCCGCGTTGCCGTACCAGCCGAGCAGGAAGGCGTCCCGCTCGATCAGTTCGAGCAGTCCGAAGAGGATCGCCTCCTCCAGGCAGCTGCCGATGGCGCAGCCGTTGGAGCACTCGAAGACGAAGTTGTCGGCCGCCACTCCGGCGCTGTAGTAGCAGAGCCGGGCGGGGACCAGGACCGGTGCCTCGTCCCGCAGCGACCAGCCCTGGACCCAGGGGATCGGCCGGTCGGGGTCGAAGGGGTCGAGCATCGGGTCCTCGCGGTAGGTCCGGGGCTCGTACAGCCCGCAGGTGCGCGGGTCGAGCGCGGCGGCGCCCAGGTTGGCGTACGAGTCCGTCAGCAACGGCCCGGCGGTCCGGCGGTGGGTGCCGGCGTAGCGCTCCAGTCCCTCCAGGAAGGCCAGGGCCCGGCTGGCCCGGAAGGAGTTGGCCTGGCCGCTCCAGGTGACGTCGTTGAGTCCGGCGTAGCCGCGCATGAAGACGCTGCCGGCCACCGGCGCGGTGGTCGGTGAGACGACGTCGGACCAGGTGCCCGCGCCGAGCACCCCGCAGACCGGGTTGGCGAGCGCCGCCTCGGGCAGCGGGTAGGAGTCCGCCGGGCGCAGCCGGCGGCTGCCGGGGTCCGGTCTGGGCCGGGGGACGAGCGGCAGCACCGGCTCCTCGCCCGGTTCTCCCGGGTGCCCCGACTTCCCCGGCCTGCCCGGCTCTCCCCGGCCGGTCGGCTCCCCCGGCCGGTCGGCGCGCGCGGCGGCGCAGGACGGGCAGAGCGGCTCGGCGAGCAGCGGCACGGTCTGCACCCGCAGGGTCTCCAGGTCGAGCCGGGAGACCTGGGGCAGCGCGGCGGACCGCCCGCCCGCCCCGGTGGCGAGCCGGTGCAGCGCCCAGACCGCGTCGACGGCGTGGTCGGGCAGCGGCGGCAGGCCGGGGCCGGCCAGGGTGCTCGCCAGGCCGGTCTCCAGGGCCTCGCGTTCGGTGCGGCTGCGCAGCCGCTGCCAGCGCATGGCCAGACAGGTGCCGCAGGCCCGCGGGGCGTCCTGGTCGCCACCCCAGGGGCCGACCAGGACGGCCTGCGCGGTGAGGTGGACGGTGGCCTCGGCCCGTCGGCGCGCGGCCTCGGCGGGCTCGGGGCGCAGCAGGTCGCCGCCGCCGAGCACGGCCACCTGGGGTGGGGGCGCCGCGCAGCCGGCGGCCCGTTCGGCGAGGCGGCGCTCCAGCCGCTCCCTGGCCGCCTCGAAGGAGGCCGCGGCGGTGGCGGGGGTGGTCATCTGGTGCCTCCGAGGAGACCCCGGCCCTGCGGCCGGGGAGGGGTCGGACTGCCCGCGCGGCGGGTCAGGGGGACGGTGGTTCGGGCAGGGGCCGTCAGTGGCGGTTGCTCCAGCGGAAGGTCTTCGCGGCGAGCAGCGCGAAGGCCAGGGCGAAGCCGGCCAGCGCGGCGCAGTCCAGGAGCGGGACGGCGACCCCGCCGCGTCCGCCGACGGCGTCGGTGACCCCTTCGTCGAAGTAGCGCAGCGGCAGGGCGCGGGCGAGTCCCTGCAGCCAGCCGGGCATCAGGTCGATCGGGTAGAACGCGCCGGAGAGGAAGGCCATCGGGACCATCACGCAGTTGGCGACGGCGGCCACCGCCTCGGGGGTGTTGGCCAGGGTGCCGACCACCAGGCCGAGGGCGGCGAAGGCGGTGATCCCGAACACCAGCACCGGCAGGGCGAGCGGCCAGGACCCGGCCAGGCGCAGCCCGAAGGCGGCCAGGGCGACGGCGGTGAACAGCACGGCCTGGACCAGGCCGGTGCCGAGCGCCACCGCGTAGCGGGCGCCGAGCACGGTGGGCAGCGGGGTGGGGGTGCGCCAGATGAGCCTCAGCAGGTCGTCGCGGCGCCAGTGCATCAGGGTGAAGGCGACGCCGAACAGGGCGGCGTTGCCGATGCCCCAGGAGAGCACGCCGGGGGCGATGTAGTTGATGTACGACAGGCCGCCCTCGACGGACTGGCCCCGGAAGATCATCCCGAAGACGACCAGGAAGACCAGCGGGAACGCGAAGGTGAAGATCACCGAGGTGCGGTCGCGGACGTAGGCGAGGTAGCTGGCCCTGGTGACGGCGGTGTAGGCGTTCACGATCGGTGCTCCGTTGCGGTCAGTTCCAGGTAGGCGTCTTCGAGGGTCGCCGTGCGGGTGGTGATCTCCTCCAGGTCGACCAGGGCGCCGAGGGCGACCAGCACCTGGTTGGCGGACCGGGTGGAGATCACCACCTCGGCGCCCTCGACGGTCACCTGGTCGACGCCGGCCAGGCGCCGGGCGTCCTCGACGTCGATCCGGTAGGCCGGGACCAGCAGCCGGGTGGGGGCGGCGAGCGACTTGATCAGGTGGCGGGGGCTGTCCACGGCGAGCACGGAGCCCCGCGCGATGATCGCCACCCGGTCGCACAGCGCCTCGGCCTCGTCCAGGTGGTGGGTGGTGTAGACGATGGTCCGGCCGTCCCCCTTCAGGGCCCGCAGGACCTCCCAGAGCGAGCGCCGGGCCGCCGGGTCGAGGGCGGCGGTGGGCTCGTCCAGGAAGATCAGCTCCGGCTCGTGGATGAGCGCGGTGGCCAGGGCCAGGCGCTGGCGCTGTCCGCCGGAGAGCTGGTCCACCCGGCGGGCGGCCTGCTCCCCGAGGTCCACCAGGTCCAGGGCGCGTACGGCGGCGGCCTCGTCCAGGCGGTAGAGGGCGGCGACGGTCCGCAGGTGCTCCAGCGCGGTCAGCCGGGTGAAGAACGCCGAGCTCTGGGTCTGGATGCCGAGGCGCCGCAGCAGGGCGGTGTTCCTGGGCCAGGGGCTCTCGCCCAGCACGCTGACGGTGCCGGCGTCCGGGGTCCGCAGGCCCTCCACGATCTCGACCAGGGTGGTCTTGCCCGCGCCGTTGGGGCCGAGGATGCCGAAGAACTCGCCTCTGCCCACCGTCAGTGACACCCCGTCGAGTGCCTGGACGGTGCCGTACCGCTTGCGCACGCCGGTCAGCGCCACCGCCGCGTCCGGACGGCTGTCACCTGTGCTCATCAGTGCTCTCTCTCCTTGCCGACATCTCGTCCCCCGCTCACCCGCTCCTGTACCCCCGCTAGCCCGCCCGCCGAGCGCGGTGGGCCCGCAGCGCCCGGCCGCCCGCCCACAGCACCAGGGCCGCCAGCACCGCCAGAACCGGCAGGTACCCGGCGAGGGTGCCGAACTCCGTTGCCAGCAGCAGGCCGAGGGCGGCGATCAGCCCGGCGGCCGCCACCGCGCAGCCGAGCGCGTAGCCGCCGTAGACCCACCGCAGCCGCGCCGGGTAGCCGTGCAGCGCCGTGGCGTCGCGGCGCAGCGCGGCCCGGGCCAGGAGGACGGCGAACCGGCGGCTCTCGGTGGCCAGTTGGAGGCAGTCCAGGGCGTACCCCAGGGCCTTGTAGCCGTCGAGCGGGGGCAGCGGGAGCAGGTTGCCGAGCGCGACCGCGGTGCCGAGCAGCAGCAGTCCGCCCAGGAAGGGGCGGGCCTGGGCGTCCGGGGGCAGCAGCAGCCAGGCGGGGTAGAACGGCAGCAGGAAGAGCAGGTTCATGACGGCCCCGGCCATGGCGGTGGCGATCTGCTCGCGGCGGCGGGCGAAGAACCGCACGTCCTCCACCTCGCAGTACAGGTAGGTCATCGGCAGCACCCAGCGCAGACCGATCTCGCCGACCCGTCCGCCGAAGGCCCGCCCGACCAGCCCGTGGGCCAGTTCGTGCAGGGCGAGGCTCACCCACAGCAGGCTGCCGACCGCCAGCAGGGCGACGGGGTTCGCGCTGAGCCGTGCGGTCTCGTCGACGAGGGTGGCGAGGTTGACGGCGACGCCGGTGAGCAGTGCCGCCACCAGGGCCAGCAGCGGGATCAGGAACCGCCGCCGGCGGGCGAAGGCGGTGGCCAGGTGCAGCCGTTCCAGCAGCGCGGGCGCGTCGGCGACCATCCGGACCCGGCCGGCCAGCACGGTCGACCGGGCGGGCTCCCGGCCCGGCCGGGGCGCCGGGGCCGGGGCGCCGTCGAGCAGTCCGCGGCTGTACAGCAGGCCCAGCATCTGCTGCCACTGTGGCTCGCCGAGCCGGGCCCGGAACCGCAGGGCGTACTGCTCGCCGATCTCCGCCAGCGACCGGGTGCCGTCCAGCCTGGCGATGATGAAGTGCTCCTTCGCCCCGATCTCCAACTGGCGTCCGCCGGAAGGGTCCCGGACCAGGTGGACCTCGGCGGCGCCGCGCCGCAGCGGGCGCCCGAAGCGCAGCTCCGGGCGGATCTTCGGCTGGAGGTCGAGGAGCCGGCGCCCGTTCACGGCGTCACCGTGGGCTGCGGCTCGCGCAGGGCGCGGGCCAGGACGTAGGAGAGGAAGGCCTCGTCGCGGACCGTGACCGAGAGCCGGTTGTTGGTCATGTGCGCGTACGGGAAGAGCAGCATCGGCAGGGCCTGCGCCGGGTCGGTGACGGTCAGGTCGCGCTCGCCGTCCCAGGAGCGGAAGACCAGCTCACCGCGGCGGGCCAGGTCGCCCGCCCGATCGCGCAGCTCCAGGCAGTGCTCGGCCCAGCCGCGCAGCCGGCTCGGCAGCCGTTCGGGCGCCCCTTCCACGATCGCCGCGCGGATCGCCCGGAACCTGGTGGGCAGGGTGTCGCCCATGCCGGCGTAGGCGCGGTCGTAGCCCTGCCGGGCGGTGAAGTTGGTGCCCTCGAACGCGCCGTTCCAGAAGGCGTGGTAGCGGTCGAGGAAGGACAGCAGGCCCTCCTCGTCGGGCAGGAAGCAGGCGGACATGGTCATCATCAACTGGGCGGCGAGGCCCAGCACCACCGTGCGCAGGTGCAGGTTCATGGTCCGGGTGGCCTCGATGACCAGGTCGCTGGAGTGCTGGAAGTGCCACTCGGCGAGGTCGATCCCGGCGGGGCCGCCGTACTTGCCGTACTCGCGCTCGTACGGCTCTCGGCTGAAGGTGTTGTTCTCGCGCAGCCTCATCCGGCCGTCCGGGCCGAGCAGGCGCTCGCGCTCCTCCTCGCGGAACTCCAGCTCGAACATGGTGTTGTAGAGCTCGGCGAAGAAGCTGTCCTTCACCTGGTAGAGGGCCGGGCGGCGGCGCAGGAAGTCCGCCACGGCCTCCTCGGCCCGCTGCCGCACCTGTTCGGCGGCCCGCGCGGAGGAGGGCCGCAGCCGCAGCCGCAGGTGCGGGCCCTCCAGCCAGTAGTTGATGAAGAAGTACCCGGCGAGCAGGCCCTCCTCGGTCAGCTCCGCGACCAGCGGCCGGACGCACTGGAGCAGCAGCGGGCGCGGGCTGGCGGCGTAGAAGACGTGCAGCGCGAGCCAGTCGCCCGGGGCCGCCCCGGGGGTGCGCGGGGGCGTCGGGCGGTCAGTCATCGGTCGGTTCTCCTTGCCGCGGCTCGGGCGCGGTGGCGTCCGCGCGGGGCACGATCTCCAGGGCCAGTTCGGCGACGTGGTGGCCCTGGGCGGAGCGCACGTGCAGGGCGTCCTCGCCCGGCAGCATCTCCTCCAGCACCAGCCGCGCGGGCCGGCCGGCCAGCAGCCCGTCCAGCGCCGTCAGCGACAGCGGGGCGGCGAAGTCCACGTACTGCGGCTTGGCGGCGCCGAGGGGGGCGCCGGGGCCCTCGGGGTGCACCCGGGCGAAGACCCGGGTGGGCAGGGCGTGCCGGCGCCGCCAGCGCTGCCACTCCAGGAACCGCTCCGACTCTGGTGCGCCCGGCGGGAGTTGGGGCAGGGCGGCGGCCGTGGCACTCCAGCTGCGCCGGTGCAGTACGAGGCTGCCGTAGCGGACCCGGGGGCGGCGGGTGACGCCGCCGTCCTCCGGTCCGGTCGGCACGCCGCGCCACAGCTCGGGGGTCACCCGCGAGGTCGGCGAGAAGAGCAGCAGGCTGCGCGGGATCTCGGGCAGCACCATCGGGACGAGGTAGCCGAGGTAGACCGGGATCACCTCGGCGCCCAGCCGGCGCGAGCGCAGCACCAGCCGGTCGGCGCCCGGGTCGTGCTCGACGTACAGGTCGTCCAGGTGGATCCGCGCCGCCTCGGGTGCGGCACTGGTCTCGCCCGGGCAGACCAGCTCGTAATCGGTCAGCCTGGCGTGCAGGTTCAGGTTGGTGGTGGCCGATCCGGCGGTGACCTCGGCGAGGACCGCTCCCTCGGGCCGCACCGCGCGCAGGGTGGTGCGCAGCGCGGCGGGCAGGCCGCCGCCGTCGGCGTCCTCGAAGCAGTGGGTGAAGCGGGTGAAGGGGAAGCAGAGGCCGCCGTAGGAGTGGTTGAGCACCACCAGCGGATCGCCGGCCCGCCGGGCCAGCTGGACGAAGTGGCTGTGCGGCGCGAAGTCACCCGCGACCGGGCCGAGTTCGGCGGCGACGGCGGCGAGGTCGGCGGGGGTGAGCGTCAGCTCCTCCGCGCCGTCCGGCAGCTCCTCCCACGACGCGCGCATCCTCCGGGCGATTTCGGCGCGGGCGCGGTCGAGGGCGGTGAGCTCGGGGAGGCCGAGCCAGTTCTCCTCCGGCGGGTAGCCGCCGTGTTCGGCCTCGGCCGGCTTGGCGGCGGTGAACTGGAGGTACTGGTTGAAGATGTCCTCGTGGAAGTCGTGCACCAGCTGCAACAGGTCGTCGCTGCGCCCGCCGTGCCCGTGGCGGGCGAGGAAGAAGCCCTTGAGGGTGAGCCGTTGGGCCAGGCCCAGGTCGAAGACCGGGAGGATGCGGGTGAGGTCCGCCAGCGGCCGGGCCGCCAGCTCGGTCCACAGGCGCGCGTCGGCCTCCACCTCCCCCGCGGAGACGTCCTCGTAGAGCAGGGTCTGCGGTACCGCCGCCTGCGGATCGCCCAAGTCGGCCTGGATGGCGGCCAGTTCGGCACGGATCTCGGCCAGCAGGGTCCGCCGGGTCGCGACGTCGCCCGCCGGGTAGCGGTCGAGCGCGGCGATCGGCGCGGCGAGCCGGTCGGCGACCTCCTCCGCCCAGGGGCGGTCGAGCGAGCGCAGGGCCTGCTGGAAGGAGCGCAGCGGGTCGGCGGTGTGCACGTCGGTGGCGAGCAGGGGCAGCTGGATGATGCCGACCTCCAGCAGGGCGGCGAGGTAGCGCTCCGCGTCGCCGACACCGTCGGTGGTTCCGGCGCCGAGTTCGGTCGCGAGTTCGCCGTAGCGGATCCGCGGCCGCTGCCGGAAGAGGTCCAGCAGGCGTTCCAGGACTCCGCTGAGGCGCAGGAAGAACAGCCGGTCCCGGGCGGCGTCGAAGCTGACCGGGGCGCTGCCGTCGCCCGCGGTGACGGAGCGCCGCACGTAGCGGACCCGGTCCTCGGTCAGCTCCACGCCGGAGGCGGGGGCCACCGGCAGGTCGCTCCTGCGCTCCGGGTCGGCGGCGATGAGTTCGGCCAGCCGGGCGAGGACCACGACGTTCAGCCTGGGGTGGCTGCCGCGACCGGCACCCAGCGGCACCTCGGCGCGGTCCGGCCCGGAGGCGGGGGCACCGGCCGTGAAGGTACCGGCGGTGACGGTGCCGGCGGTGGCGGTGCCGGCCATGGAGGTGCCGGCCATGGAGGTGCCGGAGGTGTGGGTGCCGGCCGTGAAGGTACCGGCGGCCACCGGTGTGAAGGTGCTGAACGGGCTGGTCTTGCAGGCCGTCCGGTACAGGTACGACAGCAGCGACCGCTCCATCTTGCGGGTGCGCTTGTCCGGGGCCGCGCTCGGCGCGCCGAGGCCGCCGAGGCGCCCCTCCAGGGACGGCGAGGCGAGCAGCAGGCCGAGCCTCAGCTCGTCCAGGTCCGCGAGGCGGCGCAACTCGCCCCGGGTACGCACGAGTTCCCGGTCGAAGGCGGCGGCCCCGGTGTCCCGCAGGTGCGACAGGCGGCCGCGTGCCGTCAGCCACCGGGCGAGCAACTCGCCGCTCTCGGCGTCCAGTCGGCCGACCTCGGCGAGGACCTCGTCGAGGGCGTCGGCGGGCCGGTCGGGCAGCCGGTTGTTGAACACCCCCCGGCGCAGCTCCAGCAGCCGGCGGCGCCGGCCGGCGTCGGGGGCGGCCTTGACGAGCGCCGAGAGCGGTTCGCTGAGCCGGGCGCCCAGGTCGGCGAGCCGTTCCTCCTCGGCCACCAGTTCCTCGGCCCAGTCGAAGGCCTCGGCCGACCGCAGGCCGTGCACCGCCTCGACGGGCAGCCCGCCGAAGCGCAGCATGAAGCGGGGGCCGAGCCCCAGGGGCCGGGCGCCGAGCGGGCCCCGCCGCCCGGCGGCGGCTGCACCGCCCTCCGGGGTCACCGGGGATTGCGTGGTGGTCAACGTTCCTCCGGCCGGTCAGGCGATCGCGTGGTCGAAGTCGGCCGGGCTGCGGTGCTCCTGCCCGACCATCATGATCAGCAGGGGCAGCTCCTCGCCGTCCGCGAGGCCCAGGTGCTCGGTGTAGGAGACGGAGTCGAAGCCGAGGGCCACCCCGCAGGCGAGCCCCGCCGCCGGGGCGACCGTGTAGAGGGCCTGCGAGCTCGCGCCCACCGCGGCGTTCACCAGCCGCAGTCCCCGGTCCCCGACGGCGTCCAGCACGGCCGGGGTGGGCGCGGTGACCACGATCACGGCCCCGGCCTGCTCCAGGTTGTAGTTGTCCAGGAAGTAGTTCCGTTGCAGGAACCACCCCTGCGGGCCCGTCTTCACCGGCCGTAGCGAGCGGTCGGCCGGCTCGTACGCGTAGGCTCCGGCGGGCACGCCCGCGACGTGGTTGACGAACACGTGGAGCCGGGTCAGCGACGCCGTGCCGGGGCCTTCCGCGCACCCCGCCAGCCGGCCCGCCGCCGCGGCCGCGGCGAGCGCGGTGGACAGCTGCCCGGCCGTCATCGGCGGCTGCCCGGTGAACCGTCCGAAGCTGCTGCGCCGGGCCCGCAGCGCCTCCCGGACGCCCAGGCCGGTGTCCTGCGGCGCGGGCAGCACGACCGGTTCGCCGACCGGGCGCTCCGGCTCGGCCGCCGCCCGGAGCCTGGTCCAGGCCTCCTCCAGCGTCGCGTCCAGGACCCCGGGCGCCGGGCGGTCGGCGGCGCCGTCGAGGGTCGCCTCGTGGATGCGCCGGACGGTGTCGAAGGTGATGACCTTGCGGGAGCGCTCCTGGTCGACCGCCCGGATCCGGGGCCCGGTGGGCGCGGGCGGCAGGGCGGCCCCGGTCGGCGCCGTGGCTCCGGTGGCCCCGGGCGGCGCGGGCGGCGCGGGCTGCCGGGCGGCGGCCGTCGGCCGGGCCCAGCGCAGCGGGACGACGGCGAACACGCCCTCCTGCTCCGGCCGCAGTCCGAGCAGCCGGCCGAGCCGCTCCTCGTCGAACCAGAGCGCGGCGCCGAGGTGCAGGCCCCGCGCCCCGGCCCAGATCCGCCACGTCTCCAGCAGCGCGCCGACGTCCATGGTGACCACGTGGTAGGCGAAGCTGTTGTACTTGAAGGCGTTCTGCCAGAACTTGACCGTCAGCAGCAGGAATTGGTCGCAGTCCTCGGCGAGGCCGCCCAGTGCCGCCCGCACCTCGGCAGTCACGTCGCCGGTCAGCAGCCGCCGCATCGCGTGGTGCGGCGTGGCGTAGTGGTGGACGCCCGGGGTCAGCGGGCCGCTCGCGCCGCCGGCCCAGTGGATGCCGATCGGGTAGAGGCCGCCGCCCGACGCGGTGCCCCGCGAGAAGTTGGCGTGCGGGTAGCGCGGCAGCGTGCCCAGGTCCGAGTTGGCCTGCACGGCGAGCCGCCGGCCGGTCAGCCCGTAGGAGTCCCGGAGCATTCCGCCGAGCAGCGGCAGGGTGAAGCCGTCCTCGCCGCGCGGGCCGAACAGGCCGCGCCGGACTTCCGCCTCCGGATCGGGCGGGCAGTCGGGCAGCGGGAAGTGCGGCGCGGCGGGGAAGTACTTGTCCTTCCTCGGCCGATCGGCCCAGTCGGGCACGAAGTCGGCGGGCTCCATCGGGATCCGGCCCCGCCACAGCACCGCGGACGCGTACTCGCGCGCGTAGCCCATGATCGTTCCTCTCTCGTGCGCCCGGTCCGTCCCGGCGGCCGATGGTCGCCGGTGCCCGGGCAGGGCGGGGCTCAGGGGAAGGGGTGCGGGGCGGGGTTGAGATCCTCGGCCCGCAGGTCGTGCTCGCGCAGTCCGGCCTCGCGCGGCGCGGTCCGCAACCGGGGCATGGTCAGCGCCCGTTGGCGCCGCCAGCCGAAGTCGATCGGCAGCAGCCCGGGGACCAGCACCGAGGCGGTGTGCAGGCCCGAGGCGCGCTGCTCGGGCATGGTCTGGTCGACCACGACGACGTCGAAGCCGGCCGCCGCCACCGCGTCCACGCAGCGCCGCAGGTCCTCCCGGAGGTCGTCGCCGGGAGCGAGCGACCCCTCGGCGAGCCGTCCCGGCGGGGCCGGTTCGCGCTCCGCCCCCGGCGGGACGTCGGCCTTCAGCAGGAAGTCGGCGTAGGGCGCCATCTCGGGCAGCCCGTACAGCAGCGGGTGGTCGTGCAGCACCCGCACCCGGTCGAAGTCCTCGGCCATCGCCCGCAGTCTGCGCTCCTCCCGGGCCGTGCGGCTGCGCAGGTTGACGGCGTCGGTGGCGATCTCGCACAGGCCGGCCCAGAGCGCCGCCTCCGGGTCCAGGCTCGCGCCCGCCCCGAAGCAGAGCCGGCCCGGCCCGCCGTCGATCCGCTCGGCGACGGCGGTCACCACCGGGATCGGGAAGGTGATCCGGGTGTCGAAGAACCGGGCCCGGTAGCCGTACATCTCCAACCGGTCCACCATCGCCCTGGTCTGCGGCCTGGTGCTGCTCCTGCCGTCCAGTTCGGGCAGGGCGAGCCGGCCGTACCAGGCGAGCAGGAAGGCGTCCCGCTCGACCGCCTCCATCAGCCCGAAGTAGATCGCCTCCTCCAGGCAGCCGCCGGAGGCGCAGCCGTTGGAGCTCTCCTGGACGAAGCGGTTCTCGACCCCGCCGGGCGCGTGGTAGTAGGCCAGGATCTCCGGCACCAGCAGCGGGCGCCGGTCGCGCAGCGACCACCCCCAGACCCACGGGATCGGCCGGCTCGGCGAGAACGGGCGCACCCCGCTCGCGCGGTGGAACTCCTCCGGGTAGAGGCCGCAGACCCGGGGGTCGAGCGCCTGGTCCCCGAGGTCGTCGAAGGCCGCGACCACCGTGGTCCGCTTGCCGCGCGCCCGCATCCCGGCAAACCGCTCCAGCCCCTCCAGGAGGCCGACCTCGGTGCTGGACCGGTAGGCCGGGGTGTGGCCGCCCCAGAAGCACTCCCGCAGGTAGTCGCCGGAGCGCATGGTGAAGCAGCCGACCGTGGACGAGGTGGAGGCGGAGACCAGATCGGGGACCACCGAGGGGCCGAGCATCCCGGCCACCGGATTGACGAACGCGGGCAGCGACAGCCGGTACTCCTCGACGGCGCGCAGCCGGAAGTCCTCGGGCGAGCGCTTCGGGCGGCTCACCGGCTCGATCCGGGCGGCCTCGGCACTGTCCTCGACGGGCCGCCCGCACCGGGGGCACTCGGCGTCGGCGAGCAGTGGGAAGCCGCTGACGTGCAGTGTCTCCAGGTCGAGCAGGTGGACGGTGGGGCGGTCACCGCTGCCGGCCGGGCGGCGCTCCGCGAGGACCGCCCGGGCCGCGAGCAGCGCCGCGAGCGCGTCGGTGAGGAACGGCACCGCCCACGGCGGGCTGCCCGCCGCCCTGGTGTCGCCGCCCAGTTCGAGCGCGTCGCGCAGCGGGCCGGAGCGGACGGCCTGCCAGCGCCGGGCGAGGCAGCGCGGGCAGGGCCGGGGCGCACCGCCGTCGGCGGGTGGGGCGTCCGGCCCCACGACCGCGTGGTGGCCGTAGACGCGCACGGGCACCGGCCACCGCACGCCGGGCCGGGCGCCGTCCTCGTCCACCGTGAGTTCGTCGCGGGATCCGAGCATCGCCAGTTGGGCCGAAGCGATTTGACGTTCCGTCAATGCGCGCGCCAGATCCTCGAAGAAGTCGCGCCAAGGCCCGGCGTACGCCACACCCGCCGGCGCACCGGTGCCGGGCGGGCGACTCAGGACGGCCTCAGGCATGAGAAGTCCCGTCCGT
Organism: Kitasatospora sp. NPDC034533; assembly: GCF_055575155.1. Lineage (NCBI taxonomy): Bacteria > Bacillati > Actinomycetota > Actinomycetes > Kitasatosporales > Streptomycetaceae > Kitasatospora > Kitasatospora sp. NPDC034533. The sequence goes on from NZ_JBVITE010000031.1 coordinate 15,520, forward strand.
GAGCAGCACCTTGACCACCTCGATCCGGCCGGCCCGCAGGTCGGCCGGGCCGCACGGGGCCGTCAGGACGTCCCGGCCTGCGGCACGGAGCCGCTCCAGTACCCGCGCCCAGTCGAGGTCGTCGCCGAGCATGGCCTCGGCCTTGTCGACGGGCGTCAGAACGGCCGGGTCCAGTTCGCCGATCAGCGGATCACCACCGTAGGCACCGTCCTCACCCGCCGGATCACCGTCGTAGGAACCGTCCTCGCGGGCCGGGTCGCGGTCGAGCTGCACCGCACCGAGCAGGTCAAGGACCGCCTCCAGCACGGCGCCCCGCAGGCCGAGGCCGCTGCCGAGCGCCCAGCGGTACCGGTCCGCGCCGGGGTCGACCGCCCTGGCCAGCACCACCGGAATCGGCTCCTCGGCGCCACCGAGCCGCAGCAGCTCCAGCTCCAGGCCCTGGTTGCGGGCCGAGCGGGCGAGGAAGGTGAGCTGCACGTCCTGGTCGAGCGCCTCCAGCGGTACGGCGACCGGCGCGAGCCGCCCGCGCAAGGCCCGGCACAGCGCGTCGTACCCGAGCGCCGTACGCAGACCGCGCGCGGCCGCCTCGGCGAGCGTGCCGCCGGCGCCGGTTCCGGCGGAGGTGGCCTCGAAGGCCCGGTCCCGGTTGTACAGTCCGAAGGTGCGCAGCGCGGCGGTGGGGACGAGCACCCGATCGCCCGTCAGCAGCGAGGTGGCGGGGCTCCAGTCGCGGACGGTGTCCAGCGGCACCCCGCTGGCGGTGCTCAGCGACTCCGGGCGCACCCGGGCGAGTTCCGCGCCGCCCCCGCCCGCCGAGGCGGGCGGGACCACGTGCTCGACGTAGACCTCGGCGGCCCGGTACAGGGCGCGCAGCCGCGCCCCCGCCACGTGGTGCACGTCGGCGGCGGAGATCTCCCGTCGCCGGCCGGGAGCCAGGTGCAGGCTCACGGTGCCGAGCTTCAGCGGGGTCTGCCGCCAGGCGTCGTCGGCGTAGCCGGCGAACACCCCGGCGTACGGGCCGACCAGCACGGCGCGGGCGTCCAGCTCGGCCAGGGCCGCTTCGGACGCGTCCTGTTCGGAGGGCTGGTGTTCCGCGGGCTCGGGCCCGGCGAGGGCGTCGGCGGTGAGGTCCGTCGTGCTCCCGTCCGTCGCGGTGGCGTCCGCCGTGCTCCCGTCCGTCGCGGTGGCGTCCGTCGCGGTCCCGTCCGTCGCGGCGAGGTCGGTACAGCGCGGACACCGCGGGTGCGGCAGCAGCGGCTCACCGACGACGTCCAGCGAGTCCATGTCCTGCACCAGCAACCGTCCGTCGGTCTCGGCGGGCAGCGCGCCGGTGGCGAGCCGGAACACCTCGTAGCCGAGCAGGTTCCCGAGCATCGCGGCGAGCGGCCCGTACGGCTCCCGGCCGTCGGCGGCCAGCGGCGCCAGGGGCGCGAGGCCGCTCCACAGCTCGGCCGCGTCGCCGGGCCGTCCGGCCGCGCCGAGGCGCAGCGTCGCGCACACCCAGCATCCGGCGCGGTCGGCGGACATCAGCGGGCCGATCACCGCGTTGCCGCCGATCGTCCAGGCGGGCAGCAGCAGCCGGCCGGGCGGGATGCCCTCCTCCAGCAGTCGGCTGATCCGCCGGGTTCCGGCCGGGCCGGTCACCAGCACCACGTCGAACCCGTCCAGCTCCGCCCACGTCGGGCCACCGGAGGCGGCGGCATCCGTCGCCAGGGTGGTGACCGTCACCGGGCAGCCGGCCTTGGCGAGTTCGGCGGCCTCCGCCTCGACTTCGGCGAAGCCGGCCGGCTCGGCCGGGGCCGGCAGCACGCCGACCGTGGCGCAGCCGTTGCGCACCAGGCTGAGCGCGCTCCACCGGGCGAGTTCGCCGTCGCCGAGGACGGCGACCCTGGTCTCCCGGAACCGGTGGAAGCGCTCCTCGGCGCCGCCCACGTAGTGGTCGACGTACTCGATCTGCGGGCCGAACCGGGCGGTGACCTCGGGTGCGAGCGGCGAGGGCCCCTCGGGATCGGGTCCGGCGTCACGGGCGAAGCCGCGGGCGTACAGGGTGCGGACCAGCTCGGTGAGCATGGCGCGGTGGTGCTCGCCGAATCCCTCGCTGATCCGGGCCACGGTGTGGCGCCCGTTCAGATGCGGCACGATCAGCGAGGCGAAGCGGTAGGCGTCCTTCGCGGTGAGGCTGAAGCCGCCGTGGGCGTTGTGGAACAGCACCCCCTCGGGGGTCCGGGTGTAGAGCACGTCGCGGCGGATCCGTGGACGGCTGTCGGCGATCTCCTCGTACGGGGGCATGTCCCTCACACCTCAGTGGTACGCAACGGGGCGGCTGGCTGCCGCGCGGATGGGAGCGGATCGGTGCCGGCGGCCGGCGGCGCCGGGCCCGGCCCGTCCGGGGAGCGGGCCCAACTGCCGGCCGCCGCGAGGGTGAAGGCCCGGAGCAGCTCGTGCACCCGGTACTGGCCGTTCGGGCCCTCCTGGAGCAGCCCGGCCTGGACCAGGCTCGCCAGGACGACTTCTCCGGTGGCGGATCCGGCGATCGCCCCCGCTGCCGAGGGCCGGGCGGTGCCGGCTCCTCGCCCGGACGCCGCCGCCACTGCCGCTGCCGGTGCCGGTGCCGGTGCCGGTGCCGGTGCCGACCGGGACGGCGATCCGGCGGCGGCCGATGGGGAGGGGTCCTCCGCTGTCAGTGACTTGCCGCGCAACACGGCTAGTTCGAGGCGTTGCAGCGACGGTCCCGGATCGACGCCGAGTTCGTCGTGCAGGTGGTCGCGGACCCGCCGGTACTCGGCGAGGGCGTCGGCGCGCCGGCCGGTGCGGTACAGCGCCTCGATGAGCTGTTCCCAGAACCGTTCGTGGGCCGGGTGCGATCTGGCCAACGACCAGAGCTCGGCCAGGACTTCGCGACATCGGCCGAGCGCGAGCTCGATGTCGTAGACCCGCTCGACGGTCCGCAGCCACTCCTCCGACAGCCGCGGCACCTCCTCGCGGTGCAGGACGTCGGAGTGCACATTGCCCAGAACCGGCGGCTGCCACAGGTCCAACGCGGCGCGCAGCAGGGCGAGTTCGGCGACGGGATCGGTGGTTCGGCCGGCCCGGTCGAGCAACCCCCGGAACTCCAGCAGGTCGAGGGTGCGCTCATCGACGCCCATCCGGTAACCGCCCGGCAGCGCCTCGATGGTGCTGCCGGAGATGCCGTACTTGGCGAAGAGCCGCCGCAGCCTCAGCACGCAGGAGTGCAGTGCCGCCTTGGCCGTGGCCGGGATCTCCTCGCCCCAGATCGCCCGCTGGAGCGACTCCACCGGGACGACGGCGTTGGGGCGGGTCAGCAGTGCCGCCAGCAGCGAGGCCGGCTTGGAGGGCTGGAGCACCGCGGTCTCCCGGTGGTCCGCGATGGCGAGCAGCCCGAGCACCGTGAACCTGGCGCCGCCGCCCTGTCCGACCTCCGCTGCCATGCCCACCCCGCCCCCCGTCGACCACCGCGTCCGGGCACGCCGAAGGCGCACCGACGAAGAATTGACACCGACCCTGACCAGCCCTGCGATGACACGATCCGCCCGCTCGGCACACGCTCCGCCGGGGGCCACCCGTTTTGACAGGGCCAGACCGTATGGGCTGATGTCCGATCAAGTCAATGATCCTGCACGGCTTACAGCAAGTTTTCATGACTTGCGGGTAACCAACCGGGCGAGAAGGCGCGCCCGACCGCGAACGGACCGGCGCGCTCGGCGCTACAGCGGCCGTCCACCCCCCTGCGGCACCGGCCGTCCGCACACCACCGGAGCCCCGCCGGGCCGCCGTGCGCCGGACGGAGGCAGCCGTCCGGTGCGGCGCGCACGCCCGCCCCACCGCACCGCGCGGTGCCGCGTGGCCGGTCGCACGGTGCGGTGGGGACGCGGAAGCGGGCCGTATCCGAGGGCCGTCGTCCTGACCGAGAACAGCCCATGGTGGCCCCCGGCCGACCACCGCGCCAGGCCCGTGCGCCCACCGACCGACGAGCGGCCGCGAAGAGGCGCACTCCTCGGCCCCGCCGACCCGCCTGCCCCCGGCCCCCCGGCGGCGCCGCCGTGGCCTGGATCACAGCGGTCCCCGCCCGGCCGGCGAAATGCGGCGGCCGACGGGGTGGTTGGTACGGGCAACCACTTCCGTTCCGGTGCACACCACCGCTTCCCGCGAGGAACCCCCATGACCGGCACCGAGCCCGCAGCCTCCCGCGCGGCCGAGATCCTCTCCCGTCCCGTCATCATCAACGGGCTGACCGTGCCCAACCGCATCGCCATGGCGCCGATGACGCGCAGGTTCTCCCCCGGCGGCGTGCCCGGCGAGGACGTGCGCTCCTACTACGCCCGCCGCGCCGCCTCGGGCGTCGGCCTGATCGTCACCGAGGGAACGTACGTCGGCCACGAATCCGCCGGCCAGGCCGACGACATCCCGCGCTTCCACGGCGAGGAGCAGCTGGCCGGGTGGGCCCGCGTCGCCGAGGACGTCCACGCGGCGGGCGGCACCATCGTGCCGCAGCTGTGGCACATCGGCATGGAGCGCAGGCAGGGCGACCCGCCGTTCGCCGACGCCCCCGCCATCGGCCCGTCCGGCATCCGGCTGGACGGCACCGAAGGCACCGGCCGGGCGATGACCCGGGCCGACCTCGACGCCGTCACCGGCGCCTTCGTCGAGGCCGCCGCGGCGGCCGAGCGGATCGGCTTCGACGGGGTCGAACTGCACGGCGCCCACGGCTACCTGCTCGACCAGTTCCTGTGGGCCGGCACCAACCGCCGCACCGACGCCTACGGAGGCAGCCCGGTCGCCCGGACGAAGTTCGCCGCCGAACTGGTCGCCGCGATACGCGAGGCCGTCTCCCCGGAGTTCCCGGTGATCTTCCGCTACTCGCAGTGGAAGTCGGGGAACTACGACGCCCGCCTGGCCGAGACCCCTCAGGAACTGGAGGCGGTCCTCACCCCGCTCGCCGAGGCCGGCGTCGACGCCTTCCACGCCTCGACCCGCCGCTACTGGATCCCCGAGTTCGACGGCTCCGACCTCAACCTGGCCGGGTGGAGCAAGAAGCTCACGGGCCGCCCCACCATCACCGTCGGATCGGTCGGCCTCGACGGCGACTTCGTCCGTGCCTTCGCGGGAGAGGGTGCGCCGGTCCAGGGCATCGACGACCTGCTCGACCGGCTGGAGCGCGACGAGTTCGACCTGGTGGCCGTCGGCCGCGCCCTCCTCCAGGACCCGCACTGGGCCGCCAAGGTCCTCACGGGCCGCTTCGCCGACCTCCACCCCTACGACGCCGCCGCGGTCCGCACGCTGAGCTGACCCAGCCCGAGGGCCCGGCGGCCGGCTCCAGCGAAGCCGCCGCCGGGCCCTCGACCGGTTCCTCATGCAGCCCGGGACCGGCGCTCGGGGCGTGCGGGTGAACCCGTGCCGGAAGAGCGGCCCGCAGCCGGCCGGCCTCCCCGGGGAGGCACCAGGCGTACGAGGCCTTCGGGGTGCGGCGCTGGGTCTCGAAGCCGACGTGGACGAGGCCGAAGCGCTGGTGGTAGCCCTCAGTCCGCCGAACAGGCTGTCATTCTATTCGTGTCGATGATCTGCCAGGTCGTCGAGGAGCAGGTCGGCGACCACCTCCTCCACCACTGTGATGCGCAGTTCAGCCATGGAGTCGACGAGCGCCCGGTCCCAAGGAGCGGCGGTGAGACGACCCGGATCGGGGCCCAAGGGAACCCGGGGCGCGACAGCGCGATAGTCAGCGGCTGTCATCCGCCAGGGGACGGCTCCGGTCTTGGCGAGGACGTGGGCCGCGATGCGGATGCCCTCGCCGTCGAAGTCTCCGTGGTAACGCAGGGAGGCGCCGTCGTCGGCGAGTCGACGCAGCAGGTGGATCACGGCGGTGTTGGGCCAGCCGGAGGTGCAGACCAGTGGCGGGCAGCGATGCCCGAAGCGGCGCAGGGCCAGGGCGAGCACGCTGGGGTTCTCGGTGATGTGCACTGGCCCCGCAGGGCCGGTGCAGTCACCGGGCGTGCGGAGTTGGGCGAGGGTGAGGCTGACGGGATGACCGGAGTCGGCGCAGATGCGGGAGACCCGCGCTACCGGGCCGTCGCCGTCGAAGCGCAGACCGGCGGCGAGCACGGTGGCGGAGAGCTGATCGTCGGCCACGCCGGCCCGGCTCCAGAGCACTCGCCGGGCCTCGGCGCTGTCCGGCAGGTCGGTGCCGTACAGCGCTGCCAGGGCGCGCAGGACGAAGTTGGACAGCCGCGTCCCGTCGTCGAGGGCGTGCGAGTCTCCGTCGAGGAGGCGGGCGGCGAGGACCGGTAGTGGCTCGCCGTCGGCAGGAAGTGCGGCGAGGACGGTCAGCGTGGCTCTCAGCAGGGCCCGGGCCCGATCAGGTGAGCCGTCGACGAGACCGTTGGTCCGCAGGTGGCCGACCCATTCCAGGAGAGCGGGCTGGGCAGTGACCACGTCGTGACCGGCCAACCAGTCCCACAGGGCGTCGCGTTGGCTTGCCTTGCGTCTGCGCTCAGCGGCCCGGTCGTGGATCGGGCCGAGGATCGCGGTCACGGTGTCCCGTACGGGCCGGCCACAGGCGTCCAGCACGGCACCATTGAGTTCGGCGAGGGAAATCGTCGGCTCGGTATCGGGAAGCCGGTCGAGTCCGAGAAGGTCGGCCAGCGCCTCCCGGCCTGCGTCGTCGAGTGGTCCTGATCGAACCCGGCTGACAGGGCGGCCGGTCGAAAGACGGTCGTGCACGGCCGACCACAGAGGTCGAAGCTCAGGGAGGTCGAGAGGGTGGCGGTCCGTCATGCCGGTTCCTCCGCGTCGGCCTCGTCGGGTAGCAGGTCGGTGCCCGTCCAGGTGAATCGGGCGCTGGTGACGGCATCATCGCCGTCACTGCCGGTGATCAGCTGGTGGACGGCGATCCCGGAGAGTTCCCGGTAGGTGCACCACTCGTGGTCGGAGGTGAGCACCAGGTCGAGGTCGAGCGCCGCGAGGAGGCCGAAGACCTGCCCGCGGTTGACGGTGTCGACGCCGACGAAGACCTCGTCGAGCAGGATCAGTCGCGGCGACTCCGGCACCGCCTCGTAGTGAGCCGCCACGGCGGCGAAGAGCGGCAGGTGGAGGGCAATGGCCTTCTCGCCGCCCGAGAGCGCGCCGTGGAGCTTCTTGGTGAGCAGCTGCCATCCGGAGCCGTTGGCGCGGTCCAGCTTGACGACGAACTGGTGCCAGGCCGTGTAGTCGAGGACCTCGGCGAGCTGCTCCTCCCAGGTCGCGGCCGTGTTGCGGGTCTTGGCCTCCTCGATGCGGCCCCGGAAGAAGGCGTGCAGGGCCTCGCGGTCGGCTTCGGTGATCCGCGCCGGGTCCTTGAGAAGCAGTTCGCGCGCCGTCCGGGTGCCGGCGGGCAGGTCGGGGTGGATCTGCCAGACCAGCCGGACTGCCACCCGCGAGGCGGTCCGCACCCGTTCGAGGTGGCCGTTCATCCGCTCGACGAGTTCGCCGGCCTGCCGGATCCGGGAGGCGAGGTGGCGGCGGGTGTCGCCGGTGAGGGTCCGGTCGAAGAGGCCTCGTTCGGCGGCGGTGATGTCATCCTGGCTGCGGTCGCGGTCACCGGTGAGAATCGTCAGGAGGCCGGTCGCACCGACCCGGATTCCGTCGACGGTGGCGGTGAGGACGTGGATGTCCTCCTCGGCTTCGAGTTCGAGGTCGGCCCGGCTGCTGAGGCTCTGGCGGGCCCGGTGGACAGCCTCGGACAGGCGGTTCAGCGCGTCGCCGAGGTTTCGGGTGCCGTGCGGCAGGTTAGGCCAGGTGGCAGCCGTCTCACGCGCCGCTTCGAGGGTGGCGCGAGTGCCGTCCGCGGAGGTGAGGGTGAGGTCGAGGCCCGCGTCCTCGGGGAATCCGAGGACACACAGGCGCCGAAAGCCCCGCGCTGCTTCGTTGCGGGCTGCCACGGCGTCGTCGCGCCGGGCCGCATCGTGGTTCATGGCGGTGCCCAGTGCGCCGATCCGGCCTTCGAGGTCGAGGAGTACCCGCGTACCGGCGTCGATCTCACGGCGGGTGCGGTCGAGCTCGGTGCGGAGGTCGCTGATCCGGGCCGCCACTTGGCGGTAGTCCTCCCCGACGGCGCTCTCGACGGCCCGGAGCGCGGACCGGAGCCCGCGGGCGGCCGACTCCGCGTCCTCGGCCTCGGCCAGGCTCTCGGCTGCCGCCGCGCGGGACGCTTCGGCGTGGCCGCGTGCGGTGTCCCAGGCCTGCCGGGCGGCCGTCCAGCCGAGGTGGACGTCGAGCCAGAGGTCGGCCCGCTCGCGCAGCGCGTCGACGGCCTCGGCCGTCGCGTCCAGGGCGGCGCGTTCCGTCGGCAGGGCGTGTTCGGCCGAGGCGGCGGCGAGCGCCCTCATCGCGTTCGCGACGGCGTCCTCCTGCCGCGCGAGCCGTTCAACGGCCTCGCGGACGGCGTCCTCGCGGGCGCCCACCTCGGACTCGGACCGTTCCCAGGCGCGCCTGGCCTGCGCCACCTCCCGATGGTGCGGGCGGGAGCGGAGGTCGGCAGCGAGGCGGGTCCGGCGGTCGGCGAGGGTGCGCAGCCGCGTCTCGAAGCCGGTGACGGCGGTGTCGGCCTCGGCCAGTTCGGCAGTGAGGTCGGCGATCCGTCGCTGCCTGGCCCGCTCCCTGGCCGCCGCGCCGATGTGGCTGGACTCGGTCTTGGTCCAGGAGCCGACCGCCGCCGCCAGCCGCCAGCTCCCGTCCGCCGCCACGGCGGCAGGATGGCCGGTCGGAAGTGTGCGGCCGTAGGCGATGCCGGCCAGCAGCCGCTGTACCTGACCGGGCGGCACCGGACAGTCGGGTTCCGGGGCGAGGACGTCGAGCAGCGACGGACCTGGTGCGGGCACGGCCGACGCCGGGTCCGCCAGGGTGTCGTGGCCGTCGACGGCGAGGCCGCCGTCGGGGGTCAGCCAGGCGTCGAGCAGGCCGGCTGCCTCCAGCGCCGCTTCGATGCCCGCCTGGTCGGCGGGCGGCACGTGCGGCCGGAAGGTCAGCAGTCGCCACAGCGGCGCTCCCGGCAGGACCGATCGGTCGGTGGTACGGGTCCGTGGCGGCACCGGTGGGAGGTCGACCGCGGCCGCGGTGCGTTCCAGTTCCCCGACGATGCCGTCACGCCGGGCGCGGGCGGTGTCCCAGCCCGCGCGGACGGTCGTCTCGTCGGCGGTGATGGAACTCTCCGCTGCCCGGGCGGCGGCCTCGACCAGCGCGAGGACCTCGGTCTCGACGGCGGCGCGGGACGCCAGTTCCTCGGTGTCGTCGATGGACAGCTCGGTGCAGTCGGCCGTCGCCCATCGGCGCAGCAGGTCGGCGTGGGCCTCGACGGCGATCTCGTAGGCGTGGGCGTGTGCCTCACGCCGCGTCGTCACGTCGGTCAGCCGTTCGCGGGCCGCGTCGAGGTGCTGCTCCGCCGTCGTCCGGTCGGCGACGCACCGCTCATGGCGTGCGACGACGTCGCGGACCTCACCGACCTGGCGGTGCCGCGAGGCGACCGCAGCGCGCAGGAGGCGGCGTGCGCGGTGCCCCTGCTCCTCCAGGTCCCCGGAGGGGCCGGGAGTGGTGTCGAGCAGTGTCTGCAGCTCGGCGCAGACGGACTCCATGGCGGCTCGCCGCGCCGCGCCCCGTGACTCCTCCCTGGCTGCCAGGGTGCGTTCGGCCCGCTGTTCGGAGCGCAGCCGCGCGTCGTCGGCATGCTCGGCGTCCTTGTGGGCCGCGCGGGCCTTCCGCGCGGCGGCGGCCCGAAGACGGTCGGCCGTCCTGGCGGCCTGGTCGGCCCGGCGGCGGAGCTGGTCGAGTTCCTGCCCCTGCCGGTAGGCCTCGGAGTCGCGCAGCCCCTCGATGGCGCCTTCGATCTCCTGTCGTCGGTGTTCGAGTTCCGCCTGCGCCGTCCTGCCGTCCGCCCGCCGCTGAAGGGCCGTGTCGTGCTCCTGCTGGCTTTCCCGGGCGATGCGGGTGAGGTTGTCCAGCTCGGTCGTCGCGGAGATGAGCGCCGCCGCCCCGGCGCGCAGGACGCGCTGGGCGTAGCCGCGTTGCTGGTTCGCGACGGCGGTGGCCGCGGCCACCTCATCGTCGAGCGTCTTCAGGTGCTCGCGCTGGCGGTCGAGGCGTTCGAAGCCCTCGGCCAGTTCGGCGATCTCTCCCTGGCCGAGCGGGGGCAGGGCCCGGGAGAGGAGGGAGGACAGGAGCGAGGGATCCAGGCGCTCGGAGAGCTTGGGGGTGCGGAGCTGGAGCAGTGCGGTGATCAGGGCGTCGTAGCGCTGCTCGCTCAGCCCCGGAAAGAGCGTGCTCCGGACCGTGGTGCGGTAGTCGGCGGGGGATCCGTGCACCTCGCCCCGGGCACGCAGGGCTTCGGCCAGGGCGGAGCGGGTGAGCGGCTGGCCCGCTTCGTTGACCAGGGAGAGGCCGCCGGGGCGGTCGATCCGCGCGACGGTGGTGAAGTAGTCGGCGGTGACATTGGTGGTGTGCACGCTGGCCTGAAGTCTGGCGCCGCAGGTGAAGCGGACCGGATCGCCGTCGTCGTCTCCGCCGTCGCGCACGAACTCCAGCCACACGTACCCGACCCGGGTCTTGCCCGGGGTGCCCTCCCCCATCAGGTTCCAGTGCATGGTGCGCTCGGAGCCGCCGAAGGTGGACAGCCGGTTGGGGCGCAGGCTCGCATCGAGCAGAAACGGCAGGAGCACCTCCAGTGCCTTCGACTTGCCCGTGCCGTTCTGCCCCCGCAGCAGCAGTCGGCCCTCGTGGAAGGTGAAGGTCTCGTCGTAGTAGCGCCAGACGTTGAGGATGCCCGCCCTGGCTGGCCGCCACCGCACCGCCGGGTCCGCGGTCTGGAACGCCGAGCGCTGCGGGAGCCGTGTCGTGGTCATCGGAAGCCTTCCCTGGTCAGGTCGCGGGGCCGTCGGCGACGGTGGTCCGGTAGCGGAACGCCGCGGGCCGCGGAACGGTGCGGTCGCCGATCCGGCGGACCAGGCCGAAGTCGCGGAGGACGCGGACGGCGTCGGCCCCGAGGCGCTCGGCGCCGTCCTCCGACTGGTAGCTCTTCGCCCACTGGGGGAAACGCCGCAGGAGGTCCTTCGCCTCGACGGTGAGCTGTTCCGGTGTCAGCCCATCGGGCGCGGATGTCAACGGGTCCAGCAGGAGCAGGGCGGCGACCCGGGCCGTCGCGGAGTCGTCCGGGAAGCGGCTGTCGGTGGCGATCCCCTCCGGGTCGACGAACAGCAGGCCGTCTGCCCGTTCCTCCAGCACGAAACCGCCCTGCTCGGCGGCCCGACGGACGATCTGGCGCCCGGTCGGCGAGGCGAGGTAGGTCAGTTCGTCGGCGGTGAGCTCGTCGTGGTGGAGCACGGGATCGTCGAGGAGCCGGCGCAGCACCGAGTGGCGCAGCCGGAGGTTGCGCTGCGCGTCGGAGGCCTCGGCACCGCCGTAGCGGCTCTCGCGCACGGTGCCCCGCAGGAGTTCCTCGAAGCGCAGCGGTACGTCCTCAGCCGGCACCGCCAGCCGGGACGGCCCGACCGGCGCGGCGAGCAGGCGCATCAGTACGGTGGCATCGACCCGGTAGAGCACCTTGGCCTTCGCAGAGTCGACGAAGCTCTCCGTGACGCCGTCCACGGTGAGGAGCACGCCGTAGCCCTCCAACAGTTTGAGGACGTCCACGAAGGCCATGCGCTCGGGCTTGCTCGCCGTGTCGAAGGGGGGCAGCGCCTCGTCGGTGGCGCAGGCCTGGACGACCCGGTCGGCGAGCAGGCCGACCGTCGTCACCGGGACGGGGAGCAGCTCGGCCGCCGCGACGCACAGCAGGGTGTAGCGGCGGCGGTCGAACGGGGCCTTGCCCGAGCGCGGTCGGCGGGCGGGGCGCGAGGCGTCGGGTACGGTACGGATCTTGAGCAGGCGTGCGTACCCCAGGCGCGGCTCCACCACCAGCTGCCAGCCGCAGTTGTAGTCGAACCACTTCGTCAACGGGTCCTGCCGGCGGCGGATCAGCTCGAAGGCCGGCCGGTCACCGCGCTCGGTGATCAGCGGACGGCCGAGCAGGAGCCGGATGCCTCGGGCGACGTCCTGCCGTTCGGCCAGGACCAGTTGGTTCGCCAGGGTGCTCATCCCGCCGCCTCCACGATCGTCGCGGGGCTACGGATCTCCAGCACGTAGTCAGGCCCCTCCAGCGTCCCTCGCGGCGTCCGCAGAACGGCTCGCCCGCCGTCGGGCAACGCCCGGAGCACGATCTCGACGCGGCCGTCAGAGGTGACCGCCCGACGCGCTCCGTCGGCGTCCGGTCGTGCGGCCAGAGCCCGGCCGAGGAGATCGAGCAGTCGCTCGAAGACGGTGTGGTCCAGTGTGCCGAAGCCGGAGAGCCGCACCGGCCCTTCGGTGCCCAGGACGTCCCAGGCCGCTTCGAGCTCGGCGCGCTCCTTGCGGGCCCGCTCGGTCCGGGCCGCCTTGATCCCGCCGATGTCGCGCACCTTCCCGGTACGGGTGAACCGCTCGGTGCGACCGCTGGTGCGCAGCAGCGCCGACACCTCCACCGGCGGAGCCTCGGCCCAGGTGGCCGACGATGGCACCAACTCCGGATCGGGGTGCGTGAGATGGGCGTGCCGAGCCGGGCCGAGGCCGAAGGCGGCCGACCACAGCCGGTGCAGGTCGTCCTCGCCGGGCGCCGCGGCGAACCAGCGGGCCAGTTCGCGGAAGTCCTGGACGGCGCTGGAGGAGCGGCGCCGTGACTCCGTGATCCGGTCGAGGACCTGCAGGAGCGTCACGATCGCCCGCCGCGCCACGTCGTGAAGCTGCTCCACCCGGGGCCGCGCCCCGTCGGCCGGCCGGAACCAGGCGAGCAGTCCTTCCCAGCGTGCCCGGCGCCGCTCCAGCCACGCCGGCGCGGGATCGCCGTCGGCAGCCGGCGGCAGCTCGGCGCCCCGCAGTGCCCGCGCTTGCAACAGGCTCACTTCGCGCTGCTCGACCCGTTCCACGGCGGTGGCCACCGTCCGGCCTCGCTGGTCGAGGTTGACGAGGAACTCCTGGAGATAGGCCACCGTCGCGGCCTTCACCTCGCGGAAGGTCACCAGGTCCACGCCCTCGGCACGCAGCAGACGCTGCAACTCGCCGTTGAACGCCTTGGTGTTGGACAGCAGCGCTTCCAGGTGGCCCTCCAACTCCTGCAGCGTGGTGAAGACCCGACGGTCCGAGGACGTGGCGTCGCCCAGCAGGACGTACAGCTCGTCGAGCCGGTCCGTGATCGCCTCCAGCACCGCGGTCTGGAGCGCCCCCGTCGACGCGAGCACGGACAGGGCATGCTCGACCCCGGCGAACGCGGCCTCGCCGCGCCTGGTCAGCGAGTACTGGAGGTTGCGGCGCTCGTACTCCTCGGCGGTGCGGTAGTTCTCCGCGTGGTTCTGGACGACGTCCAGCAGCTGCCACTCCCTGAGCTTGAGCAGCGCGTCCTGCAGATCGTCGTCGTGGACGGCATCGAGCCAACCGACCGTCCGCAGCCTGGCGCGGACTTCGTCCAGCCCGAGCGCCGTCTCCAACCGCTCGTTGGCCGCACCGAAGGCCTGGAGGATCGCACCGTAGAGCTCGGCCTTCTCCCCCGTCGTGAACCGGAACATCTCCGCCGGCACCCTGCGCAACGACTTCACTCCCCTTGCCCCGGTGACGCCACAGTACGCGGACGCACCAACACTCGACCTCGACCGGTCCCTAATACAGCCTGGTCCGATGTGCTGGACTCTCCAGGTATGTCATGACGACCTGGTGGGCACGCCAACCGTCCGGGAACTTGGGCGGGACGTCCAGGTGGATCGGACTGCTCCGAGGATGCCGGTCGAGGAGGTCGGTGATGCCGGCGCGTGCCACCACGATGCAGGCGAACCGGTGCCGAGAGAGTAGGACGCACAGCCGGCCGGTCTCCATGTGGAAGGCAGAGGCGTCCGGACGTCCGGAGAGCGGGTGCCAGACCAGGGTCACGTCGAACTCCCTGCCCTGAAGCCGGTTGGCGGTGTCCACGGTGATCTCGGTGAGGCCCCGTTCCGCCAACCTGGCCCGCACCGCGTCCACCTGGATGGTCCGCGCGGCGCCGATGGCGATCCGCGCTTGTTCCAGCGGCTCCCCGTTCACCAGCGCGCCCCGTTCGAGTAGCCGGGAGGCGGTCGCGGCGAGCGCCTCGGCCATCTGGGGGTCGTGGTCGAGGGTGTGACGCCCCGGCAGTTCGAGGTAGCCCCACCCGGAGTCGGCGGCCTGGGCCAACACCGGGTCCTGCGACGTCGGCCGATGGGGCACGCTCCCGTAAGTCAGCACGCGGTCGCTCGCCGTGGTGCCCGATTCGAAGGGGTAGTACGGATAGAAGGCCTCCGCCACCAGCGGGGCGGCCATTGCGGGCAGTCGCCAGGAAATCGGCAGTTGGTGTCGCGACAGGGCGGGTTCGTGGGCGAGCGTGACATCGACGGCGTTGCGCAACGGATCCCAGCTGAGTCCCTGCCACCGGTCGGTGTCCACGGTCGCGAACGGGTCCAGCTGACCGGGATCACCGACGAACAGCACCTGGGAATCAGACGCGTCGAACAGCGGCGCAGCCGCGAGCAGTGCGTCCGAGCGCATCTGGTAGGCCTCGTCGATGATCGCCCACCGCCAGGTCCCGGACTTCTCCACGTCCACGTGCCTCCACTTGGCGGCCGTCGAGACCACGACCGGCAGGTGGCGCAGACCGTCGATTCTGGTGTCGCCGGAGACGTTGGGGTGCCGGGTGACGCGAGACGGCAGGCGGAAGTCGGTCTTGTGCAGTCGGCCCACCGAAAGCTCCGGATACTCCCGCGCGATGTTGTCCACCAGGTCGTCGACCTGCTCGTTGGTCTGCGCGACGATCATCACCTGGTGGCCGGCCCCGGTCAGGTGCCCGGTGGCGCGCTTCACCAGCGTGGACTTGCCGGCGCCCGGAGGGGAGTCCACCACTACGCCCCGCCCGGTGGGCCGGTCGAGGTCGGCCAGGATCCCGGCCACCGCACGGTCGGCCCGGACCGCGGGGCCCGTCACCCCGTCGACCGGGGTGCGGGCAGCGGGGATCGCAGCCGCCGCCGTGGTGGTGTCGTTCACGCCCATTCCTCCTCGGCGTCCTCGTCGGTCGGTTCGTAGGGCACCGGCGGGCCTCCGTGGGTCCACGGGGTGTTCTCCTCGGCGGGCAGTTTCGCCGGAATCGAGTCGACGCCGAGTGCCGTGTAGGTCACCGTCTCGCCGATCCCGGCGAGGGTGCCCTCTGGTGCGGGCGGCCTACGCTTGTTCGCGAAGCCGCCGGAGAGTTCGAGGGTCACCAGGTGGCCCCCCTCATGCGGGGTGAGGTCGATGATCTCGGCCGGCTGCCGCAGGCGGCCTGGCGACTTCACCTTGGTACCGACGGTGAGCCGCACCGCGCGCTCGGTGCGCACCGTGATCGTTGGACGCCAGACCGGGGTCCTCCGGCCGGGCTCGAACCGGTCCTCGTCCCGGGCGACGACCGTACCGCTGAACGCTTCTCCGCTCAGCTCGTACTCCGCCATCACCAGCGGGTCGTCATAGGCCCGCTGGGTCTGGTAGCGGGACGTGTCGTCCTCCAGCCTGCCCAGCCGCCGGGCCGCGCCCACCGCGCGGTCGCGCTTGCCCTGCGGGTGGCCGTGCTCCTCCAGATAGGCCGCGTAGTCGAAGAACGTTCGGCGGTCGTAGGTCCACCGTTCCTCGACGTGTCCCCCTTCGGGCAAGGTGCGCATTAGACCGACGCCCCGCCAGGCCAGGTCCCACGTAGGCCGCAGCTGCTCGTACAGGGCGCGGTCGATACGCTCGCCGAACCGCTCCCGCACCCGGCCTTCGGCCTCCGCATGACGGGTGAGGAGGTCATCGAGGACCGCGTCGAACCCGGCATCCGTGGTGGGTCCGGCAGGCGGCCAGATCAGCGGGTTCTCGGTCTCCCGCGCGGCTTCCGCCCCCGTACGGCCTTCGGGCGGATCGATCCAGGCGACCACGGCCGCCAGGTGGGAGTCCTCGGCGGAACTCTGGCCGGTCGCCCAGTGCGCGGTGAGCACCCGGCTGACGGCGAGCAAGGCGCTCGATCCCGGGAACTCCGCCCGCCCCTCGAACCATGTCAGCCACTTGCCGAGCTTCGGCACGTCCGGGTGAACGGCGTGCGGTCCGTCGGTGCTGCGCAGCCGGGTGAGTCGGCCGAGCCGGCGGAGGTAGGCGATGCCTTCACCGTTGGGGACGATCAGTTGGGGTGCGCGACGGGGCTGTTGGCACTCCTCCGCCTTCTCGCCCCTACCCAGGGTGTAGGTCTCGACCTCCGCCAAGCACCCCTCGAAGTAGGGCAGCAGCAGAGCGGCCAGCTCTTCCACGAAGCGGAACCGCTGGACCCGGTCCCTGGGCTGACGGACGGTCAGCAGAGTCGGGTGGTCCGGGTCGGTGCCCGCGAGTGCGGCCAGCGGCGCACAGGCCTCCCCGGCGAGCGTCAGTGGCACCAGGACGAACGGCTGGTCATCCAGATGGTGGTGCCGGACCGTGGCGAGGGGCTGGGCCCTGCCGGTCTGGGTCGCGCGGAGCGTCGCGACCGTGGCCAGCATGCTCATGCGGTCTCCTCGGTACGCGACCGGAACAGCCGGTCAGCGGTGATGAGCAGTTCGACGGTCTCGGCGTTCTCCTCGCCGGGCGACAGACCGCCGTTGAGGTAGGCAAGGGCCGTGTTGGTGGAGTCGATGCCCGCCAGGGCGTTCCGCACGGTGCTGCCCAGCCGGGCGGGGTATCCGTGGCTGTCGGCTTCGTCACGGCAGTGGTGGGCCATCTCGCAGAAGGACAGGCAGTCGGGGACGTAGGAGGCGGGCAGCTGCTCCACCGACTCGTGGAGCACCGCCGGGTCCCGGTCGATGTCAAGGGTCGCCGTCGCAGGAAGGCCGCGGGCCAGGTCCTCAGCGCGCCGCAGCCGGTTCAGCTGGAAGTCGAGGGCGGTGAGCTCCTGGCGCAGGTCGATCCTGCTGAGGCACGGCCGGTTGGTGAAGTCCTTGGGGCAGACCAGCAGAAAGGTACCGGCGACCTGTTCCGGATCCAGCCCCGCGGCCGTGAATGCGCGCCGTAGGGCCAGCACGTACACGGAGGCCTGCTTAGCGGTCTGGGCGACGGCGGTCGGATCGGCTTGGCCGTCGATCACGGGGAACGACCTGATCGCGACGACATGGAACCTGCCGTCGATCCGGTGGGTCAGGGCATCGGGTTCCAGGTAGGCGAGTCGGCCGGCCACCTCCATGGTGAGCACCGGACTCTGCAGGATCAACCGCTCCTCGTCCCCGGCGGCGATCCGCTCGATGACACCACGGGTCTCCCGCTCCCGGACTTCGAGCGAGGTGATCCCTCCGACCTCACCGAGGTCCTGGAGCTTTGCCTCGCCGACCGGTACGCCCAGGTCCTCCCGCAGCAGCCGGATCAGTTCGGCGTACGAGCCCCAGCGCACGGTGGCCTTGAAGGCCTCCTCCCGCGCTATGGCGAACGGTGACTGGCCGAAGCGCGGATCATGGCCCAACCGCCGGGCCAGAGCGGTCTTGTCGACCCCCGAGGCGTCCAGGACGGACCGCCGGGCACAGGCCGGATTCGCCGTCAGTGCGGTGATCTTACGAGCGGTGTACGCCAACGGTGGCCGGGCGCCGCGAAGTTGAGCCAACCGATCGGGCGGCTCGAGCGAGTGGGAAGGCATGGTCTCTCTTCGTTCCGGTGTGGCGCCGATCTCCTGAGGTTCCGATGCGAATGCGGGACCCCGCGTCTACAGGACCCCTCCCCCGCTACGGAGGGCGTTGTGGAGTTCCCTCGCGCCGAAAAGCTGCTGCACATCGCTGAGTTGTTCGCGTGCGCGGCGCGCGGCATCGATCCGCTCCCGGTTCGCCTCGTCCTGGTGGACCTCGGCCTCGGCGCGGGCGGCGGAGAGCACCCGTTCCGGGTCCGGCCGCGAGGACTCGCTGTGAGCACCCGGAATCGTGAGCGCGAAGCGGCGCAGTAGCCGCCATGCCGCCTCGGACGGCGGGTTACCCGCGTTGCCGAGGCGCTGGATCTGCTCGGCCGTCCCGATCGCGTGCCGAAGGAAGTCGGCACGCGGGCTGAGCGGAGTGATCAGGCGCTGCTCCAACGACCAGACCGAGACCGCCAGCAGCCCACGGGCCGCGGTCAGGCGATCATGGTTGATCGCGGCACAGATGTAGTAGGGGCGGGAGTAGCCCTGCACAGCGAAGGAACGCTCCTCGTCGCGACGCAGCGAGGCTAGCTTGGTGGCCACCAACGACTCGGAGAAGAAGGCCTCGTACACCGAGGAGATGAGCTTCGGCGAGGCGGGCGCACCGAGGATCGTCAACGACTGGTAGACCTGCTCGCGCACCGGGACAGCCCCACGGCCGGGCGCTCTGGGCGACCGTTGCTCGATCTGCTGCTCGACCCGCACCGGTGTCACGGCAGCAGCCCCCTGGACGGCGCCCTCCGCATCCAGTGCGGCTTCCCACTCCGCTTCAACCTCACGTAGTTCTTTGCGGATCCGCGCGCCGGCGGTCGAATCGCCGGCACGTCGCGACTCCCTCAGTCGGGCGCGCAGAATTGTGAGGCGCTGTTCGAGTTCCTCCACTGATGCGGCCATGCCCCCAGGCTAGTGCATCGCCCATCATTTTCCAAGGACAACCAAGGGGGCCCAAGAAAACCGTCCAAGCTTTTCCAAAGTCATGCGCTATCGTTGTCGTCAGGCACCGGTCGCTCCATGGCGGCGAGGCGGGGTGCCACCGCCGCAGGAGGAGAGGCATGGTCGAGGGCACGCGTGCACGGGGTACAGGTGGTCCCACGTCGACTGAATCGTCGAACCCGCTGGGCGGCAGCGCGCCCGGGCGTCCGTCCCGCTGGCTGGCCAGGACAGCCATGACCGTTACGACCGCGGGCCCGATGGCGGCGGGCTTCCAGGGCAAAACGACCATCGCCATCATCTCGGCCGCTCCGGGCTTGGTAGTTGGTCTGCTGTTCTTCCTCGGGGTGGTCTGCCCGGCCGTATGGTCGAGGAAGCCCCAGCGAAGGCGCGCAGCCCTCAATGCGATGAACGCGCTCATGGGCCGCGGCCCGGTGAACACACCCGAGCCGCAGTAAGCCGTGGGGGCAGGGAGAATGAGTGCTCTGACCCCACGAACCCACCAGCCCGGCCCCCGGGACGCCCGGGTCATTTCCTCGCCCTGACGACCGACTACCGCCGACGCCGGGCCCGGTGGGCGGCGATCAGGTCGCGGTACCAGGCGTACGAGGCCCTCGGGGTGCGGCGCTGGGTCTCGAAGTCGACGTGGACGAGGCCGAAGCGCTGGTGGTAGCCCTCGGCCCATTCGAAGTTGTCGAGCAGGGACCAGGTGTAGTAGCCGCGGATGTCGATGCCCTCGGCGGCGGCGCGGGCGAGGGCGTCGAGGTGGGCGGCGAGGTAGTCGATGCGGGGCTGGTCGGAGTCGGTGGACTCGGCGACGGAGCAGCCGTTCTCGGTGATGGTGACGGGCGGGAGGGCCTTGCCGTACGACTCCCGCAGGTGGAGGAGGAGTTGGGTGAGGGCTTCGGGGACGACGGGCCAGCCGAAGGCGGTGTGGGGGGCGTCGGGGATGTCGACGAGGTCGAAGGGGAGGCCGGGGGCGGTCGGGGCGGCGACGCGGGTGGGGTTGTAGAAGTTGAGGCCGAGGCCGTCCAGGCCGGGGGTGTGGATGAGGTCGAGGTCGCCGTCGCGCAGGGCGCCGTAGATGTCCTCGGGAACGCCGAGGGCGGAGAGGTCGGGGTAGCGGCCGAGGAGGACGGGGTCGGTGAACAGGCGGTTGTGGAGGGTGTCGTAGGCCGCCGCGGCGGCGAGGTCGGCGGGATCGGGAGAGGAGGGCTGGACCAGGGTGAGGTTGTTGGAGAGCATCGCCTCCAGGCCGCGCTCGTGCAGGACCGAGGCGGCCAGGCCGTGGGCGAGGAGCTGGTGGTGGGCGGCGGGCAGGGCCTCGAACATCAGGGCGCGGCCGGGGGCGTGGGTGCCCAGGGCGTAGCCGAAGACGGTGTGGACGAAGGGCTCGTTGAGGGTGATCCAGGCGGGGACGCGGTCGCCGAGGCGGTCGGTGACGATCGCGGCGTAGTCGGCGAAGCGGTACGCGGTGTCGCGGTCGAGCCAGCCGCCGAGGTCTTCGAGGGCCTGCGGGAGGTCCCAGTGGAAGAGGGTGGGCAGCGGGGTGATGCCCGCCTCCAGCAACGCGTCCACCAGGCGGTCGTAGAAGGCGAGTCCGGCGGGGTTCACCGGCCCCGCGCCGGTGGGCAGGACGCGGGGCCAGGCGATGGAGAAGCGGTAGCCGTCCAGCCCGAGGCCCTTCATCAGCTCGATGTCCTCGGGGTACCGGTGGTAGTGGTCGCAGGCCACCGCCCCCGTGTGCCCGTCCCGCACGGTGCCGGGCCGGGCGGTGAAGGTGTCCCAGACGGAGGGGCCGCGGCCGTCCTCCTCGACCGCCCCCTCGATCTGGTAGGCGGCGGTGGCGGCACCCCAGCGGAAGTCCGCCGGCAGGTCGAAGCGGTCCGGCATGGCAGCCTCCTGGCGAGAAACGTGAGGGTGTCTCATGTTAGTGACGCGACGCCGGAACGCCAGAGCCGTGCTCCGAGCCTGTCACTGCCAGTGGTAGGCAGGCCGGGGGTAGGCACAGCCGGGTTCTGGCTGATCAACGGCGGTCGCACCAGGCTGGGACCATGACAACCGATACGGCCGTCGCTCCGGCCCCGACCGCTTCCGTCCGCATGACCGGCCGCCAGCTCACCGTCCTGGTGGTCCTGCTCGCCTCCCAGTTCATGATGGCGGCGGACTTCTCGATCCTGAACGTGACGCTGCCCCGGGTCGGCGTGGACCTCGGGTTCACGGCCGGCAACCTCCAGTGGATCACCACGATGTTCGCGCTCTGCGCGGCCGGCTGCACCCTGGTGTTCGGCCGGGTCGGCGACTACCTGGGCCGTCGGCGGATCTTCGTCGCCGGCATGGTGGTGCTGGCGGTCGCCTCGCTGATCGGGGGCATCGCCTCCTCGCCGGCGCTGCTGCTGGCGGCCCGGACCCTCCAGGGCCTGGCCACCGCGGCGATCACCCCGGCCGCGATGGCACTGCTGACCACCGCCTTCACCGAGCCCGCGATGCGCACCAAGGCGCTCGGCCTCAACGGCGTGATGATGAGCTCGGGCTTCACCGTCGGCTCGATCCTCGGCGGTGTCCTCACCGCCCTGCTCTCCTGGCGCTGGGCGTTCTTCATCAACATCCCGGTCGCCGTGGCCGCCGTCATCGTGGTGCCGATCGTGGTCCAGGAGAGCCGCGCCGAGAGCCGCGACCGGATCGACCTGCCGGGTGCGCTGCTGATCACCGCCGGACTGTTCTCCGGCATCTACGGCATCACCCGGGCCGCCGAGGACGGACTGGACGCCCTGGCCGTCGGCACCCTGGTGGCCGGCGCCGTCCTGCTCGCCGTGTTCTGGGTCGTGGAGGGCCGCACCGAGGGCGCCCTGGTGCCGGTGCGCATCCTGCGCCTGCCGGACATCGCCCTGAGCAACCTCGGCGCGCTGTTCATCTTCGGCGGCGAGACCGCGATGATCTTCTTCACCGGCCTCTACGTGCAGAACGTGCTGGACTTCTCCTCGCTGGCCGCCGGCCTGGTCCTGCTCGGTGTCGGCGCCGGCCAGATCATCGGCGGTACCATCGGACCGAAGATCGTCGCCAAGGTCTCGCCGCGCGTCCTGCTGGGCACCGCGCTCGCGGGCCAGGGCCTGTTCATGCTGCCCATGGTGTGGATGACGGACGAGTCGGTCTGGCTGGTCCCCGTGGTCGTCGCGCAGTTCGTCAACGGCGTCTTCTCGATGCTGGCGATGCTCTCCTTCATGGTGATCGCCACCTCGGCCGTCGACTCCTCGATGCAGGGCATGGCCACCGGCATGGCCACCCAGGCGCAGCAGGTCGGCATCGCCATCGGCATCCCGCTGCTGAGCGCGGCGTTCGCCGCGAGCCTCGGTGACGGCGGCGGGGCGGCCGACGAGCTGTCGGGCATCCACCTCGCGCTGTCCGTCGACGCCGGGCTCCTCATCGTGGCCGGCCTGCTGCTGTGGGCGGCACTCGGCCGCCGCTCCTCCTCGACCGCCGTCTGATGTGGCCCGATGACCATCTGCTGTCGCACGGTGGCCATCTGGTCTGGCTCGACGGCCACCTGACTCCCGTTCGGCCCCCGTGTGACACTAGGAGCGTGGAAAGACCAGTGAACACCGACCTGGGTAGCTACCTCAAGCGGATGCGCGAGCGGGTCCGGCCGGAGGAGATCGGGCTGGCGGTGCGCGGTGCGCGCCGGGTGCCCGGCCTGCGGCGCGAGGAGGTGGCGGCGCTCGCCGGGGTGAGCCCCACGTACTACACGCGGTTGGAGCAGTCGCAGACCGCGCACGCCTCGCCGGCCGTCCTGGTCGCGATCGCGCGCGCCCTCGACCTCAGCCCGGACGAGGAGGAGTACCTGCTGAAGGTGGGCACTCCGGTGACCGAGCGGGAGACGCCGGCCCGACGGGTCGACCAGATCAGCCCGTACACCCGGATGCTGGTGGACTCCCTGGGGAACGCGGCGGTGGCGGTGCTCAACTACCGCTGCGACATCCTCGGCTGGAACTCGCTCTACCACCGGCTGTTCGCGCCGCACCTGGAGTACGACGCACCGCAGAACGCGGCGGTGCGGCCGAACGTCATCCGGCTGAACTTCCTGGACGAGAACGTCCGCGGCCTGTACGTGGACTGGCCGCTGGAGGCCCGGTCGAACGTCTCGTACCTCCGGTTCATCGCCGGGAACCACCGGCACGACCCGCAGCTGGCCGAGCTGATCGGCGAACTGAGCATCGGGAGCGAGGAGTTCGCGAAGCTCTGGGTCAGCCACCGGGTGGCGAACTGCACGGTCGGGACGAAGACCTTCGACCACCCGAGCGTCGGGGAGTTCGAGTTGATGTACCAGTCCGCCGACCTGGGCGACGGGAACATCCTGAAGTTCTACCACGCCGAGCCCAACAGCCCGCACGACGCCGCGCTGCGGCTGATCGCGGTGGACCTGGACCCGGCCCACCGGTTCTGACGGCGCACGACGAAGCCGCCCGGCAGCGGACTCCTCGCTGCCGGGCGGCTTTCGCCATCAGGGTCGCGGTGGGACTCTCGGTGGGGCTCGCGGGGCTCAGACCACCTGGAGGGCGGTGACGCCCCAGGTGAACCCGGAGCCGGCGGTGGCGAGCAGGACGAGGTCACCGGAGGCCAGGCGGCCCGCCCGCTCCAGGTCCTCCAGCGCGAGCAGCGGGTCGACACCGCCGAGGTGGCCCTCGACCTCGTAGTTGAACACGCTGCGCTCGTACGGCAGTCCGAGGGTGTCCAGGAGCTTGTGCTGGGTGTTCCGGTTGCCGTGGGTGACCAGGAGGTAGGCCACGTCCTCCAGGTTCCGGCCGACGGCGGTGAGCACCTGGCCGGTGAGGGCGGTGAAGTTGGTGATGAACGCCTCGCCCAGGCCCTCGCCGCCCTCCCGGCGGAACACCTTGACCTGGTTCTCCCGGATCTCGCCGTAGTAGAGGTCGACGAAGTCCGGGTCGGTGCGGTTGGCCGAGCCCAGCACCTCGTAGCGCGGGTTCTCGGCGGAGACCAGGACGGCCGCGGCGCCGTCGGCGAAGTTGAAGAGCTCGACCAGGCCGCCCGGGCGGTCGACCAGCTCGCTGAGCCGGTCGGCGACCACGACCAGCGCGTGGCGGAAGGCGCCGGCCTTGACCTGGTCGTCGGCGATCCGGATCGCGGTGGGGGCGGCGTTGCAGAAGTTGGACACCTCGTAGCAGTGCGCGTGGCGGATGCCGAGCTCCTGGGCGATCTTCGCGGCCGGCGACCAGAACGGCGTCCCCCACTCGCTGGATCCCGCGTAGATGACCAGGCCGATGTCGTCGGGGGACACGCCGTTGCGGGCGAGGACCTTGGCGCCGGCGTCCCGGCCGAGGCTCCACGAGCTCTCCCCCGGCCCGAGTGCCGAGAGCCGGCCCGCGGGCAGGATGTCGTTGACCTTGTCCGGGTCGCAGCCGGATTCGTGGGCGAGCTGCTCGGCGGTGACCTTGCCGCTGCCGGTGGTGATGGCGAAGTCCGTGATGCCCATGGTGGTTCTCCGATTCGGTGTCGTGCCGGGTGGCTGCGGGCAGGGCCGAGCCCCGGGGCTCGGCCCTGTGGGGGGAAGGTCGAGCCCCGGGGTCGGGGAAGGGATTGTCGGTCGGCGGGGGGCGGCCCGTCGGGCAGGGCCGTCAGACGTACTCGACGACCGCGTGCGGGACGTAGGGGGCTTCCAGGCGGGCGAGTTCGGACTCGTCGAGTTCCAGGTCGAGCGCGGCCACCGCGTCCGGCAGGTGGTGCGGCGCGGTGGCGCCGACGACCGGAGCGGTGACGGCGGGCTGCCGGAGCAGCCAGGCCAGGGCGATCCTGGCCCGCGGGACGCCGCGTTCGGCGGCGATCTCCGCGACGGCCCGGGCGACCCGCCGGTCGGCCGCCTCGGTCGGCCCGTAGAACCTCTCCTGGATCGGGTCGCCGTCGGTGCGTGCGGACCGCGCGTCCCAGTCCCTGGTCAGCCGGCCGCGGGCCAGCGGGGACCACGGGGTGACGCCGACCCCCTCCGCGAGGCAGTAGGGGATCATCTCCCGCTCCTCCTCGCGGTTGATCAGGTTGTAGTGGTTCTGCATGCTGACGAACCGCGTCCACCCGTGCAGGTCGGCGGTGTACTGCGCCTTGACGAACTGCCAGGTGTGCATGGACGACGCGCCGAGGTAGCGGACCTTGCCGGCGGTGACGGCGTCGTGCAGGGCCGCCATGGTCTCCTCGACGGGCGTCTCGTAGTCCCAGCGGTGCACGATGTACAGGTCGATGTAGTCGGTGCCGAGCCGGCGCAGGCTCGCGTCCAGTTCGCGCATGATGGCGCCCCGGGACAGACCCCCGGACAGCGGCCCCGGTCCCATCGCCTCGTACACCTTGGTGGCGATGACGACGTCCTCGCGCCGGGTCAGCTTCTTCAGGGCACGCCCCAGGTACTCCTCGCTGGTGCCCAGCGAGTAGATGTTGGCCGTGTCGAAGAAGTTGACGCCGAGGTCGAGGGCCTGGGCGATGAACGGCAGGCTCTCCTCCTCCGGCAGCGACCAGGGGTGGGTGCCCCGGCCGGGCTCGCCGTAGCTCATGCACCCGAGCGCCAGCCGGGACACCTTGAGGCCGGACGAGCCCAGCCGTGCGTACTTCACGTCGTCTCCCCTCGGTTCCGGTGGCCGGTCACTTGACCTCGGTCAGCCGTCCCCAGGAGGCGATGCCCTCGTCGAGCGGGATCTCCAGGCTGGCCAGGAACATCGCGGTCATCGCGCTGTGGCCGGCCAGGTGGGTCACCTCGGCGATCTCGTTCTGCGAGTAGTGCTCGCGCAGGCCCCAGAACGCGTCGTGGCCGGCCTTGTGGAGCAGGATGCAGTCGTCGACGTAGCGGACCAGGGCGGCGCGGGACGCCGGCATCTCGTCGAAGCGGCCCTCCTCGATGGCCTCGATCTCGGCGTCGGTGAGTCCGGCCTTGACGGCCAGCGGGTAGTGCAGCAGGCGCTCGAACTCGCTGTCGCGCAGCTTCGCGACGCGCAGCACGATGACCTCGCGGTCCAGCAGGCTCAGCAGGCCGACGGTGAACGAGCCGCCCAGGGCGAGGTGCGGACCGGCGGAGCCCTTGGTGAGCAGCAGGGCCCGGGTCAGGTTGGACTGGAACTTCTCGTACACCTCGTGCTGCTCGGGCGTCATGTCGGCGACCTCGGTCAGGGTCACGCGCTCGGTCATCTCGGTTCTCTTCTCTGTGAGTTGCTGTTGACGGTGGTTCAGGTGGCGACGAGCACGCGGTGACGTCAGGCGCGGCGTCAGGCGGTGATGTCACGCGGCGGCGTCGGGTGGAGACGTCGGAGGCTCGTGTCAGGCGGTGACCAGGGCCCGGGCCGGGCTCGGCAGGTGGCACTGGTCCAGCGCCCGGTCGACGGCGCGGACGGCGGCCCCGGGCTCGCGGTCGTCGAGGTCGACGACGGTGTCCAGGTGACCGTCCGGGCGGACCACGAGTGCGCAGGGCGCCGGGCCCAGCTTGGCCGACAGCGGGCCCGGCGGCCGGCCGCCGAGGTCGGTGACCTCGGCGCGGTCGACGGCCTCGCCGAGCCGCTCGACCAGCTGCACCCACCGCTCGTACCGGTACTCCAGGCCGGGCCAGAGCAGCACGGTGTAGCGGTCGACGGCGA
This sequence comes from Kitasatospora sp. NPDC034533, assembly GCF_055575155.1. Lineage (NCBI taxonomy): Bacteria > Bacillati > Actinomycetota > Actinomycetes > Kitasatosporales > Streptomycetaceae > Kitasatospora > Kitasatospora sp. NPDC034533. Next base: position 41,806 of record NZ_JBVITE010000031.1, read on the forward strand.
GGACGGGCGCGGCGGCGCTCGCGCGCCAGCCGAGCGGCAGCCGCTCGCCCGGGCCGAGGCCCCGGCGCCTGGGCCTCGGCCCGTAGTGGGTGTCGACCTGGGCGAGCTTCGGCGCCAGCACGCGCTCCAGGAGCTGGGTGGCCGAGCCGAAGCGGTAGGCGATGTCCCGGCCGATGATCTGGTGCGGCTTGCTGTACAGGCCGATCCGGGCCAGCCGGGTGGAGAGCCCGGCGACCGTCTCGACGGCCGGCCGGCGCTCACGGTCGTAACTGGCCAGCAGGCCGGGCCGGTAGTCGCCGCGCAGCACGCCGGCGAGCTTCCAGCCGAGGTTGACCGCGTCCTGGATGCCGGTGTTGACGCCCTGCGCGCCGGAGGGGCTCATGGCGTGGGCGGCGTCGCCGACCAGGAACACCCGGCCGCGCCGGTAGGTGCTCGCCGACCTGACGTGGGCGGTGAACACCCCGCTGAACCTCATCTCGCCGAGCCGCCGCTCGCCGGGGACGCGTTCGGACAGCAGACGTTCGAAGAACGCCCGGTCCGGCTCGCCCTGGTAGCCGTCCGGCACGCTGGCGCCCACCCGGAAGACGCCGCGGCCCAGCGGGGCGAGCACCATGTTGCCGGTGCGGGTCAGGTAGTAGGCGGCCTCGCTGCTGGTGGTCTCGCCGACCAGCTCCGCGTCGGTGATCGCCAGCCGGGTGCGCATCGTGCGGCCGGCGAACTCGAAGCCGAAGGCGGGGCGGACGGTGCTGTTGTAGCCGTCGGCCCCGACCACGTAGTCGTACGAGCGGGTGGCCGCCGCGCCGCCGGGTCCGCGCAGGACGCAGTGGACGGCGGCGTCGGACTGGGTGCCCTCGACGAAGGCGTGGTCGTAGCGGATCGTGCCGCCGAGCGCCTCCAGGTGCTCCTCCAGCACGGCCTCGGTACGCCACTGCGGGATGGTGATGGCGAACGGGTAGCCGACGCCGCGCAGCCGGTCGAAGCGGACCAGGCCGATCATCTTCTTGTTGGAGTAGTAGTTCATCTGGTCGAAGTAGTGACCGGCGGCCACCAGCTTCTCCCCCACACCCACCCGGTCGAGCAGCTCCAGGATCCTCGGCCAGAGGATGGTGGCGCGCGAATGCGGGCTCTCCCGGCGGGCGTTGGAGATCACCTCCACCTGGACGCCGTGGCGCAGCAGCTCACAGGCGAGCACCATGCCGACCGGCCCGGCGCCCACCACGAGCACCCGCGGCTGTCCGTGCTCCTCGGCCACGGGTCAGCCGCCGATCTCGGCCAGTCGGTGCACCCGGGCCGGGGAGCGGAAGGCGCCGTCGACCTCGGCGAGGAACGCCGCGGTGTACTCCTCCTTCATGTGCAGGTCGATGGCGTGCTGGTCGGCCCAGTCCTCGACCAGGACGACGGTGTGCTCCTCGGCCTGCGAGCGGAACGCGTCGAAGCGCAGCGCGCCCTCCTCGCGGCGGGTGTGCTCGGCCAGTTCCTGGAACGCGGCCAGGGTCGCCTCCATCCGCTCGGGGACGACGTCGAAGGTGACGATGATCTGGATGGTCATGCCGGGGGCCTTTCGTTTCGGGTCATCGAAGGGTCATCGGAGGGTCGTGAGGGCGGTCACGGGGGCGGTCATGGGTGCGGTCGTCGACGTGGCGTCGGAGGTCGTCGAGGACGGCGCGACCGGCCCGTCCTCGCACTCGTGCGGGGCGAGGTCCCACCGCCACCGCTCGATCCGCAGCCCGCCGTCCGGGGCGGGAGCGGCGTCCAGCTCGACCGCGCGGCAGTTGCCGACCATCGCTCCCCCGGGGCCGCCGGGAAGCGCTCCGCGCAGCAGGTTCAGCACGCCCCCGTGGGTGACCACCAGGACGGGTCCCCGGTGGTCGGCCGCCGCGAGCCGGCGCAGCGCGGCGACGAAGCGCCCGCGGGCCTGGACTCCGGTCTCGCCGCCGGGCGGGCCGTAGCCGGGGTCGGTGAGCAGCCGGCGCATGTCCTCCGGGTGCTCGGCGGCGTAGCGGGTGCGGTCCAGGCCGTCGATCGTGCCCAGGTGCCGTTCGCGCAGCCCGTCGAGGGTGGCCAGCGGCAGGCCGAGGCGGTCGGCGGCGGGCCGGGCGGTGTCCACGGCCCGCGCCAGCGGGGAGGCGTGGACGGCGGCCCACCGACCGGGGGTCAGGCGTTCGGCCGTCTCCCGGGCCTGGCGCCGGCCTTCGGCGTTGAGCGGGGTGTCGGCCTGGGCCTGGAAGCGGTCGCGGGCGTTGAGGTCGGTCTGGGCGTGGCGGAGCAGGACGAGGCGCACGGCGGTCGGCCTCAGGCCGCCGCGCCGAGCGAGCTGATGGTCTCGGCGGCCTCGCCGACGGTCTGGCCGGCGTCGAGGACGCCGTCGCTGATGGAGATGCCGAGGCGCTTCTCCAGGATCAGCGACATCTCCAGCAGGGTGAGCGAGTCCACGGAGAGCTCGTCGAAGGCGACCTCCGGGGAGACCTCGTCGGCGGGCACCTGGTACTTGGTGGTCAGGATCTCGATGATCATCTCGGTGACGGTCCCGGTCATTTCTCGGTCTCCTCGTGCGTAGGGGTGGTGGCCGGTCGTGCGTGGGGTCGTGGCCGGGCGGGTGCCCGGGGCGAGGGCGGGCTCAGCCCGGGTGACAGCGGGCTCAGCCCGGGGTGACGGCGGGCCAGGTGAGGGTCGCCGACCCCCAGGTGGCGCCGCCGCCGAAGGCGGTCAGCAGCACCCGGTGGCCGGGCCTGAGCCGGCCGTCGACGGCGCCGTCCGCGAGGGCCAGCGGGATGGAGGCGGCGGAGGTGTTGCCGACCCGGTCGATGTTGAGGACGGCCCGGTCGGCGGGCACGCCGAGTTGCTCGGCGACGGCGTGCACGATCCGGACGTTGGCCTGGTGGGCGACGATCCGGTCGACGTCGGCGACCTGCCACCCGGTCCGTTCGAGGACGTCCAGGGAGGACTCGGTCATCCGGCGCACGGCGGTGAAGAACACCGACTTGCCGTCCATCCGGAAGTAGGCGTCCTCCGCGCGGGGCGGCCGGCCGCTGGTGCGCTCCTCGGAGCCGCCGCCGCGGACGGTGATCAGGTCGGCCATGGTGCCGTCGCTGCCGAGACGGATCTGCCGCACGGCGCCGGGCTCCTCCGGCCGCCCGGCGCGCAGCACCACGGCTCCGGCGCCGTCGCCGAAGATGGCCCTGGTGGAGCGGTCCTCGGGGTCGAGGATGGTGCTGAACGTCTCGGCGCCGATGACCAGCACGCTCTCCGCCTGGCCGGCGCGTACGGCGGACACCCCGGCCTGGAGGGCGTAGAGGAAGCCGGAGCAGACGGCCGCGACGTCGAAGGCCGGTACCCCGGTCAGTCCGATCCGGCTGGCGACCGAGGGCGCGGTGGCCGGGCACAGCCGGTCGGGGGTCGTGGTGGCGAGCACCACCAGGTCGACGTCGGCCGTCCCGGCGCTCTTGAGGGCCCGCTGACCGGCTTCGACGGCGAGGTCGCCGGTGGTGGTGCCGGGGTCGACGACATGGCGCTGGGCGATGCCGGTCCGGGTGCGGATCCACTCGTCCGAGGTGTCCAGCCGCCGGGCCAGTTCGGCGTTGGTCACCACGCGCGGGGGCACGGCGGCGCCGACGCCGGTGAGGACGGCCGCGCGGGTCACCGTGCCACCGCCTCGGGGGCCGTCAGCGGGTGGCCCGCGGGGAGCCGGTGGGTGACGGCGCAGGACAGGTCGATGCCGGCCACGTCGGCGGTGATGGTCATGGTGCGCCAGGTGTCGCCGTTGAGCCGGAGCAGGTCGGGTTCCGTCAGCGCGGTCGTGACGGGCACTCCGCCCGCGTACGGGCGGCGCGGGCCGGCCGCGGTCATCACGGTCTGGCGCATCCAGAGGGTGTCGCTGTCCTGGCGGCGGACGCCGTCCATCTCGTAGAGCATCACCTGGGCGAGCTGGAGCGCGGTCACGAAGGCGTCGACCATGGTGACCGACGGGCCGTGGCCGGACTCCAGGCCGCGCGGGGCCGGGCCGGCCGGTTCCTCGTGCTCGATGTCGAGCCGGGCGGTGGCCAGGAGCGCGCCCTGGTCCACCGCGACGTCGCGGATCAGCTGGCGGCGGGTGGTGAAGCCGTGGTCGTAGTACCGGTCGGCCGCCGGCCCGAGCGCCTCGGCCGGGTTCGCGTACTGCCACTGGCCCGGGCTCGGGTTGCCGCTCGGGTGGACCAGTTCGCAGCGGACCCGCATGGTGCCGATGGCGCAGTCGATCACCGAGACCGACCAGCCGGGGGCGCCGTCGAGCGCCCTCAGCCGGCGGCGGGTGGCGACCGCCTCCAGTCGGTCGAGGTCCTCCTGCGGGCGGTTGCCGGCGGTGATCCGGACCTGGCGCAGCCAGGCCTGGCTCAGGTCGTCGCCGCGCCGGTCGGACAGGCAGAGTTCGGCGAGCTGGGCGGCGAGCACCAGTCCGTCGACGGTGCTGAAGTGGGGCCGGAGGTCACCGACGGCCTTGCGTGACCAGTCGGCCGGGTAGCGGACCCGGACCGTGGCACTGGCGCCGGCCACGCCGTCCGCGGTGCGGGCGACCCGGATCCGGCTCAGGTCGTAGTGGACCCGCCGGAATCCCCGGCCGAAGAAGCGGCGGTCGCCGGGGCCGAGGCGGTCGTCGACCGAGGCCAAGAGGGTGTGCGCGACCTGAGTGGTCATCAGTCTTCCGTCCGTCGGGGGGCTTCCTGGGGCTGGCCGGCCCGGCGCCGGGTGGCGCCGCGCCGGATGACGCAGGTGAGCAGCGCGGTGCAGGTCCGCTGCCCGGAGTCGTCGGTGATGGTGATCTGGTACGAGGCCACCGACTCCCGTTCGTGCAGCGGCCGGCACTCGCCGGTCAGGGTGCCGGAGGAGACCCAGCGGTGGTGCGTGCAGGAGAGATCGAGGCCGACGGCGGTGCCGTCCGGTCCGGCGTGCACCAGCGCGGCCAGCGAGCCGAGGGTCTCGGCGAACACCGCGTTGGCGCCGCCGTGCAGGATTCCGGCGGGCTGACGGTTTCCGGTGACGGGCATCGTGCCGGTCACCAAACCGGGTTCACAGGTGTGGATTTCGATTCCCATGCGCTGGGTGAGCTGTTCGAGTTCGTAATCGGATTCGACGGGAACTGGCCCGAGCGTCATGCGGGACATCACGGCATCCTTCCGCCCGTGGGCACGGGCACAGGAATGGCGGGAAAGGACCGTTCGGCTGGAGGGGATGAGTCCGGTGGAATTCGGCGGCGCTGCGTGGTCGGCACGGTTCGACGAGGGCGACACTGCCCGCGAACCCGACCGCCGGACCGGCGCTGCGGAATCGGACGACTACGAGTCAACACGATCGATGGGGACCGAACAAGAACGTGGCCGATAGCTGCCACGCGCCGCTCGGGGGCTGCCGGACTCCCGCTCCGGGGCGGCCGCGACCAGGGACGGAGGCGGGTACGACGGTCCGTCAGAAGGGTTTTGTCACCGGGCCGTCGGCTGTGGTTGTCTGCTGCCGTCAGGAACCGGCGGGTGCCGTCGAAGCCCCCGCCCGGCTGTCATTCGTTCGCGAAAGGCTGGTCTTCCCCACCATGCAACACGCATTTCTCGGCGAGCTCGAGGTGTCCCGTATCGGGCTCGGCGCGATGTCGATGTCGGACTACTACACCGGTGCCGGTGACGACGACACGGAATCGGTGCGAACGATCCACCGCGCGCTCGATCTCGGGGTGACCATGCTGGACACCGCGGAGATCTACGGCCCGTTCGCGAACGAGGAACTGGTCGGCCGGGCCATCGCGGGGCGGCGCGACGACGTGGTGCTGGCCACCAAGTTCGGGCTGGTCGCGCACGGCGGCGCCGGCCCGAACGTGCTCGACAGCTCGCCGGCCAACGTCCGTGCGGCGGTGGAGGGTTCGCTGAGGCGCCTGGGCACCGACCGGATCGACCTGTACTACCAGCACCGGGTCGACCCGGGCACGCCGATCGAGGAGACGGTCGGCGCGCTGGCCGAGCTGGTCCGCGAGGGCAAGGTGCGGTACATCGGCCTGTCCGAGGCCGGGCCGCAGACCGTCCGGCGCGCTCACGCGGTGCACCCGGTGACGGCGGTGCAGACCGAGTACTCCCTGTGGACCAGGGATCCGGAGGCGGCGCTGCTGCCGCTGCTGCGCGAGCTCGGCATCGGGCTGGTGGCGTACTCGCCGCTCGGCCGCGGCTTCCTCACCGGGGCGATCCGCTCGACGGGCCAACTCTCCGCCGACGACTTCCGGTTGACGACCCCCAGGTTCGCCGAGGGGAACTTCGAGGCCAATCTGCGCATCGTGGACGAGGTGGAGCAGGTCGCCGCGGAGGCCGGGGCGACGGCGGCCCAGGTCGCGCTCGCCTGGCTGCTGGCCCAGGGGGAGGACATCGTGCCGATCCCCGGCACCAGGCGCAGCGCCCGGGTCGAGGAGAACGCGGCGGCGGACGCCGTCAGCCTGACCGCGGCCCAACTGGCGCGGCTCGACGCGCTGCTGCCGCCCTCGGGGGCGCGCTACGCCGAGCAGGACCTCGCCCGGACCGGTCTCTGAGGATCACGGCCGGGGCGAGCCGTCCGGGCCCGCCCCGGCCGCCGCGGACCGGCGTACGGATCCGGCGATCCGTCAGACCCAGGTCCGCCGGGCGGCTTCGGCGCCGGCCTGGAAGCGGCTGCGGGCGCCGAGCCTGGTCATGAGGTCGGCGATGGTCCGCCGATTGGTGCGCACGGAGAGCCCGGTGCGCGCGGCGATGGCGGCGTCGGTCAGTCCCTCGTCCAGCAGCCGCAGGACCTCGCGCTCCCGCCGGTCCGGACCGGACTCGTCCTGCGCCTGACTGCTCTGGCCCAACTCCCCTCCTTGCTCCCAGAGTTGTTCGAAGAGCAGGCGGCAGGCGGCCACCGGGGCCACGCCGCGCAGGAGCACCCAGCCGGCCTGTTCGGCGAGCGGGTCGGTCGGGACGATCGCCGCGTCCCGGTCGGCGACGGCCATCCACAGCGGCGGCCGCGGCACGGTCAGGAGTTCCACGCCGAGGGCCGCCATCCGGAGGGCGCTGCCGCCGTAGGCGGGGTCGCCCAGGTTCTCGGGCCCGAGCGCGCGCACCCGCACCCCCCGGTTGACCAGTTGCGCGCCCAGGAGTTCGAGGCGGGTGCGGAGCCGGGGGTCGACCGGTGCGCTCGGCAGCACCAGCAGGACCTCGCGCACCGCCCGTCCGGCCAGCGCGCCGAGCCCGTCGAGCAGTGCGACCGAGTGGCCGGGGATCGGCACGGGCCCGGCCTGGGGCAGGGCGCGCGGTGAGGCGCCCCGACCGCCCTGCGCCGGCACCTTCCAGCCGTCCACGGCCGCGGCGCCCAGGCCGGCGGCCGATTCGCGCGGCCCGTTCCCCGGAACTCGATCGCCAGGCCCAGCCAGTACCTGAACCTCAGACGCGCCCATCACTCCCCCTGTCAACATTCGAGCGGCCGAGCCGGAGGAGTTCATGACACCCGTTGTCCGGTCGCCCCACTCGCCCGGCAGCAGAGAATACAGAACGTTCTCATTGTTTTTATGTGATGGCGCTCACAGGATCTTCAGAGGAACGCCCTGCTCAAGGGCGGCCCAGAGCCTCCCGGTACCACGGGGCCGCGTCCACGATTCGAGCCAACGGTCCGGGCCCCGCTGGGCAGTTGGCGATCCGCCAGATCTCCTCGCTGCGGTACCAGTGGTCCCGGGCGACCAGGGCGAACTGGCGCTCCGACATCCGGCCGGGGTTCGCCGCGAGCATGCGCAGGCACTCCGCCCACGGCAGGTCCGGCCCCCGCGGCGCGGCGAGGACCCCGCAGCCGTCCAGCGCCGCCAGCAGGTCCCCGACGCGCACCGGTTCGGGATGGCCGGCGTGATGGACGCCGGACGGAGCCGCGTGCTCGCCCGTCGCCAAGGCGCCGATCAGGCGGGCCAGGTCGTCCCGGTCCACCAGGGACAGCCGGGCCGACCCGCCGTCCCAGACCGCCGGAACCCGGCGGACCAGTTCGTCCAGCGCGGGCACCACCCACCGGTCGCCCACCCCGGTCACCAGACCGGGCCGCAGCACGACGCCGCCGAGGTCCAGGGCGAAGCGTTCCCCCAGGAGCCTGGTCCGGCTGGCCTCCGACACCGGCACGGCCGGCACCCCGGCCACCTCGATGCCCGAGTGCGGCCCCTCCCCGTAGACGGCGGCGGTGGACAGGTGGACGACCCGGCCGACACCGGCCCGGGCGGCCGCGGCCATCAGCGCCTCGGCCCCGCGGACGTTGACCGCCTCGCACTCCTCGGCGCCGCCGCCCACCCGGGAGGCGAGGTGGACCAGCACCTCGGCGCCGTCGCACAGCCCGTCCAGCGCCGCACGGTCCGCGAGGTCGCCCGCCACCCACTCCACCCGCCCGTCGGCCTCCGGCACCCGGCGGGCCAGCGCGCGCACCCGCGCACCGCCGTCGGCGAGGGTCCGCAGCACGGCGGAGCCGATGAAGCCGGTCGCCCCGGTGAGGGCGACCCGGCTCAGCACGACCGCTCCCGGGACCGCTCGGCGTCCAGCACCAATCCCTCGCGCACCTTGGGCGTGGCGATGCCGGGCAGCAGGCAGCGCCAGAGGTTGGCGATCCGCTCCGGAAGGTCCACCCGGCCGCTGGCGATCTGCGACATCACCTGCGAACCGGTGAACCCGGCGACCAGGACGGCGGCGAAGACGCCCTCCTCCGCCTCGGGCAGCAGCTCGCCGGCCGCCCGGGCAGCGTCCAGCTCGGCGCGGAAGCACTCGATCCATTCCTGGTAGATCGAGTACTCCGACAGCCCGGACTCGCCCTGCTCCACCGCCAGCCGCACACCGGCCCGGAACACCACGTCCCGCTGGAGCTCCCGGGCGAGGTAGAAGGTGAGGTCGATCAACTGCTGGAGCCCGAGGGGCTTCTGCGGTATCCCCTTCAGATGGGCCGCCTGGTACTTGATCACCGCCCGGGCCAGCCCCTCCTTGGACTTGAAGTGGAAGTAGATCGCGCCCTGAGTGGTCGCGGCGCGTTCCGTGATCCGCATGATCGAGCCGCCGGCGTAGCCGGATTCGTCGAACACCTCCGCGGCCGCCTCCAGAATGAGCTCCCGGGTACGAACCGCACGCTGCTGTCTACCTGCCATTGACGCCTCCCCAGCACCACTTCGAATACACACCCCGGCATCGGCGCCAGCCCTCGTTCGCTATATTCGGCGCCGCCCGCCGTTACGGATACGCGGCCGAAAGAGCACCGAGCGAAGGAAATTGCACCACCATGTCCGATATTGAGACCCTCCCGGAACTGGCCCCCCACCACGCCGTCACCCAAGACCTCGTCCACAAGTCGGACGCGAGCGAGGTCCTCCTCACGACGTGGCACCGGACCGGACCCGACTCGTTCTCGGTCACCGCACACTGGCCTGCCGATCGGCCATTCTACCGATCGGCCGACGGCGGCTTCGAACCCGTACTACTGACCGAGACGGTCCGTCAACTCTTTCCTTTGATCTGCCATGTGGGCTACGACACACCGTTCGACCACCATCTGGTCTGGGAGCACTTTCGGTACGACCTGGACCCGGCGGTGCTGCGCCCCGACCACGGACCGGTCGCCGTGGAACTGCGCGTGACCTGCTCCGACCTCGCCCGCAGGAGAACCGGTCTGGCCGGCATGACGATGGACGTGGACCTCCTGCGCGACGGAATTCCGCTCGCCTCGGCCCGCTCCCGGTTCACCGTCCAGGCGCCCGCGGTCTACCTCCGGCTGCGCGGCCCGAATTCCGACCGGGCGGCCGCGATGGCAGCCGCACCGCCGGCCCCGGAAGGAATTCCAGCCGTCCGCACCGGACGCCCGGCCGAGGCCGACGTGGTGCTTTCCGAAATCCCGCCCGGGGATATCCCGGACCGAATAGCAAACGAAATGTCCGAATTTCCGGGGGACGGCGCCGGCGGGTGGTGGCTGCGGGTGGACACCGCCCACCCGACGTTCTTCGACCACCCGGTCGACCACGTTCCGGGCATGCTGCTGCTGGAGGCCGCCCGGCAGGCCGCCGGGGCCGTGCGGCATCCGCTGCCCACCCCGCCGGCGGCCGTGTCCGCCGTCTTCCACCGCTACGTGGACCTCGACGCCCCCTGCCGCGTCACGGCCGCGGTCGAGTCGCCCGCACTGGTCCGGGTCACCGCCGAGCAGCACGGCCGGATCTGCTTCACCGCGGACGTCGGCACGGCGTGAACCGGTGAGGCCGCGAGCCGGTGAGCCCGTGAGCCGGTGAGCCCGTGAGCCGGTGAGCCGCTGAGCCCGTGAGCCGGTGGAGCGGTGAGCCGTCCTCGTCGACCGCCTGGCAGCCGGCGCCCGGCCCGGCACCACGGTCCGGGCCCCCGTACGCACGGCTCCCGCCCGGGCCGCCGCGTGCGCCCGTCCACCGGAGCGGGCCCGAGGTCATCCGTTTCCGGTGGCCGGAGCGTCCTTGCGGGTATGAAGCGCGAATCGCTCCGCCCGGAGGGCTCCGGATCCGACCCGTTCGACGCGTTCGTCGCGGCCCGGTACCAGCCGCTGCTGCGCGGGGCGTACCTGATCACCGGGAACGTCCACGACGCCCGGGACCTGCTGCACGACGCCTTGGCGCAGGTGTACCCGAGACGGTCGGCGATCCGGGACACGGCCGCGACCGAGGGGTACGTCCGCCGGACGATGGTCCGCACCCACATATCGCGGTGGCGCCGGACCAGGCGCGAGGTGCTCACCTCCACGCCGCCGGACGGCCCGGCGGTCCAGGACGCCGAACGGGACGACGAGTTGGCGAGGGCGCTGGCCGGGCTGCCGCCTCGGCAGCGGGCGGCCGTGGTGCTGCGCTACTACCTGGACCTGCCGGTCGCGCAGGTGGCGGAGGAGCTGGGGTGCACGGTGCCCACGGCGAAGACCCACCTGGCGCGCGGGATCAAGGCGCTTCGACAGGAACTGGAACCGGTGAGGGAGTTGGTGGGCCGTGGACGCTGAGGACAGGTTCGAGGAGGAGCTGGTCACCCGACTCGAAAGGCGCGCGGCGAGGGTCACCGGCTACCCCCCGACCGCCGGGCTGCGCGAGGCCGGGCAGCGGCGGGCCCGCCGGCGGACCACCGTACGGGTGGTGACGGCGGCGGCCGTGGTCGCCGTCGGCGTGACGGCGCTGACGCAGCTCGCGGGCGGTCTCGGGCCCGGCCGGACCGGGGCCACCGGGCTGCGCGTGACCGCGGCCGGCCCGAGCGCGAGCGCGACGGCGGGCGCGACGGCCACGCGGTACCTGGCCGTGATGCTGGACTGCGCGAACGGGCCCACCTCGATGCGGACACCGGGCTGGCACCAGCACCCGACCGGGCTGCCGTGGGATCCCACGCCGGGCCTCCCGTCACCGCAGGCACCGACGTCCGGGGCCACCTCGCCCACGGGGCCGGCGCCGGACCCCTCGTCGTCGGGCTCGCCGTCGATCGGCGCTCCCTCCCCCGGGGCCCCCTCGTCGCCCGGCTCGCCCACCGCCTGGGCCGTCCACCTCGACCCTCCGCCGGCATCGGGCGATCCGGTGGAACTCCGTGCGGCACGGGCGGGCCAGGCCATCGAGGAGCTGGCGATGTCCGACTACCCCGACCGCTACTTCGGCACCTGCCGCGACCGGAACACCGACACGCTCTACGTGATGCGGGTCCCCGGCAGCGACCTGGACACCGCCGTGGCCCACCTGGCGGCGGCCGACTGGCCCACGCTGAAGGTGGCGTTCGCGGACGCGGCGGGCTCCCGCGGCCAGCTCATGGCGCTCGTGAAGCGGATCAACGCGGACGCCGACGAGTGGCGGGCCAAGGGCGTGGTGATCGAGTCGGCGACCCTCGCCGTCGACGGCGCCGGCGTGGTGGTCGACACCCCGCAGTGGCAGTCCGCGGGGGCGGAGATCAAGGCGACGTACGGCCCGCTGGTAGCGGAGGTGCGCTGAACCCTGTCCGGCCGAGCACCGGGCGACGGCCGGGGCCCGACCGCCGCCCGGTACGGTGGCGACGCCCCGACCGCCGCCCGTCAGGCGGCGGGGCGCCGGGCACCGAGGGCGGGCAGCAACGGCGGCATCCACCCACGCGTCATGGCGGTCCGGGCCGTCCGCCGCCCCGGCACCGCGCGGCGGCGGTTCGGCGGCGGACGGGGACCGAACGGCGGCCCCTACGCCAGGTCGCGCACCCGGCGGATCGAGCTGCCCGCCAGGATCGCCGGACTGGCCAGGCTGCACACCGCCAGCAGGACCAGCGCCGTCCGCGGCCCCCAGGCCGTGGAGGCGGCGCCCGCCAGCAGCGCGCCGACCGGAATGGCGCCCCAGGAGACGAACCGGACGGTGGCCATCACCCGGGGGAGCAGCTCGGGCGGGGTGTGGGTCTGCCGGTGGGTGCGGGTGACGATGCTGGTGACCACGACGCCCGCCGAGAAGCCCGCGTTGCCGACGGCGAAGACCACCACCGCCCAGCCGGAGCCGGCCGCCGGGAGCAGGAAGGTGAAGAGCGCGGCGACCAGCGCCGACCGGCGCAGGGCCGCGCCGCTGCCGATCCGGGAGACCACCCGGGGAGTGAGGGCGGCGCCGACCAGGCTGCCCAGGCCACCGGTGGCCATCAGGGCGCCGACGGCGGCGGGCGGCGCGTCGAGGGTGGTGACCAGGAACACCGGGGTGAGCGTCATCAGCCCGCCGGCGACGAAGTTGACCGCGGTGGCGTCGGCGGCGCACGGGCCGATCACCGGGTGCCGGGTGACGAAGTGCCAGCCCTCGCGGATCTGTTCGCGCATCCCCGCACGGGCCGGGCCCCCGGTCGGCCGTCCGGCGCGCGGCAGGCTGCGCAGCAGCGCGGCCGAGACGAGGTAGCTGACCGTGTCCAGCACCATCGCTGCGGCGCCGCCGACGAGTTGGACCAGCACCCCGCCGAGCGAGGGGCCGGCCAGCTCGGTGGCGGCACTGCTGCCGGAGAGCAGGCTGTTGCGGGTGGTCAGCTGCTCCCTGGGCACGATCGAGGGCAGGAAGGTGGAGTTGCCGACGTCGAAGACGACGCTCGCCAGACCGACCAGCAGCGCGACCGCCACCAGCTGCGGCAGGCCCAGCACTCCCAGGAAGGCCGCCACCGGCACCGAGGCCACGGCCAGCGCGCGCACCAGGTCCATCACCACCTGGGTGCCGCGCAGCGGGAGCCGGTGGACCAGGACGCCGGCCGGCAGTCCCACCAGCAGCCAGGCCAGGTAGCCGGCACCGGTGATCAGGCCGACCTGCCAGGCCGTCGCGTGCAGGGTGAGCACCGCGATCAGCGGCAGGGCGACGGTGGTCACCTGGTCGCCGAGGCGGCTGACCAGCGATCCCGTCCAGTAGCGCCAGAACACCCCTGCCCCGCGCGCCGGTTCGCGCTCCGCCCCGCGGTCCACCGCGGCCGCCGCCGTTCGCGTCGTCACATCCACCCTCGGTCCCACCCCTTCTGTCGCGACCTGCCCACCCGTCCGCGGCGCGGCTGCGGCCGTGCGCCCCGCGACCTCCCCGGGCGAGTGGGTTTCATTTTGGAACTCACTATAATCGGTGGCCATGCGGCACACCGAAGCAGCGGACCCCGACTGCGCGATCTCCCAGGCGCTGACCGTGGTCGGCGACACCTGGACACTGCTCCTGATCAGGGACATCGCCGGCGGCACCCACCAGTTCGACGCCCTGTGCGCCGGGCTCGGCATCAGCCGCCGGGTCCTCACCGAGCGGCTCAAGGCGCTGGTGGCCGACGAGGTCCTGGAGAAGCGGCTCTACCACGCGCACCCACCGCGCTACGAGTACCACCTCACCGAGCGCGGGCGGGGTCTGCTGCCCCTCCTGGTCGCCCTCCAGGACTGGGGCGACCGGTACGTGCTGGGCGACGGCTCCCTCTCCGCCACCAGCACCGCCGACTCGGCCGAGACCCGCCGGGTGCACGGCCTGACCGGACGCCGCCTTCCCGAGCTCGAACTCGACTCCGCCAGCGGCGACTTGACCGACCCGGTCGTGACCGGAGCCACCTGGACGGTGCTCTACTGCTACCCCGGCGCCTACGCCCCCGGCGGCCTGGACTACCCGCCCGGCTGGGCGGAGGTCCCCGGCGCGGGCGGCTGCACCCTGGAGTCCAGCACCTACCGCGACCGGATGCCCGAGTTCACCGCCCGCGACGCCCGCGTCCACGGCATCAGCACCCAACGCCCCGACCAGCTGGCCGCGTTCGCCGAGCACGCCCGGATCCCCTTCCCGCTGCTCTCCGACGCCGACCTCCAGCTGGCCGCCGCGCTGCGCCTGCCCACCTTCCGGGCCTCGGGCGTCGACCGGCTCAAGCGCCTCACCCTCGTCCTGGACGCCACCCGCACCATCCGTGGGGTCCTCTACCCGGTGATCGACCCGGCAGGCTCGGTGGCGGACGCGATTGGCCTGATCGACCACCTTGCGCGGAGCTGACGACGGCCCCTCCCCTCGTCACCCCGGCGCACCCCGGTCAGGATTGTGACGTGACCCTGTCTAGTTCGTTCCCGTCCCGGTGTGGTGGGATGAGCCTTCACGGGGTGGCGCGACGCTGACGGGGGTGTGTGATGGCGCGGAGCGAGTGGCTGCGGGAGCTTGACGGGGACGCGGCAAGCCTGGCGGCCGTGGGGCTGGTGCGGCTCGGTGCGCAGGAGCGGCTGGGCGCCGACGCCGGGGAGCCGGCCTGGATGGGCGGCCTGCGGGCCGCCTCGCTGGCCGACGCCTGGCTGGCCTTCGGGGACGCGCCGGCGTCCGGCCTGCGGGTGCCCGCTCCGGCGGTGCTGCGGGCCGTCGCGACCCGCGCCGCGGAACTGGTGCTGCGGTCCTGCCGGGAGGACGGGCCGACGGCACTGGGGTGGCTGGGGCAGCGGGCGGCGGAGGCCCGCGAGCAGGCGCAGCGGGACGGCACCCAGCACCCGGCCGAGCCCTGTGCGCTGACCCTGGTGTGGCACGGGGTCCAGGCGCTGGCCGCCGGGGACGGAACGTACCAGGCCCGCCGCATCGACGAGCGCGGCGAGGCGTACGTGCGGGAGCACCACCGCCGACAGGACACCCTGGCGCTGGTGCTGTGCTGCACCCGGATCGCCGCGGGGGCGCTGGTGGAGCTGTGCGAGGGCGATCCGGAGCGGGTGGACGCCTGGCTGGAGCGGGCCGCGGCCCGCTCCATGCCGCGCGACGGCCGGGTGCCACTGTGGGTGCCGGGGCGGCCCTGGCAGCCGGCCGGCTGAGCTCCGGTCGGGCCCGGCGGCGGCCGGGCTTTCGCCCGGGGCGGGCCTTCTGCCCGGTCGGACCGAGCGGCGCGGCCGGTTCGACGGACGGCCCGGCGGTCGGCCGGACAGCCGGCCGGCCTCGTCAGGGAGCGCCGAGCAGCCGGGCGACCTCCGTCATGGCAGGCCCCAGCGGCAGGTCGAGCCGGAGCCCGGCGAGGTCGTCCGCCCGGGTCGGCCCCTGGTTGACGATCGCCACCGGCAGCCGCGCCCGGGCGGCCCGGCGAACGAAGCGCAGTCCGGACAGCACCGTCAGCGAGGAGCCCAGAACCACCAACGAGCTTGCCGCGTCGACCAGTTCGTAGCAGCGCTCGACCCTGGGAACGGGAACGTTCTCGCCGAAGAAGACCACGTCGGGCTTGAGCACTCCGCCGCAGTCCGCGCAGGCGGCGACCCGGAAGCCGTCCACCAGCGGCTGCGGCAGCCGCGCGTCGCCGTCGGGCCGCAGCTCCGCCCCCGGCCGGCGGAAGCCCCGGTTGAGCTCCTCCAGCCGCAGGTCGAGTTCGGCCCGGGAGCTGGTGCGGCGGCAGCCGAGGCAGACCACCCGGCGCAGCCCGCCGTGCAGTTCGACGGCCTCCCGGGTGCCGGCCGCGTGGTGGAGGCCGTCGACGTTCTGGGTGATGACCGCCGTGACGTGCCCGGACCGGCGCAGCCCCTCCACCGCGTGGTGCCCGGCGTTGGGCCGGGCCCCGGCGATCGCGGGCCAGCCGGTGTGGCTGCGGGCCCAGTAGCGGCGCCGGGCCTCGGCGCTGCCGGTGAACTCCTGGTACGTCATCGGGGTGCCGCTGCGGCGGCGGCCGGTGGCTCCGCGGTAGTCGGGGATGCCGGACTCGGTGGACAGGCCCGCCCCGCTGAGCACCACCGCGCCGCGCCGGTCCAGCAGCCGTACCAGGGCCTCCAGGGCGTCGGGCCCGGCTCCGCCGCCACCGCCCGGAGCCTCCGGCCCGCCGGGGTGTTCGAACGCCTCCATACCGTCGAGGTTAGACCGGACCGTCGAGGTCGGACCGGCGGGCCGGGGTCCCCGCCCGGCCGGGCGGCCCGGTGCCGGCGCCGGCGCCGGTGCGGGCGTCGGCGCCGGTGCGGGCGTCGGCGCCGGTGCGGGCGTCGGTGTTGGTGCGGGCGTCGGTGTTGGTGCCGGTGCCTGCGTCGGTACCGGTGGCGGCGTCGTCGCCGGTGGCGAAGGCCGCGATCCGTTCCAGTGGCGGATTCCAGCCCCGGGTGGTGTCCACGACCAGACAGGGCGCGTCCAGCGCGATCGGCACCCAGCTCTCGATCGGCCGCTCACCGCGCGCGATGCGGCGCAGCAGTTCGCCGTCCGCGTGGACGGCTCGGGCGGGCGTCTCGGCGGCCCGGCGGGCGATGCGGTCGCGGGCGACCTCGGGGTCGACGGTGCAGCGCACGATGCGCAGGTCGGCGAGGGCGACGAGCGGCGTCAGGCCGGGGCGCCACAGCCGGTCCTGGTAGGCCGCCTCCGCCACCAGGTCCGTGCCCGCGCGCAGCTGCTCGCCGATGGTGCGGAAGAACGCCGCCAGTGCGCGGCGGTCCAGGTCGCCCTCAGGACCGGGGCCG
This sequence comes from Kitasatospora sp. NPDC034533, assembly GCF_055575155.1. Taxonomy (NCBI): domain Bacteria; kingdom Bacillati; phylum Actinomycetota; class Actinomycetes; order Kitasatosporales; family Streptomycetaceae; genus Kitasatospora; species Kitasatospora sp. NPDC034533. Next base: position 58,639 of record NZ_JBVITE010000031.1, read on the forward strand.
GGTTCGGGTCCAGGTTCGGCGGCCATCCGCTCCTTGATCTCGTCCCGGCAGACGACCGGCCGGCCGAGCGCTTCGGCCAGGGCGTGCGCCAGGGTGGTCTTGCCCGCCCCGGGCGGGCCGCTCACCACGACGAGGCCCGGGCGCCGGGACGGGTGCCGGGGTGGGGACGGGTGCCGGAGCGGGGACGGAGGTCGGGACGGCGAGCGGGTTCCGGTCATGGCTGACGAGTGTGCGCCGAAGGGTCGCCGCCCGCCACCTCCCCCGCGGATGGCGGACGGCGGGCAGGTGCCACAGCGATCCCGTTCCAGTGGACCTTCCGCCCGGTAAACCCACCCGAAGCGGAGATGAACGCCACTGAACCGCCGCTACAGGAGCAGGCGTCGCCCCCGGGTCAGCCCCAGCCCGGCACCGGCGGCAGCGGCCACCCCGGCGGCGCCGGCAGCGGCCCGTCCGCCCGCAGGTCGTCCCCCGGGCCGCGCCCCGACAGCCAGGCGAGCAGGGCGTACCCGGGGCCGCTGACGGTGGGGCCGACCGGGGCCGGGGTCCAGTCCCGGGCGAGGTCGGTGGCCGTCAGCCGGGCGACCGGGAACCCGCGCGCGGCCAGGGCGGCCGCCGCCTGGTCGAGTTCCCAGCGGACGTACCCTGCGGGCCAGTCGGCGACCGAGGGGCCGAGGTCCAGGTCGACGTGGTGGGTTTCGAGCTCGCGCCGGGCCCGGTGCAGGGTGAACCACGCCGGGTGCCGCCAGCCGGCGAGCGCGGACACGAGGGCGGACCAGCGGTCGGCGGGCACCGCGGCCGCCGCCGTGACCATCCCGTCCAGGCTGCCGCGCAGGTCGGCGACCAGCTCGGCCGCGCCGCTCCCGGCGCCCTCGCGCACCGCGCGGTCCAGCATGGCGGCGTCGGCGCGCGGTCCGGGTGCGGCGCCCGTCCCGGCCAGGACCAGCAGCCACCGGTAGGCGTCGGCGCTGCGGGCGAGGTGGGTCAGGAGGTGGGCGCGGCTCCAGCCGGGCAGCGACGAGGGCTCGCGGGCCTGCCGGTCGGTCAGGCCCGCGAGGGTCGCGAGGAGCCGCCCGACGCAGGCGCGCACCTCGCCGAGCAGCGCGGTGGCGTCGGGCGGGCGAAGGTCGGTGGGGTGCGTCATGGGGGCTCAGGGGCGGCGGGCCCAGGCGGAGACCAGCGGTGCGGTGGCCAGGTCGAGCCGGCCGGAGGCGACGTTGGCCAGGTGGCGGTCGATCTCCTCGTCCGTCGCCAGCCCCTCCCCCACCAGCAGCCGGCGGACCTGCCGGACCGTGGCGTCCTCCAGGACGGCGCAGGCCGGGGAGGTGATCGGGAAGTACGCGTCGGCCCGGACGTCCACCAGGCCCGCCCCGCGCAGCACCCTGGGCAGCGTCCGCCCGTACGCGAGGTCGGCGCCGCGCCCCGCCATCAGGGTGCGGAAGCCGGAGCGCAGCCGGTTGGCGAGGCGCTCGTCGGGGCCGGACTCGTCCGGGCAGATCAGCGGCATCAGGGCCGGGTCGGCGTCCTCCAGGAGCAGCCAGCCGCCGGGGCGCAGCGCCTGGACCATCCGGCGCAGGGCCTCGGCGCGGTCGGTGACGTGCACCAGGACCAGCCGGGCGTGCACCAGGTCGAACTCGCCGGGCGGCGGCGGGTCGCCCGCCACGTCGTGGCGCAGCACCTCGATCACCCCGCCGGCGACGGGAGCGGTCCAGGAGACGTCGATGTCGGTCGCGACCACCGACCCGGTGGGGCCGACGCGCTCGGCGAGTCCGAGCGGCAAGGAGGGGCCGCCCGCGCCGACCTCCCAGCAGCGCATCCCGGGGCCGATCCCGAGGGCGTCGACGTGCCGGAAGGTCACCGGGTCGAACAGGTCGGAGAGGGCACCGAACCGGATGCCCGCCTCGGCCTGCCGGTTGTCCAGGAGGTAGCCGCGGTCGTTGTCGTGCTCAGCCATGCGGGAGATTGTCGCAGCCACCGCTCCCGGAGCCGCACCGGCTCCCCCGTCTCCGCCTCACCCATCCTTGTTGACGGAAAGTCAGCAAGTTCCGTCCATCGCCTTGACGGCGCATGGTCAGGCCTGGACGCTATGGAACCCGGAAACGCCGCGCGCTCCCCGGTTCCCCACCGCTCGGGAGCCGCCAGAGGTCGTCTTCTCGCCCCTCACCGAGAAAGAGGCTCTTCCATGCGCATCAACCGCCACCTCGCCGTCACCGCCGCCGCCGTCTGCGCCACCACCGCGCTCGCGGCGGCCACCGCCTCCGCCTCCGCCGCGCCGGAGCCCCTCGCCGCCTCGCCGGTGCTCACCACCGCGGGCGCGGGCGGCCCGGCCGTCGCGGCGGGCGACGTCCTCGCCGCGCCGCTCGCCGCGGGCACCAAGGCCACCTTCTACTCGACCGCCACCAGCACCACCGGCGTCACCTGCGCCACCTCCCGGCTCACCGCCACGACGCTGGGCAACCCGGCCGCGCCGGGCAGTGCGACCGCGTCGCTGACCGGGCTGACCTTCGGCTCGTGCACCGCCAACATCACCGGCGTCACCTCGGTGCGCAGCCTGACGGTCGGCAACCTGCCGTACGGCGTCACCGTCTCCGACGCCCCCGGCCTGCCGGTCACCCTCAGCGGCGGCTCCGCCGGGCCGATCCAGGCCACCGCCGTGCTGGACACCTGGTTCGGCACCGTCACCTGCTCCTTCCAGCTGAGCGGCGCCTTCACCGGCAGCGCCGACAACACCGCGCACAGCCTGGCCTTCAGCGCCGAGCACTTCGCCAAGAGCGGCGGCTCGACGCTCTGCCCGGCCGACGGCTACTTCTCGGCGACGTACGGCCCGGTCACCGACACCAGCCAGGCCGGCGCCCCGGCGGTCTACGTCAACTGACCGCCCCCTGCGCCGGGGCGGGCACGGTGAGCGCCGCCGCACCCGCCCCGGCTCCCGGTCCGCCCCCGGCCTTCGAGCCACCGGCCGGACGCCCCGAACCGGCTCCGCCGGCCACACCTCGAAGCCTGAGCAGCCGGTTTCCGGCGCTTTCCGGCGCCCCGGGCCGCAGCGGGCCCGGTCCGGGGCGGGCGGTCAGGTCCGGAGCGCGCCGAACTCGCGGGCGGTGGCCCGGAGTACGGCGATCAGTGCCAGCAGCATCAGCGCGCCGTGGGCCGGCATCGACAGGTACGGCGCCACGCCGGGCGCGATGAACTTGAGGTAGCTGCCGAACGAGGAGAGCTGCACCAGCACCGGCACGTACCAGAGCCGCCTCGGCCGTTGGAAGGCCACGAGCACGCTGAGGACGTCCGCGACGTAGAAGTAGCGCTCGTGCATGGACGGCAGCAGGAACGGCACCGCGATCGCGAAGACGGCGGCCAGCAGCAGCACCCGCGGCCCGGTGAGCCCCGCCGGGTCCTCGGCGCGCCGCGCGGCCCGGACCGCCAGCGCGACCAGCGCCAGCACCAGCACACCGGCGACCAGCACGCCCGCCCGGCGCACCGCGTCGCTCGCCTCGGACGGCACCGAGACGAACTGGTAGACCGACGGCGCGTTGAGGGTGAGGTCCCGGTAGGTCCCCGTCTGGCGGCCGTACACCGTCAGCAGCTGCCAGGGGTCGGCGCCGAGCAGCAGGGCGGGGACGTCGAGCGCCAGGTACACCGCTGGGACGGCCAGCAGGCTCCGCCACGGCAACCGCCGGTTCAGGACGAGGACGAGCAGCAGCGGGAACAGGAACACCGCCTGGAGCTTGAAGGCCAGGGCCAACCCGAAGAACGCGCAGGCCCACCAGGGCCGTTGGCGCAGGAGGTGGTGGACCCCGCCGATCAGGAAGGTGGTGAAGACCGCGTCGGCCTGGGCCCACCACCCGCTGTTGGTCACGACCGTGGGCAGGAACAGCACCGTCACCGCCGCCGCGAACGGCAGCCAGGGCCGGTGCGGCCACCGCAGCGAGACGATCCGGTGGGAGTAGTACGCGAGCGCCAGGTCGAAGAGGATCGACAGGCACTTGACGCCGGTCATCGCCGGCACCGGCAGGTAGCTGAGCCCGGCCATCAGGTACAGGTAGGGGACGTTGTAGTCCGAGAAGCCGCCGCCGGCGAGGGCGCGGAACCCGCCCCGCTCCGCGATGTACCGGGACCACGGGCCGAGGAAGTAGTGCCAGTCCGGCGACTCGTACTCCAGCAGCAGGGCCCGGACCAGGAGCGCGGACGCCACCGCCGTCACCGCCGCCAGGGCCAGGACCGTGGGATCGGCCGGGCTCGCGGGGTGCGGCGTCCCGGGGCCCGGCGCGGGCTCCCGGCCGGCGGCTCGGGCATCGGTCTCGGGCGGGTCCGGAAAGCGGGTCATGTCCCCAGGACGCCGCACCCGCCGTGAACGGATGACAACGGGCCGCGCCGGTTTTCCGGCCACCGGCGCCGCGCCGGTGCCCGGCCGCAGATACCGCGGCGGTTCTCCGGCCGCCGGCACCGCCCCGGTCGACGCCCCGGGCGGGCGGCGGGTGCGCGGCGGCCCCGGGAGTCGACCGGCGCGCGCTCAGTCGCCGGCGACGGCCGTGAACTCGGCGGTGCGCACCCGGTCGCCGTGCTTGAAGTCCAGGTACAGCCGGTACGGACCGGCGGTCGGGGCGACGGCGTGGAAGGTGATGTCCGGGCCGGACTCGGTGGTGCCGTCGCCGGGCTCGCCCTCGGGGTGGACGTGCAGGTAGGCGAGGTCCGCGGCACGCAGCGCCACCAGGTGGCCGTAGGCGGCGAGGTAGGGCTGGAGGTCGGCCACCGGGGCGCCGTCGCGGCTGACGGTGAAGGTGAGCGGCGCGCCCCGGCCCGCCGCCAACGTCCCGTCCAGGGTGACGGTGTAGCCGTCGACCTCGGCGGTGGTGGCGGGCTCCGGCAGCGGCCGGGCGGCGCTCTCGCCGGGGATGGTGAGGTCCACGCCGAGGGTGAGCGGGTCGGCGCCGACGGCCTTGAAGTCCGCGTACGCGTGGTAGGCGGCGGGGCCGTCGAACGGGGTCGCCACCCGCCAGGTGCCGTCGGCGCCCAGCTCGGGGTGGACGTGGCGGTAGCCGGAGAGGTCGGCGCGCACCACGATCAGGTGCAGCAGCGCTTCGTGCTGCGGCTCGTACGCGGTGACGGACGTGCCGTCGGCGCCGGTGATGCGGAAGGTGAACTCACCCGTGAGGCCGACGGTCTCCGGCACCAGGGTGAAGCCCTGGGCGGAGGCCGCCAGCCCCTGGGGTGCGCCGTGGTGGCCGTGGTGTGCGTGATGCCCCTGATGCGTGTGGTGCGTCTCGTGCTCGTGGTGCCCGTCGTGCCCGCTGTGCCCCTGGTCGTTCTGATGCGTGGTCATACCGACAACCATGGCCCGCCCGAAGCGAGTTGTCCACGGGGAATCCGCCCCGTTCGCCATACCCCCTGGGGGCATTTCGGGCAGTGCGGACCGGTCGGGGCGATTCGAGCGCCGGACCGGCCCCGACGGGGCCCGAGGGCTCAGGCGCCCGCCTCCCGGTGCCGCCACCGCACCGGGTCCACGGCCGCCGCCGCTCCCGGCGCGGTCCGGGCCGGAGCCCGGTGGTCCACGGTCGAGAGCACCAGCATCTCGTTCTCCCGGGGCCGGAACTCGTAGGCCACCCGCTCCGTCCGGCTCGGCACCCCGAGGCCGGCCAACTCCCCGCGCAGCCGCTCCAGTCCGGGATACCGCTCGCCCGTGTCGTGCGCCACCAGGGGGAAGATCCGCACCTCCCGCCGCGCCACCCGGGCGAGCTCCAGCAGGGCCGCCCGGTGGAACTCCTCGTCGAGCCGGCCGCCGTACGAGAACAGCAGGTGGGAGCTGAGCACCAGGTCGAACGAGTCGTCGGCGAAGGGGAGTTCGGGCAGCGAACCGGCCACGTAGCGGTGCGTCCGGGCGCCGATGTCGGCCCGGAAGGCGCGGGCGTTGGCCGTCCACTGGCGGATCAGGTCGTCCACGTCCGCGTACCGGGACCAGACGTAGCCCTCGGTCTGCTCCACCAGCAGTTCGCGCTTGAAGGCGGTCTCCCGCTCGACCAGCAAGCCCAGCTCCGCACGGTGCTCGGCGTACTGGCGGTCGACCGCGACGGCGTCGATGCCGCGCCACCCGGCCTCCGCCACGAAGCTCGCCGCGCCGGCCGGGCAGTCCAGCACGCGCTGCTCCAGGTCCCGGTCGCCCAGCGCGAACATCGCCCGGTAGTCCGCGAACGAGCGTGCGCTGACCAGCACGGCTCACCCCCGCCCGACGAACGGCATGGTGGTCGGCAGCACCACCAGGGACTGGATGGTGGTGTCCGGCGGCTGCGAGGCCATCAGCACCAGGGCCTCGGTGAAGCGCTCCACCGGGATGGTCGCCTCGACGGCCATCGTCCGGTCCGCCTGCATCGCGGCCGGCTGGGGTCCGCCGTCCACCGGGGCGACGTTGCCGACGTCGATCTGCCCGCAGGAGATGCCGTACGGCCGGCCGTCCAGGGCCAGCACCTTGGTGAGGCCGAGCACGGCGTGCTTGGCCGCCGTGTAGGCGATGGACTGCGGGCGCGGCACGTACGCCGAGGGGGCGCCGTTGTTGATGATCCGCCCGCCCTGCGGGGTCTGGGTGCTCATCACCCGGAAGGCCTCGCGGGCGCAGAGGAAGCCGCCGGTGACGATGGTGTCCAGCACCCGGTTCCAGTCCTCGAACGGGGTCTCGGTGATCGGCCGGCGCGGGGCCGCGGCGCCCGCGTTGTTGAACAGCAGGTCCAGCCGGCCGTACCGGTCGAGGACGGTGTCGAAGAGCCGGGCGACCTCCTCCGGACTGCGGATGTCCGTCGGCACGGGCAGCACCCGTTCGGCGCCGGGCCCGGCCAGGGCCGCGGTCTCCTCCAGCGCGTCCTTGCGGCGCCCGGCGACGACCACCGTCCAGCCGGCCGCCAGCAGCGCCAGCGCCGAGGCCCGGCCGAGGCCGCTGCCCCCGCCGGTGACGATCGCCACCCGTCCGTGCGGTGCGGCCTGGCCCCCGGGGCCTCCTCCGGTGCTCACAGCTCCCACTCCTCCCCCTCGTTCAGCCAGATCCGCAGCATCCGCCGCGAGTAGCGCCCGGGTTCGTCGACGAACGGGGAACGCCCGTGCAGCACCCGGCTGTTGCGGATGATCAGCAGGTCCCCGGGGCCCATCGGCAGCCCGAAGGCGATCTCCGGCCGGTAGAGCACCTCGTCCAGCACGCCCAGCGCCTCCCACTGTCGATCCGTCAGTTCCGGGCCGCCCCGGTCGGGGGACGACCGCACGGTGCGGGTCTGGTAGTAGCAGCCGATCGTCCCGTCCTTGCGGTCGTAGAGGATCGGGGTGACCACCACCTGCGGGCCGGCCCGGCCGGTCCGGTCGAAGGTCCAGTCCTCGCGGAGCGTGCTCAGCGCGTCCGGCCGCTCCCGCTCGATCAGGTCGTGCACGTGCCGGGCACTCGCCAGCTTGGTCAACCCGCCGCCGTCGAAGGCGGGTTGGAGACAGAGCAGGACGAGCAGGTCGCAGGTGTCGCAGTGGAAGCCGAGTTCGGTGTTGCCGTCGCCGTCCTGGTCGCGCAGCACCGAGGTGAGGTCGCCGCGCCCGTTCTGCGGGACGATCCGGCCGAAGTCCCGCAGCAGGAAGGAGAGCGCCTCGGTGATCTCCTGCTCGGGGTGGGACGGGTCCATCAGGCCGCTCACATGGGTGATCCCGACCGAGCCGGCGGCGTCCCGGACGAACTCCCGCAGCCGGGCCCGCACCCCCTCGGCCGCACCCCACCGCCCGGCCCGGGTGTCGGCCCACAGCAGGTGCCGCTCCCGCTCCGTCAGCCGGAACGACCACAGCTCCCGCCGGGCCTCCAACTCCAGGCTGCTCCAGCCGATTTCGGTCACCGCGTCCATGTCCACTCCTCCCTACCGGCCGCCGGTCTCGACGGCCTTCGCCCACAACTCCAGTCCCTCGTCGATCTGTTCGGCCGTGACGACCAGTGCGGGGATCATCCGGACGACGTTGACGTGGATCCCGCACAGCAACAGCAGCAACCCGTGCTCGGCCGCCGCCTGCTGGACGCGCCGGGCCGCCTCCGGGTCGGGGGCGCCGTCCGGGCGGCAGAACTCGGCGGCGGCCATCAGCCCGAGCCCGCGGACGTCGGCGATCCCGGGCGCCCCGGCGGCCACCTCCCGGAGCCCGGCCAGCAGCCGGGCGCCCTGCGCGGCCGCGTTCTCGACCAGCCGCTCCTCGCGCAGCACCTCCAGCGTCGCCAGGGCGGCGGCGCAGGCCACCGGGTTGCCGCCGTAGGTGCCGCCCTGAGAGCCGGGCCAGGCGCGTGCCATCAGCTCGGCGGGCGCGGCGATCGCGGACAGCGGGAAGCCGCTGGCCAGGCCCTTGGCGGTGATCAGCACGTCGGGCCGCACCCCCGCCTCGTACTGGTGGGCCCAGAACCGGCCGGTGCGGCCGAAGCCGCTCTGCACCTCGTCGACCACCAGCAGGATGCCGTGGCGGTCGGCCCGCTCGCGCAGCCCGGCCAGGAAGCCGGGCGGGGCCGGCACGTAGCCGCCCTCGCCGAGCACCGGCTCGACGAACATGGCGGCCGTCTCGGCGGGCGCGGAGACGGTGGCGAGCACCTCGTCCAGTCCGCGCAGGGCGTGCGCCACCGCCTCCTCCTCGGACAGGCCGAGCCGGAAGGCCGCCGGGAAGGGCGCCACCGCGACCCCGGGCATCATCGGGCCGACGCCCGCCCGGAACCGGGTGCCCGCCGTGGTGAGCGAGGCCGCGCCCATGGTGCGGCCGTGGAAGGAGCCCTCGAAGACGATCGCGTTCTGCCGTCCCGTCGCCTGCCGGGCGAGCCGCAGCGCGGCCTCCACCGCCTCGGTGCCGGCGGTGGCGTAGAACAGCGAGTCCAGGCCGGGCGGCAGCACCTCGCCGAGCCGCTCGGTGAGGGTGAGCAGCTGGTCGTGCAGCACGGTGGTGTACTGCCCGTGGATCAGCCGGCCGGCCTGCTCGCGCACGGCCTCGACCACCCTCGGGTGGCAGTGGCCGGTGCTGGTCACCCCCACGCCGGAGGTGAAGTCGAGGTAGCGGCGGCCGTCGGCGTCGTAGAGGTGGAGGCCTTCGCCGCGCACGGCGACGACCGGGGTGGCCTGCTTGAGCACCGGGGAGAGCTGGGACACGGAGCCTTCCTTCACGGGTTGGTCCTGCCTTCGAGGATCGGGGGGTTCGGGCCGGCGGGCGGCAGGTAGCCGGCCCCGGCGGCCCAGGAGAGCGCGGCCGACCACCACCGCCGGGTCGGCGCGGCGAAGCGCACCCCCAGCCGGTCCAGCACCCCGGTGGTGTACGTGCTGTCCACCAGGACGCGCCGCTCCTCCTGCGCCGCCCAGGCGGCGGCCACCCGGGCGGCCGTCGGGTGGCGCCGCTCGGCCCGGGCGAGGGCGGCCGCGAAGCCCTCCTCGTCGGTGAGCCGCACGGGGTGGCCGTGCCCGGCCAGCCACCCCACCAGCTCATCGTGCGGGACGGCGTGCGGCGACTCCACGTGGTACGCGCCGGGCGCGGCGTACGGGTCGAGGGCGATCGCGGCGATCCCGGCGGCCACCGTGTCCACGTGGGAGAACGCGAAGGCGGTGTCCGGCCGGCTCGGCGCGGCGCCGGCCAGCAGGTAGCCGCGGATCAGCTGGTAGATCCGGTTGTCGCCGGCGTTGGCCTGGAACGCGCCGGTCCGGCTGTGCGCCGCGATGTGGCCGCTGCGGTGCAGGTAGGCGGTGTGGCCGCGGGCGGCCCAGGCCCGCACGGCCTGCTCCGCCCGGTACTTGGTCCGCTCGTACGGGGTGCGGAAGTGCTGGCCGATCTCCAGGTCCGCCTCGCTGAAGCGGCGCGGCGGGCCGTCCACGCCGCCGGAGACGGCGAGCGTGGAGACGTGGTGGACCCGGGCGTGCGGGGCGTTCTCCCCGACCCAGTCGAGCAGCCGGCGCACCGCCGTGTGGTTGGTGCGCTCCAGTTCGTCGGGCGAGGCCACCAGCCGGACGTCCGCCGCGGCGTGCACCACCAGGTCGGCGCCCCGGGCGAGGTCCAGCCCGGCCGGGGAGAGGCCGAGGCCGTCCCGGTCGATGTCCCCGGCGAGTGCCCGGGCCGGGCGGCCCCCGCCGGCCGGACCGCCGCCGAGCCGGCGCAGCGCCTCGGCGTCGCCGGAGGCCCGCACCAGGCAGGTGACGTCGGCGCCGCGCCGCAGGAAGGCCTCCAGCAGGTGCCGGCCGAGGTAGCCGGTGGCACCGGTGAGCAGCACCCGGGCGGGTTCGCGCACCACCGCCCGGGCGGTCGGCGCCGTCGGGGCGGGGCCGGTGTGCAGCAGTTGCCCCGAGGTGGACAGCGGTGCCCGGACCGGTCGCGCGGCGTCCGGTGCCCCCGCCTCGGCCGCCACGGTGCGGGCGAACCGCCCGGTGATCCGCTCGGCGGCGCCGTCCGCGCAGGCCGACCGGCCGTACACCAGGTCGGCCACCAGCCGTCGTTCCACCACCCGTGCGGTGAGCCGCAGGTCGTACAGCGGATCGCCCCCGGCGCAGCGGGCCACTCCGGCCTGCTCGGCCGCGACGCTCCAGTCCAGCGCGGGTTCCTCGGGCAGCCGGAAGGTGCCGAGGAAGTTGAAGCCGACGGCGGGCCGCTCACCAGGTGCGTCCATCGGCCGGACGGGCGTCTCGCGCAGCCGCCGCGCCACCGTGTCCGGGGTGTCCCCGGCGTCCAGCTCGACGTGCTTGGCGGCGGTGAACCAGCCGACGGTGTCCAGGAACTCCCCCGCGTCGCCGGCCGCGTCCCGGCCGTGGGTCTCGACCTCCACGGCGAGCCGGGGGCGGCCGCTGTCGGCGGTGAGGGCCTCGGCGAAGGCGGCCAGCAGGACGGCCTCCAGCCCGGCCCCGGCTCCGTGCCGGGCGATCAGCCGGGCGGTGGGCTCCGGGTCCAGCGCCCAGCTGAGCGCGGCGGGCCGCTGGGCCGGGGCTTCCTGGGCGGAGGCCTCCGCCGGGGGCGTTGGGTCCGCAGGCGCCACCGCCGCGGCCCAGGCGTAGAAGTCCGCCGTCGGCGGCAGGTCGGCCGGCTTGCCGTCGAGCGCCGCCCGGTACGCGTGCGCCAGGTCGTCCAGCAGGATCCGCCAGGACAGCCCGTCGACCACCAGGTGGTGCGCGATCAGCGCGAGCCGGTCGTCGGTGCCGGGCGGGCCGGAGAAGAGGTGGACCCGCAGCAGCCGGGCGGCCGACGGGTCGAGGCTGCGGTGGAGTTCGGTGCAGACCCCGGCGACGGTGCCGGCGATCTCCCCGGCCGCGCGCGGGATCCGGGAGTGGGAGACCGGGTCGAGGTCGGCCACCGGCCGGGGCTCGCCGCAGCCCTCCGGGGAGATCGGCCGGCGCAGCGCCGGGTGCCGCTCCAGCACCGCCGCGACGGCCGCCGAGAGCGCCCGCGGGTCGACGGCGGCTCCGCAGCGCAGCAGCACCGACTGGTTCCAGTGCCGCACGTCCCGCAGCGCGCGCTGGCGGTACAACCACCGCTGCGCGGGGGCGAGTCGGCCGGAGCCCGGACCGCGCGGAGCCGGTACGGACGGCGCGGCCGGGACGGCGGCCGCCGCCAGGCCCTCCGCCGTCGGGTGCCGGTAGAAGTCCTCGTAGGCGACCCGCAGGCCCGAGCGCCGCAGGAGCGCGATGGTGCGCATGGCGAGGATGGAGTCCCCGCCGAGGCTCAGCACGTCGGTGCGCGGCCCGACGGCGGGCAGTCCGAGCGCGGCCGCCCAGAACCGGGCGATCTCCCCGGCCGGGCCGCTCGCGGCGGCGCCGCCCGACTCGGCCCGGGCCTCGACCAGTTCGGCCGCCAGCTCGGCGAGCCGCCGCCGGTCGAGCTTGCCGTTCGGACCGACCGGGAACCGCGGCAGCACCAGGATCGGCCGCGGCACGGAGTAGCCGGGCAGCCGGTCCCGCAGGTACGCCGTCAGCCCCTCGACCCCGCCGGCTCCGTCCACCAGCCTCACCACGCCGATCAGTTGGTTGCCGAGCGCGTCCGACCGCAGCAGCGCCGCCGAGCGGGCCACATCGGGGTGGCCGTCCATCGCACGCTCGACCTCGGCGAGGTCCACCCGGTAGCCGCGGACCTTCACCTGGCGGTCCACCCGGCCCAGGAAGACCAGGTTCCCGTCGGGGCGCCTGCGGCACAGGTCGCCGGTGCGGTAGACCAGTTGGCCGTCGTGGTGGACGAAGCTGCGGGCGGTCTCGGCCGGCCGGCCGAAGTACCCCGGGGTCACGCCCCGGCCGCCGACGAGCAGTTCGCCGACCTCGCCGTCCGGCACCGCCCGGCCCTCGCCGTCCACCACCGTGAGCAGCACGTCGCCGATCCCGGTGCCGATCGGCACGGTCGCCTCGTCGGCGGGCAGCTGGCTCGCGGAGGTGACCGGCAGGCAGGTGGCGCCGACGGTGGTCTCGGTCGGGCCGTAGTGGTTGACCAGCCGCGCGGTGGTGCCGCCGTCGAGCAGGGCGGCGGCGAGCGGGCGCGGCAGCGGCTCGCCGCCGAGCAGCACGGTGCGCAGCGGCGGGGCACCGGCCGGGCGCCCCTCCAGCAGGGCGGTCAGGTGCGAGGGGGTGGTCTTCAGCAGGTCCACCCGGGCGCGGCGCAGCGAGGCCCAGAAGGCCTGCGGGTCGCGCACCTCGTGGTCCGGGACGAGGTGCACCGAGCCGCCGGTGGCCAGGGCGAGCAGCCAGGCGGTGTGGCCGAGGTCGGCGGCCAGGGTGGTGACGTGGGCGGCGCACGGAGCGTCGGCCTCGGTGAGGTCGAGGCGTTCGGCCAGCGCCCGGGCGTAGTGCAGGGCGTTGGCGTGGGTGACGGCCACGGCCTTGGGCTCGCCGCTCGATCCGGAGGTGAAGGAGAGGTACGCGAGGTCCTCGCCCCGCACCTCGGCCGCCGGCGTCGGCCGGTCCGCCGGCGTCGAGGGGCCCGGGTGCTGGCCACCGAGGTCGACCGGCTCTCCGCCGAGGCCGTCCTCGGTGGCCAGCACCCGGGCCGCCGCGACGGCGGCCAGCCGCCGGGCCAGGTCGGCCGGCGACCAGTCCGGGTCGGCCAGCACGGCCGCGGCGCCCGAGCGCAGCACCCCGTACAGCAGCACCAGCATCCGGGCGTCCCGGGGGCCGACCAGCGCGACCCGGTCTCCCCGGCCGGTGCCGGCGGCGGCCAGCCGGGCGGCGATCCGGTCGGCCGCGGCGTCGAGCGCGCGGTAGTCGAAGGTGCGGACGCCGTCGCCCAGGGCGGGCCGGTCGGGGTGGGTCCGGGCGAGGTGCGCGAGCAGTCCGGGCAGCGAGCGGGCGGCGTCGGCCGCGGCGGCGGGATCCGCCGAGGGCGCGGGGCCCGTGGCGGGAACGGCGCGGGCCGGGTCGGCGGACGGCGTGGACCGGAGGTGCCGCGTCGCGGGGGTCACGCCGACCCGCCCCTCCTCCGGCCCGCCCGGGCGGGCCCGGCGGCCACCCCCGGGTCGCCCGCCAGGTAGCCGTCCAGTCCGGCCCACTCGGGCAGTCGCCCGCTCAACTCCCAGGCCAGCATGCGGTGCAGGCCGTCGAGGTGGATCAGGCCGGAGCGGACCTCCAGGCCTCCGTAGTCGGAGTGGTCGATCGGGGCGGTGCTGAGGAAGACGGGCGTGAAGGGGGCCTCCCCCAGCAGCCGCAGCTTCCCCGCGCAGACCGGGTTGGCGACGGCCCAGGCGGCCCCGGCGGCCCGGATCCGCCCGGCCGCCTCGGCGACCGTCAGCCCCGAGCGCGGCACCAGTTCGAGCTCCCCGCCCTCGCTGAGGTGCCAGGGCAGCACGACGCCCAGGACGTCCTCCCGGGTGAGCCGGATCCGCCACCAGCCGCCGGGGATGCGGTCGGCGCGTTCGAGGCTCTCCTCGCCGTACATGTTGCTGTTCGCCTCGTGGTCCCGCTCCACCGGGTGGTCCCTCAGGTAGGCGTCGTGGACCTCGGGATAGGCGACGGCGGTGACGATCTCCACGACCAGTGCTCCTCAGACGGTTCCGGTGTGCTCGGTGCCGGTGCGCTCGGCGCCGACGTGCCCTGCCTCGGCGTACTCCGTGCCGGAGACCGCCGCCCTGCCGCAGTGCCCGGCGCCGGCGAACTTCCCGTCGGCGTGCCCGGCGCCGGAGTACGCGGCGTCGGAGTACCCGGCGCCGGAGTACTCGGTGAAGTGCCGCTCCGCGAACAGCTCGGGCCACTGGCCGTCGGCCAGGTCGAGTTCGCGGGCCCGGGCGAGCATCTCCCGCCAGTACGGCTTCACCGGGCGCCAGCGCGCCCCCACCTGGCAGTACGAGGCGTCGACGAAGTACCGGGGCCTGCCCGGCCCCTCGGGCGCCGGTCTGCGGGTGTGGAACAGCGCCGAGTTGAGCAGCACCGTCGAGCCGGGCGGCAGCCGGTCGATCAGCACCTCGCCGGGCAGCTCCGCCGTCCCGTGGTGGGCGAGGGCGGTCTTGCGGGCGGCGCGCAGGTGCGAGCCCGGCAGGACGGCCAGGCCGCCGACCTTCTCGTCCAGTCCGCCGAGGTAGTGCAGCGCGTGGACCATCAGCAGCGACGGGTCGGAGCGGTCGTTCGGCTCGCAGTCGTGGTGCCAGGGCTTGCCGGGGACGCCGGGGTCCTGGCGGTCGCTGTGCAGGTGGTGGAAGACGAAGTCCAGCCCGAGCAGGCGGGTCAGGGCGCGCATCAGCGGTGGGTGGGTGAGGAGTTGGCCGTGGGCGGGCAGTTCCAGTTCCAGCAGCGGCGGCGGCCCGTGGCGGGCGGGGTCGGCGCACGCGGCGATCGACCGGGCGCGCAGTCCCTCGTCGACCCACCGGTCGACCTCGGGGGCGAGCCGTTCGCGCAGGGCCTCCGGCAGCAGCCCGGGCAGGACGACGTACCCGGACTCCAGGAACTGGCGGCGGTGCTCGGTGTCGAGGGCCTCGCGCCCTCCGGAGGAGATCGTCACCGACCTGATCCCCTCCTTCCGTTCGGCTGGGCGCACGGGGGGAACCGGCGCGGCCGCTCCCAGCGCCGCGGGGTTCGGCAGTGCGGGTCCTGGCGCCGGGGGATTCGGCACATCGGGTCGTGGCGCCGTGGGGGCTTGGCGCCACAGGAGGTGGCACGAGCAAGGAGGCACACGGGGGTCATCCAGACCTCGGGTGGCGGCGGAGCGTCCGTCACAGGCGCCGTGGCCGCCACGGCTGAATCGCGATCACCACGAAGAGGCGTGCGTTGATCACGCAAGGTAGTCCGTCCCAGGAGTATGAACCTGTCCTCGCGCCCACGACAAGGCCATGCCAACTCGTGGACACCTTCCCGCCACCACGCGGTTCAGCTCCGGCCACCACTCGACTCCCGTCCCACCCGGAACAGCGGCCGACTCCCGCCCCGGTGATTCGCCGCAGGAACAGCGGATGCGGCACAGTGAGGTCATGAGTGCGGGATCCAGGAGCCACCGAACGGCCGGGCCGGCCAGGCGCCGTCCGGTCCAGCAGCGCAGCCAGGAGCGGTACGGCCGCATCCTGGACGCCTGCGCCGCGCTGCTGGACGAGGTCGGGGCGACCGCGCTCACCACCAAGGAGGTCGCCCAGCGCGCCCAGGTGCCGATCGGCACCCTCTACCAGTTCTTCGCCGGCAAGGAGGACCTGCTGGCGGCGCTCGCCACCCGCAACCTCGACCACTACCTCCAGCGCCTGGACGCCCGGCTGGCCACCGCCGCACCGGTCGGCCCCGCCCTGTTCACCGACCTCGCGGTGGAGGAGTTCGTGGCGATGAAGCGCGCGGTGCCCGGCTTCGGCCGGCTGGACTTCGGCCTGGCCGGCGGCCCGGTCGTCCCCCGCGGCGTCCGGGACGACCGGCACCTGCTGGACGCGGGGGTGGACAACAACACCGCCGTCGCCCTGCGGCTCCAGGCGCTCGGCGGCGAGCTGTTCCGCTCCGGCGATCCGGCGGCCACCACGCTGACCCTGCGGGTGGCCCTGGAGGCGGCCGACGCGGTGCTCAAACTGGCCTTCCGGGAGACCCCGGACGGCGATCCGGCGCTGATCGCCGAGTGCAAGCGGTTGGTGCGCGGCTACCTCGCGCAACAGCCGTCCGCCCGCTGACCACCGGCGGCCCGCGCCCCCGCGGCCACCGCGCGTCCCGCCCGCCCGAGGCGTTGCGAGCCCGGCGCGCCCGCAGCACAGTGGATAGCGGGAACGGCCGTGGAGGCGGCCGTCACGCACGACCCGAGGGAGCAGACCATGCAGGCAGCGATCGGCGACCAGCTCCACATCCACAGCAGATCGGTGGGCATGGTGGACCAGAAGGGCGAGATCATCGAGGTGCGCGGCAGCAACGGCGAGCCGCCGTACGTGGTCCGCTTCGAGGACGGCCACGAAGGTCTGATCTACCCCGGCCCCGACTGCAACATCGAACAGCGCCAGGCGGAACGCTGACCGACACCCCCGCCGCCCCGCGTGGCAGGCACGCGCGGCGGTGAGGAGCGGTGTCCGCCCCCACGACCCCGCTGCCCGGGGCGCTCGCCGGGCTCGTGCCACTGCTGGACCACTACGGGTACCTGGCGGTGGCGCTGCTCGTGCTGCCGGACAACTGCGGCATCCCGGTGCCCGGGCAGACCATCCTGGTGCTCGCCTCGGTGTACGCGGGCACCGGGCACCTGGACTTCGCCGCCGTGCTGCTGATCGCCGCCGGCGCCGCCGCCCTCGGCAACACCCTCGGCTACCTGATCGGCCGCACCGGCGGGCGCGCCTTCGTCCACCGCTGGGGCCGCTACGTGCTGCTCACCCCGGCCAGGATGGAACGCGCGGACGGCTTCTTCGCCCGGCACGGCGGCAAGGTCGTCACCGTCGCCCGCTTCGTGGACGGGCTGCGGCAGTACAACGGGATCATCGCCGGGACGACGGAGATGCCCTGGCGCCGGTTCCTGCCGTACAACCTGCTCGGCGCGGTGCTGTGGACGGCGGTCTGGGGCACCTTCGGCTACGTCGCCGGGGCCAACATCGGCACGGTGTACCACACGGCGCTGCGCTACCAGGTCTGGTTCGCGATCGGGCTGGGGGTGCTGGTGGCGGCCTTCCTGCTCCGCCAGGTGCTGCGCTACCGGCGCCGGCGCCGCACGGCCACCGACGCCCGTGCCGACGCCGACGCCGACGGGAAGGGGCCCGGCTAGCTAGCGCAGCGGGAACACCTCGAACGGCACCGCGAAGCGCGTCCCCAGCCGGCTGCCCGCGCTCCGGCCGAAGCCCTCCAGGAACTCCCGCGGCTCCGCCATCGCCCCGCCCAGCCCGGCCAGGTACGCCTTGTGCTCCGCCAGCGAGGCGACGCCCCGGTCGAAGTGCTCGGTGGTGTCCACCGCGTGCCCGGCCTCCGGCGAGGCCACCGCCCAGACCTGCCGCACGCCGTTCCACGGCTCGTGGCCCTCGGCGAGCAACTCGCGGAACACCCAGCGGTTCCCGGCGTCCCGGACGCCGTCCAGGGTGGCCCGGCCGACCGCGATGTGGTCGGCCTGGTTGAGCAGCACACCGCCGTAGGTCTCCCGGAAGTTCCCGGTGATCACGATGTCCGGCCGGTGTCTGCGCACCGCCCGCGCGATGTCCCGGCGCAGCGGCAGCCCGTACTCCACCACACCGTCCGGGTGGCCGAGGAACTCCACCGTGTCCACCCCGACCGCCCGCGCGGAGGCGATCTGCTCGGCCTCGCGCAGCGGGCCGCACTCCTCGGGGGCCAGCGAGTCGATGCCCGCCTCGCCGCTGGTGACCATGACGTAGACGACCGTCTTGCCCTGGGAGGTCCAGCGGGCGACGGCCGCGGCCCCGCCGTACTCCATGTCGTCGGGGTGGGCGACGACCGCCAGCGCGGTCCGCCAGTCCTCGTCCACGGGCTCGAAGGGCGCGGGGGCCTGCTCGGTGGTCATGCTGCTCGTTCCTCTCGGTGCGGGTCACGGACGTCCTGACGTCCGCCGGGCCCGGCCGCCCGCCCGGGCCTCGCGGCGGACACCTCCGGTGCGCCGGCGGAGTACGAACGATCATGACCCGCACCCGGCTCGCTTCCCGGTACGCCGCACTCGGCCCGGTCATCCCGGAGGCCGTCGTCCTGCTCGGGCTCGGCTCCACCGCGATCCTCGCGGGCGGCGGTCTCGGCCCCGACGACCGGAGGGAGCCGGCCTCGTGACACCCCGCGCTCTGGGCGCGCTCACGCCGGCCACGGCGATCACGCCCGACCTGCCGGCGGTCCGTCAGGTGCCACGGACGGGCGTGCCCGGCGAGCGGGTCGGGCTGCGCCGGGCCGCGCTCGCGGGCAGGGGCGCCGGTGCGGCTGGGGGGGATCGCCTTCGGCGTCCGGCTGGAGAGCGCCCTCGTCGCCGCCGGCCCGGCGCCCGTCCCGGCCGCCGTCGCACCGCCGGTCGCGCGGCTTGCCCCTGACGCACGCGTCAGGGGTTAGCGTCCGGGCATCCCGCAGCGGCGCCGACCGCCGCTGTCCTCCCCTTCGATCCGAGG
This sequence comes from Kitasatospora sp. NPDC034533, assembly GCF_055575155.1. NCBI lineage: Bacteria > Bacillati > Actinomycetota > Actinomycetes > Kitasatosporales > Streptomycetaceae > Kitasatospora > Kitasatospora sp. NPDC034533. Next base: position 77,084 of record NZ_JBVITE010000031.1, read on the forward strand.
AGCGCCACCATGGCCCTGCCCACCACCGTCCGCGTCGTCCGGCTGACCTCCACGCCCGAAGGGCTGCCCGCCGCCGGGGACTTCACCGTGGCCGAGGAGCCGCTGCCCGCGCCCGGCCCCGGCGAGGTCCTGGTCCGCAACACCGCCTTCCTGGTCTTCCCCGGGCTGCGCACCCTGATCGGCGGGGCGGGCACCGGCCTGCCGGTGCCGCACCTCGCTCCGGGGGACGCGCTGTTCGGGCCGGCCCTCGGCGAGGTGCTGGCCGCACCCGAGGGCGGACCGCTGCGCCCGGGCGACCTGGTCACCCACATGCACGGCTGGCGGGACCACGCGCTCGGCGACGCCGCCCGGTTCACGCCCGTCCCCCCGGACTTCCCGGACCCGGTCGCCCTGGTCTCCACCGGCTCGGCCGGCTACGGCGCGCTGACCCGCACCACCGGGGTGCGCCAGGGCGACGTGGTGCTGGTGACCGGCGCGGCCGGCGCGGTCGGCAGCCTCGCCGGGCAGATCGCCCGGCTGCTCGGCGCCACCCGGGTGATCGGCACCACCCGCTCGCCCGCCAAGGCGAAGCGGCTGACCGCCGAACTCGGCTACGACGCGGTGCTGGTGCCCGGCGAGCGCCCGTTCGCCGAACAACTCGCCGAGGCCGCGCCGGAGGGCGTCGACGTCGTCCTGGACATGGTCGGCGGCGAGCAGCTGACCGCCGCCGTGGACGCGGCCCGGCGCGGCGGCCGGATCGCCCTGGTCGGCGCGCTGTCGGGCCAGCTCGCGCCGGAGCGCCCGGGCGGCGACGGCCCGGCCGTGATCGACGGTTTCCGGATCGGCACCCTCGGCCTGACCCTGCGCGGCTTCACCGTGCTCGACCACCCCGACCTGGAGGCCGAGTGGCGCGAGCGCTTCGGCGCCTGGCTTCGCGCCGGTGAACTCGCCTTCCCCCGGACGTCGGTGACGGGCATCGACCGGGCCGCCGAAGCGTTGACCAAGCTGTTCACCGGAAACACCTTCGGGACGACCATCGTGGAACTCTGACGACGGAGGAGCGGGCATGAGGATCGGGGACGCGGCGGCGGCGGCCGGCACCACGCCCAGGGCACTGCGCTTCTACGAGCAGCGCGGCCTGCTGCCCCCGCCCGCCCGCTCCGCCTCCGGCCAGCGCGAGTACGGACCGGCCGAGGTCGCCCGGGTCCGGGCGATCCGCCAACTCCTCGCCGTGGGGCTGACGGTGGACGATCTGGCCAGCCGCGCCCACCGGCTCGACCTGCTCGCCGAGGACCCGCCGGTCCGCTGCTCCTCCTCTCCCGGCCCCGACACCTTCGCCCCCGTCATCCACGCCCGCCTGGCCGCCCTGAACGCCGAGATCGCCCGGCTCACCGCCCTGCGGGACAGGCTCGTCCACCACGTCGCCACCTGCGGCGCCGAGGTGCCGAGCCGCAACTGACGTATCGTCAGTTAGGGCCGCTCCTGGACCCCCGAGCCCCGGGCGCCCTCACCGGCACCGGAAACGGGCTCGCCCGGACCTCGCGACGGGGGTGCGCGAGGTCCGGGTGAGGGTGCCGGGGCTTGTCAGGCCGCGTCGGCGGCGAGGCGGGGTTCCGCCGGGGCGTCGCCGGGCTCCTGCCGGGGCCAGCGGATCCGGGTGGCGCAGAGGGAGACGACGGCCGCCGAGGCGGCGACGGCGGCCATGCCCCAGAGCAGGCTGGTGGCGCCGGCGATGAAGCCGATCACGGCGGGGCCGGCCAGCAGGCCGGTGGTGCCCATGGCGGCGACCAGGGAGAGCGCGTCGGCTCCCTGCCGGGCGGCGGCGACGTAGACGCACGGGGTCACCGCCGCCACGCCGAGGCCGACGCAGGCGAAGCCGAGCAGGGTCGGGGCGACGCCGCCGACCGCCAGGGCGAGGGCCAGTCCGAGGCCGGCCAGCAGGCTGCCGGTGCGCACGATCCGCCCGTCGCCGAAGCGGGTGCGCCAGCCGTCCGCGAAGATCCGGGCGCAGACCATCATCACCGAGACCACCGCGATGCCCATCGGGGCCAGCCCGGCGCCGGCGTGCACGTAGTCCTTGAGGTAGAGCGCCGACCAGTCGTTCATGGCGCCCTCGGTGACGGTGCCGAAGACCATCGCCAGGCCCATCCAGAGGGTCGCGGCGGTCGGCAGCGCGAAGCCCCGGCGCCGCTTGCCCTTCTCCGCTCCGGCGTCCTCCGCCGCCGCGCCCTCCGGTTCGGCGGCGGCGTCGGCCGGGCCGTCGGCGAGCAGCGCCGGCCGGGCGGCCACGACCAGCACCGCGAGCAGGGCGGCGGCCAGCCCGAAGTGCACGGCCAGGGTACCGGTGAGGGAGGTGACGCCCGAGGCCAGCAGCGCGGCGAGCAGCGATCCGGCGCTGAAGGTCGCGTGCAGCCGGGACATCGTGGTCCGCTCGAAGCGGGCCTCCAGGGCCGCGCCCTGGGCGTTCATCGCGACGTTCAGGCAGCCGACCGCGGCGCCGTCGAGGAACAGCACCAGCAGCGTCACCGGGTAGTTCGGCACCACCGACAGCGCGAGCAGGATCACGCCGAGGACGAGCGCGGACAGCACCGAGAGCAGGCGGGAGCCGAGCCGCCGCATCAGCACCGCGACCAGGGGGAAGGAGACCGCCGCGCCGATTCCGCAGGTCATCAGCAGCAGCCCGATCTGGGCCTCGCCCAGGTCGAGCCGCGCCTTGAGCGCGGGCACCCGGGAGACCCAGGTCGCGTACTGGAATCCGAGGACGAAGAACAGTGCGCCGATGGCCACTTGGGACCGGCGGAATTCGTCGCGAACGGGGGACATCGGTATCAGCCCACTTCGGCTCTGGGGTGCGGCCCGGTGACCGGGCCGGTGGAGTGCGGCAGCGGCCGGACCGGGACGGGCTCCAGCGGCATCGCCATGTAGACCGCCCGGGTGCCGTAGCTCTCGGGCAGCTCGATCTCGGGCCGGGCCCGGTAGCCCAGCGGGGTCCACAGCACGTGCGAACCGCGGACGGCGACCAGCGAGGCGGTCCGGTAGCCGGACCTCCGGGCGGTCTCCTCCAGGTGCCGCAGCATCCGCTGGGACAGGCCCCGGCCGCGCAGCTCCTCGGCGATCACCAGGTCGTGCGCGTGCATGTTGGTGGGCCGCTCTCCGGTGCCCGGCCCTCCTCCGGCGGGGCCGCCGTCCTCGCTGCGGCTGAGGTCCGGGCAGACGAACAGCGGGTACGGCAGGGCCAGCAGGTACCCACCGACGCCGCCCTCGTGCTCCAGGACGAAGCAGGTGCCGGGCGAGGCGGCGTGGCGGGAGCGGAGCGCCTCGCGGCCCTCGGACAGGCCGCTGGCGGCGTAGGCGCGCTCCTCCAGCGCGACCACGGCGTCCCAGTCCTCCTCCCGGAGCAGCCGGATGCGCGGCCCGGCCGGGTCCTCGGTCGGAAGGCCGGTCGGGGTGCTGGTGTCGGTCATGCGGTGCCTCCGTGCTGTCCCGGGCCGCCGCTGCCACCGATGCAGGTGTACGGCAGCGGCTCGAAGCCGTTGAAGCCCTGGGTGGCGTAGGCCGTGGCGTACGCGCCGCAGGAGTGGATCCAGACCGGGTCCCCGGAGGCGACCGCGCGCGGGACGCGCACCAGGCCGTCCTCCTGGGCGTACGCGTCGTCGCTGTCGCAGGTCGGTCCGGCCACCACGGCGTTGACGAACTGGCCGCCGGGGTGGGTGGGGAACTCCAGCCGGTACTGCAACTGGTCCATCTCGTACAGGCCGTTGAACTTGCCGCAGCTGAGGTAGAGCCAGCTCTCCCGGGTGCCGTCGAGGCGCTGGCGGGAGGTGAGCCGCGAGACGTGGGCGCGGATCGCGCCGTGGTCGGCGACCAGGTGGCGCCCGGGCTCCAGCAGGAACTCCAGCGGCCCGGCGTTGACGGCGCGCAGCCTCTCCATGCCCTCGCGGATCACCGTGAACATCTTGTCCAGCGGCGGGTCGAGCGGGCGCCCGTGCCGGTCGAGGACGCCGAGGGCGGGCAGGCCGCCGCCGAGGTTGATCCGGGTCGGGGTGATGCCGCGCCAGTTGAGCGCCTCCAGCACGGCGGCCAGCGAGTCCACCGCGCCGTCCCAGGCCTCGGCGGTCATCTGCTGGGAGCCGACGTGCACCGACAGTCCCGACGGCACCAGCCCGGCCGTACGGGCTTCGCCGAGCACCCGCAGCGCGTCCTCGGGCGAGCAGCCGAACTTGTGGCTCAGGCCCCACAGGGCGCCCTCGCCGGTGGTCGCGATCCGGCAGAACACCCTCGCGCCGGGGGCGCGTTCGGCGATCGCCGCGACGTCCTCCAGGCTGTCGGTGGCGAAGTCCCGCACGCCCAGCCGGTGGGCCTCGGCGATGTTGCGGTCGGACTTGATGGTGTTGCCGTAGTGGATCAGCTCGGGGGCGACGCCGGTGCGCAGCGCCTGGGCGATCTCCTGGGGGCTGGCCGCGTCGAAGCCGGAGCCGAGGGCGGCGAGGTGGCCGAGCACCTCGTCCACCGGGCAGGCCTTCATGGCGAACCGAACGGCCACACCGGGCAGTTCGGCGCGCAGGGCGGCGTACTGGCGGCCGATGCCGTCGAGGTCGTAGACGATCCGGTCGTCGGTGGCGGCGGCGAGGGCGGCGCGCAGCGCGGCGCGGTCGCGTTCGTCGGGGTGGAACGTCCCGGACCGGGGCGGCGCGTCGGTGTGGACCGCGGAGACGGCCGGGACGCGGTACGCGGTGGGGGCGGCGGTCCGGCTGTCGGCCTTGGCGGAGGCCTGCTCGGCGGCCTTCTTGGCGGCTCGTCCGGCAGCCTGCCCGGCTTCCCGCGCGGCGGTGTGGCCGTTCTGGCTGGTCTGGCGTATCACGTGGATCTCCCCGTCCGGCTAGCGCGGCGGCCGGGCGACGGGAGTGGTCCTGCTCGCCCGCACCAGCGGGCCCCACGCGTCGGTCAGCACCGCGAAAGCCTCGATGTCCGCCTGCGCCTCGTCGAGCAGGCGCGCCCGCAGGGGCGCCAGGTGGTCGGCGAACCCGGCGTACTTCCCGCCGAGCTTCCGGTAGCAGCGGTCGAGTTCGGCGAGCCTGCGGTGGTTCTCCGCGCGATCCGTCGCGGCGCTGCGACGGGCGGAGTCGGCGATCAGCTCGGGGCGGACGTGGTGGAACTCGTCCAGCAGGGCGCCGCCGGCGGCCTCCATCTCGGAGTAGACCGGGTAGAGGTAGAGCATGGAGAGCAGGAACTTGGCGTAGCGCAGCTGGTAGGCGGTGAAGCCCGCGCCGGTGCGGCGGTCGGGGGTGTGGTAGTTGACGATGTGGCGGTTGTGGGTGACGCCCGGCAGGGTCGCGTCACGCACCAGGTGGTGGAGGAAGTAGTCGCTGCCGATGGTGTCGGTGGCGGGCGGCAGCGGCACCCGCTCGTACACCTCGCGGTCGAGGCCGATGTTGCACATGTCGATGCGCCAGATGTCGGGCAGGTCGAGCACGGCGCGGTCGGTGGTGAACGGCTCGGTGCCGCCTCCGGTGAAGGAGTCGGCGACCAGTTCGCGCTTCTCCTGCTCGCTCGCGCCGGTGGGCGCCCAGAGCGCCACCACGTCGTGGTAGACCTCGGGGTCCAGTTCGCGGATCTCGCCGAGGTCGACGGAGAGTTCGCCGATGAAGGAGGCGCCGACCAGGGCCACGGTCTTGTCCGCGTGCACCGGGTCGAGGCTGTTCTCGGTGACGGCGGCGGCCGCCTCGGTGGCCTTCAGCCCGAGCGTGGCCAGCTCGTGCTCGATCGGGAACACCGGCTCGCCGTCGAGCAGTTGGTAGCGGCTGTCGGAGTCGCGGCGGTGCACCGACTCGCAGCCGAGCGCGGCGGCCAGCAGGAAGGCACGGTTGGTGCAGGCGCCGTAGGAGACGGCGTCGGGCAGCATCAGGTCCAGGAGGCGGTCCGGGCCCGCCGCGCCGGAGCGCTCGATCACCTCGCGCAGGAAGGCCCGCTGGGCGTCCTCGTCCAGGTGGTGGACCACCACGCCCTCGGCGGCCGGCAGGGCGGCGAGGGCCTCGGCGTGCCGGGCGCGGGTCGCGCGGTCGGCGGAGTCCAGCACCAGCAGGTGCACCCGGACGCCGAACCGCCGTGCGGCGTAGGCGGCTTCGGCACCGATCGCGGTGACCGTCCCCGCGCACTCGCGGTTGGTGGGCAGGGTCAGGCAGACGTCGCGCATTCCCGCTCCCCCGTGGCGTCCCGCCGGTCCGTCTCCGGCTCCTCGAACGGCTTGCCGGTCCAGGACCGCAGGCCGAGCAGCTTCTCCCCCAGCTCGGTGAGTTCGGCGGTGCCGTAGCGCAGCGCCTCGGGCCGGTCGGCGTCGCCGACCAGGGTGCGGTTCCAGTCCGGGGTGGCGAGCGTGCGCCAGGACTCCACCCGGGAGCGGCGCAGCTTCTCGGACTCCTCCAGCGCGGGCATCATCGACAGGTACTGCACCGCGCGCACGCCGTTCTCGGAGGTGTTGCGCGCCACGCCGTGGGCGAGCAGGCCGTTCCAGATCAGCAGGTCGCCGGCCTCCAACTCGGGCCGCACGACGGGGAACTCCTCGCGGTCGACGTCGGGGCGGATCGGGTCGCGGTCGGGGGGCTGGGCGGCCTGCCAGGCGTTGAAGCGGCGGAACAGCTCCGGGTTGCACTGGAAGCCGCCGTGGTCGGGTGCGGTGTCGTTGAGCGCGATGATGCCCTGGACGCGCTGCGGCAGCATGCCCTGGGTGGTGTCGACGTCCCAGTGCAGCTCGATGTCGAAGCCGCGGTCGGTGGGCTCGATCAGCGCGCGGTCGCGGTTGCGGACGTTCGGCGGGTTGAGGTTGAGCCGGTCGAGGGTGACCCAGAGCTCCTCGCAGTCCCACACGTCCACGAAGGCGTCGTAGACGCGCTGCGACTGGCGGCTGTCCCAGAGGAGTTGGTGGTGGTAGGCCTCGACGAAGCCGTAGATGTGCAGGTGCCGGTCGAGTTCGTCGCGGTACTCGCGCTCCCGGTACCAGTCCTCGGGGCGGTCCGGCGACAGCCCCTGGAACTCCCAGGCGAAGTCGAGCATCCGGCGCGCGGCCTCGGCGGGGATCGCCTGCTTCACCACTACGTAGCCGTAGGTCTGCCAGAACGCGTAGTCCTCCTCGGAGAGCACGCGCAGCGGGTGCTTCTTGCGGATCTCGCGCAGCGCGGTCCGGGCGAGGTAGCTCTCGGTGTCGGCGCTGAAGTAGGGGCGTTCCGACGCGGCCCGGTACAGGTATTCCCCGGCGGGTCCGTCGGGGTGTTCGGCAGGGCTCGTCATGGGCAGTCACTCCGTGGTTCGTGGTCGACGCAGCGGTTCGTCACGCGCTCGTGCGGGCACGGCGAGTCGACGGCCGGTCACCGGCCGCATCAGGGATTCGAGCGCGGACCAAAGGGCCGTCCGCATGCGCTCCTTCTCGCTACCGCCCAGCGGGCGCGGAACGGCGCACGTCAGGGGGCCAACTCGGCCGCCCGGCAAGGGCCCTCACCCCTCATCAGCCCCTGCCGATCCGCGCTCCCCATACGTTGGACTAGACCAACTAATGGTGTCAACCCTTTCCCGGGGGTTGCCGATTGGGAAATCAACGCAGCTCACGGCACCAATCGGTGTTCGCTTTATGTTTCGGAGACTGACATAAGCGGGGGTATGTTTCCGGAATTGACATAACCCCGGAACGGTGAACCGCTCCCGCGGGCCGTACGTTGGGCCTATGGCACGCGAGCTGACGGCTCCCCCCTGGCTGACCGAGGGCCTGCGGCCCCGGGCCGCACCGATCCCCTGGGCCGCGGTCGTGCGCGCCGGCGTCGCGCTCGCCGCCCCGCTCGCGGTGGGTACCGCCACCGGCCGGCCCGGTTACGGCGCGCTGGTGTCCATGGGCGCGCTGTCCGGGGTCATCGGGGACACCGCCGACGCCTACCGGATGCGGGTGTTCACCATCGCCGTCCCCCAGCTGTTCGGCGCCCTCGGGATGCTGTGCGGCACCCTGGTCTTCGGCACGGGATGGACGGCCGTGGCGGCGGTCACCGCCGTCGCGCTGGTCTCCGGCATGATCTCCTCGATCGGCGCGGTCGCCTCCGTCTCCGGGCTGCTCCTGCTGCTCAACGCGGTGGTCGGCGCCGGTCTGCCGCTGCCCTCCCCGTGGTGGCTGCCGCCCGCCCTGCTGCTGCTCGGCGGCCTGGTGGTCCTCGCCCTGACCCTGCTCGCCTGGCCGCTGCGGGTGGGCGTCCCCGAGCGGGCCGTGGTCGCCGGCACCTACCGGTCGGTCGCGGGACTGCTGGAGGCCGCCGGCACCGACGAGTACGACGCCCGCCGCCGCGCCCTCACCCAGTCGCTCAACCAGTCCTACGACCTGTTGCTCGCCCGCCGGGCCCGCCGGCACGGCCGCTCGTCCACCCTCGCGCGGCTGCTCGCCCAGCTCAACGCGGTGGTCCCGGTGGTCGAGGCGACCGCGGCGGCCCACCTGCGCCCGCCCGAGTACGGGCCGCTGCCCGCCGAGTACCCGGCGGCCGTCCGCGCGCTCGCCGACGCCGTCGAACGGGGCCGCACCGGCCCGCCCCCGCCGCTCGACCTGCCGGTCCCCGCCGGCCCGTCCACCCGCGCGCTCGTCCAGGCCGTCGAGCACGCCGCCACCGTCGCCCACGAGGCGGAACCCGACCCGTACGCCACCGCCGACCGGCTCGGCCGCCCCGCCGGGCTCGAAGTCCGGGCCCGGCAGGCGGCCCGGGCGCTGCTGCTCTCCGGGGCGTCCTGGCGGTACGGGCTGCGGCTGGCCCTGTGCGTCGGGCTGGCGCAGGTGCTGGTCTCGGTGATCGCGGTGCCCCGCTCCTACTGGGTGACGCTGACCGTGACCTTCGTGATGAAGCCCGACTTCGGCTCGGTGTTCTCCCGCGCGGTGCTGCGCGCGCTCGGCACCGCCGCCGGGCTGCTGATCGCCGTCCCGGTGCTCGCCGAGGTACCGCACGGCTGGTGGGACGTCCCGGTGATGGCGGCGCTGGCCACGCTGATCCCCGCGCTGTCCGCCAAGGGGTACGCCTTCCAGACCGCGGCCATCACCCCGGTGATCCTGCTGCTCTCCGACCTGCTCAACCACCAGGGCTTCCACCTGGTGCTGCCCCGGCTCTACGACTCGCTGATCGGCTGCGGCATCTCGCTGCTGGTCGGCTACCTGCTGTGGCCGGAGTCCTGGCGCACCCGGATCCTGGACCGCCTCGCCGACGCCGTCCAGGACACCGCCTCGTACGTGTCGCTGGCCTTCACCACCCCGCCCGGACGGGACGAACCGGCCCGCGCCCGGTACCGCCGGCGGCTCTACCGGGACCTGTCCACCGTGCGCAGCGAGTTCCAGCGGGCGCTCACCGAGCCGCCGCCGGCCGGCACCCGGGCCCAGGCCTGGTGGCCGGTGGTGATCGCGGTCGAGCGGATCGTGGACGCCACCACCGCCACCCGGGTGCGGATCGAGCACGGCGCTCCGGTGCCGACCGCCGCCGAGGTCGCCGCCGTCACCCGGGAGCTGGCCGATCTGGCCGGGGCGCTGCGCACCGGCGAGCCGCTGCCGCAGGCGGCGCCGGACGTCCTGGCGCCGCACTGCGCCCTGGCCCGGCTGCACCACGAGGTGCGCGCGGCCCGGGCGGTGGCCGCCCCGACGCTCTGAGCCCGGTGGCGGCCCCGGCGCTCCGGGCCCCTCGGCCCGGCACCTCCGCCGCTCGGGCCCTCAGTCCTGGATCCGCCGCCAGGGCCGCTCGGCCTCCAGCGCGAAGGCCAGCTCCAGCAGCAGCCGCTCCTGCCCGTGCGCGGCCGACAGGTGCACCCCGACCGGCAGTCCGCCGGGCGCCGAGCCCGCCGGCAGCGCGATGCCCGGGCCGCCGGTCACGTTGTTGACCGGGGTGAAGGCGACGTAGCGGGTCAGCCGGTCCAGCAGCTCGTCGAAGTCCACGTTCGGGCTCAGGTGCCCGATCGGCGGGGCCGCGTGGGCGAGCACCGGGGAGAGGATCACGTCGTGGTGGTGGAAGATCCGCGCGTACACCTCCTCGGCCCGGCGCAGCCGCCGCAGCACCGCGGGGGTCCGCCGGAACTCGGCCTGGAAGCGACGGCGCAGCCCGGTGGTCAGTCCGTCCAGCTTCCCGGCCCGGAAGCTCGGGTCGAGCAGCACCCGGCCGGTGGCCGCGATGACCCAGGCGATGTACCCCCAGTAGGTGAGGAAGTCGCGGGAGAACTCCTCGCCGAAGGGCAGGGTGGTGGGCTCCACCCGGTGGCCCATCGCCTCCAGCCGGGCGGCGGTCTCCTCGACCACCTGCCGGGTCGGCCCGTCGGTCTTGGCGACCGGCGAGTCCACCACCAGGCCGATCCGCAGCCGCTGCTCGCCCGGCCCCTCGACCAGACCGAGCGGCGGCAGCCCGGGATTGCCGCGGTGCCGCTCGGCGGCGGCGAAGAAGGCGGCGGTGTCGCGCACCGAGCGGGTCAGCACGCCGTCGGTGACCAGGTCGATCGGCAGTTTGCCGCCCTGCGCGTTGACGACCAGCCGGCCCCGGGTGGGCTTGAGCCCGACCAGGCCGCAGCAGGCCGCCGGGATGCGGATCGAGCCGCCGCCGTCGTTGGCGTGGGCGATCGGCACCACGCCGGAGGCCACCAGGGCCGCCGCGCCGCCGGAGGAGGCGCCGGCCGAGTGCGAGGGCTTCCACGGGTTGCGCACCGGCCGGGCGGTGGCGAACTCGGTGGAGGCGTTGAGCCCGAACTCGGGCAGCCTGGTCTTGCCGAGCACCGCCAGGCCGGTGGCGAGGAACTGGTCGGCGAAGGGGGCGTTGCGGCGGGCCGGGCGGGCGCGGTAGGACTCGCTGCCCATGGCGGTCGGCAGGCCGCGCAGGTCCACGTTGTCCTTGAGGTAGCTGGGCACGCCCCACAGCGGACCGCCGATGCCCTCCCGGCTGATCCGCGGCCTGTCGTACGAGGCGTGGGCGACGGGCAGCAGCGCACCGTCCACCCGCGCGGCCCGGTCGACGGCCGCGGCGACCAGCTCCCGGGGGTTGACCTCGCCGGCCCGGACGAGCGCGGCCAGCGCCACCGCGTCGTGAGTGCCCAGGGCGTCGTCGGCGAACGCGTGGACCCGCTCCTCGGTCATCCGAACTCCCCACTCCCTGCCGGGCGTTCCACCGCCCGGCGATCGCACCGGCCGGTCGTACCTGCCCACTTCTACTGACCGGTAATCTCACACGGCCCAGAGTGTAGGGCCCGCCCGGCCGCGCCCGGCCGCCCCGGGGCCGTGGCGACGGTAAACGCTCGATCAAATCTGCCCCGGCGCGCGACCCTTGATCACACGCCCCCGCGTTCACACCGTCCGCCGGTCCGCGGTCGTTTCGCCGTACGCGGCCGGGAAAGATCACGTCTCGTTCGCGGACCGCCCCGGTCCTCCCACCCGAACCAAGGTGACGCCCGTGCCCGCCCCCTTCTCCCCGACCACCCGGTTCACCGCGGCCACCGCCCCCGGCGCCCTCCCCCTGCTCGGCCACGCCGCCGCGCTGCTGCACCGCCCGCACGCCTTCGTCGCCGGCCTGCCCGCCCACGGCGACCTCGTGCGGCTGCGGCTCGGCCCGCTGCGCGCGTACGTGGTCTGCCACCCCGAGCTGGTCCGCCGGCTGCTCACCGACGACCGCGCCTTCGACAAGGGCGGGCCCCTGGTCGACCGGGCCCGCGAGGTCCTCGGCAACGGCCTCGCCACCTGCCCGGCCGCCGACCACGGGCGCCGGCGCCGCATGCTGCAACCCGCCTTCCACCGCGACCGGCTGCCCGGCTACGCCGCGCTGATGGCCGAGGAGATCGGGGCCGCCACCGCGCCCTGGCACGACGGCGACGTGATCGACGTCCCCGCCGCGATGCACCGCCTGACCACCGCCGTCACCGCCCGCTGCCTGTTCGCCGCGCACGAGCGGGCCGGCTCGCCGCCGGTGCGCGCGAGCATCGACGTCGTCACCCGCGGCGTCGGCCGGCGCGCACTGCTGCCACTGCCCGGTGCCGGCCGTCTCCCCACCCCCGGCAACCTCCGCTTCCGGCGCGCCCGGCGGCACCTGCGGGAGACCACCCGGCGGCTGATCGCGGACCACCGCGCCACCGGCACCGACCACCGGGACCTGCTCTCCGTGCTGCTGGAGGCGCGCGACGAGGACGGGCGCGGCCTGTCCGACGCCGAGGTCCACGACCAGGTGGTCACCTTCCTGCTGGCCGGCGTGGAGACCACCGCCGCCACCCTCTCCTGGGCCTGGACGCTGCTCGCCGCCAACCCGGCCGTCCGCGAGCGGCTGCACGCCGAACTCGACACCGTGCTGGACGGCCGGCCCGCCCGCCACGAGGACCTGCCCGCCCTGCCGCTCACCGCGCGCATCGTCAGCGAGACCCTGCGGCTCTACCCGCCGCCGTGGATCCTCAGCCGCACCGCCACCGCCGACACCGAACTCGGCGGCCACCGCGTCCCCGCCGGCACCACCCTGCTGTACAGCCCGTACCTGCTGCACCGCCGGGCCGACCTGTTCCCCCGCCCGCACCGCTTCGACCCCGACCGCTGGCTCACCACCGCCCGCCCGTCCCCCGGCACCTACGCGCCCTTCGGCCTCGGCGCCCGCCGCTGCATCGGCGACGACTTCGGCACCACCGAGGCCGTCCTCGCCCTCGCCACCATCGCCGCCCGCTGGACCATCACCCCCACCCCCGCCCGGCCGGTCCGCCCCGCCCACGGCGCCTCGCTGTCCCCCCGGCCCTTCACCGCGACACTGGCCCGCCGGGTGCGCTGACCGGGCACCGGCCGGGCTTCGGTACTGTCCCGGCGTGGCCGGCCGTACGGGCGCCGGCCGCACCCACGCCACTCGACCGGGACGCCACCAGACCATGAACGCTCGAACCCCCTCGGGGCTCCTGACCGGGCTGCTCCGCGCCGTCCGGACGTATCCGCGCCGCTCACCGCTGACCTTCGGCTACGTCCTCCTGCTCCTGGCCGGGCACGTCTGGGTCGAGAACCTGCTCACCGCCGACCGGGCGGACGCCTTCCGCGACCACATCAGCACCAACCTCGACAACCTGCACGACCACCCGGTCACCGCCCTGTTCGGCAGCGCGCTGCTCTTCGACGGCACCCTCACCGAGATCCTCACCACCGGCTTCGGCGGCACCCTGATCACCCTGGGCCTCGGCGTCTGCTGCTGCCTCGCCTGGACGGAACGCCGCTTCGGCGGCCCGCGCGCCGCCGCCGTCTTCCTCGGCGGGCACGTCCTCGCGACCCTGCTCACCGCCGGGGTCATCCTGCTCGCCCTGCGGCAGGGCTGGTACCCGCAGAGCGTGCGCCAGGCCTCGGACTACGGCATCAGCTACGGCGCCCAGACCGTACTCGCCCTCGCCACCCTCGCCGTGCCCCGCTGGGCCCGACTGCCCTGGGCCGCCTTCGTGGTCGGCTGGCCGCTCTCCGGCGGCGGCGAACGGCCCGGCCCCCTCCCGGACTTCACCACGGTCGGCCACCTCCTCGCCGCCGCCCTCGGCTTCGCCCTGGCCGCCGCCGTGGCGGTCACCGGCTCGCGCCGCCGTCGGGCCGAGGCCGGCGCCGAACGCGTCAGCGGGGCGGTCGCCGGTCCGCGGCGATGACGGTGAGCAGCCGCTCGATCTCCTCCAGCCGTCGCCGCAGGTCCTCGACGTCGCGGCGGGAGGCGTTCTGCTCCCCCTCCTTGAGCTCGACCAGCAGCTGTCCGTCCGGCTCCAGCCGGGCCCGGGCCACCTCGCCGAGGTCGTCGCCGCTCTGCATCCGGACGGCGTGCTCCAGCTCGGAGGGGCGCAGCGCCAGCTCGTGCAGCGCGCCGGGCACCAGCGCGCCGTCCCTCACCACCGTGGTGGCGCTGCCCTCCAGGAGCCGGGCGGCCCTCGGGTCACGGGCGAGCCAGCGGGTGATGCCGGAGTTCACCGCGACCAGGGTGACCGCCCCGATCGCCCCGCCGAGCAGGCTGTTGTCATTGCCGATGACCGCGTTCTGCACCACGTTCGACAGGAGGAACATGACGACCATGTCGAAGGAGTTCAGCCCGGCCAGCCCGCGCTTCCCGGCCAGCCGGAACAGGGCCAGGATCAGTACGTAGACGGCGATCGTGCGGAGGATCTTCTCCCCGATCGGAATCTGAACGGCCACCAGGTCGTGCCACACTGCCCCGCTCCTCGCGCCTCGACTGCAACGAACGGGGCAGACGCTACGCCACGGTCACCGCTTCGGCCGTCCGCGCCGGGCCGCCGGCTTCGGCTTCTGGCCGCCGGCCTTGGCGCCCCCGGCCTTGGCGCCCTTCGCCCCGCCGGCCTTCGCGCCCCCGGCCTTCTGCCCGCCCGGCTTCTGTCCGCCGGCCCGCTGCTGCTGCGGCTTGCGCGGGCCGGCCGCCCCCTTCTTCGGCTGCGCCTCGGGCGCCGCCTGCCCGGCCCCGCGCCCGCGCGAGCTGTTGACCGTACGGCCGCGGACGATCCCGATGAACTCCTCCACCAGGTCCGTGGTCCGCTCCTGCGGCCAGGACAGCGCCACCTGGGACTGCGGCGCCCGCGCCACCGGCCGGTAGGTGAGGTCCCGGCGGTGGTGGAGCCGGGCCAGCGACTGCGGGACCAGGAGCACGCCGACGTTCGCCGCCACCAGCTCGATCGCGTCCGCCGTGGTGTCCGGCCGCGCGATGGCGGGGCGCCCGGGCAGGGTGTCGGCGGTGAAGCCGAGGGTGTCGTCGAGCGGGTGGAAGACCACCTCCTCGGCGAGGTCCTCCGGTGTGGCCTCGTCGGCGGCGGCCAGCCAGTGGTCCTTGGGGAAGACCACCACGGTCGTCTCGGTGTAGAGCGGGATCGCGCTCAGCACGTCCTTGTCGACCGGCAGCCGGACCAGCCCGGCGTCCGCGCCGCCCTCGCGCAGGGTGCGCTCGCCGTCCCCGACCGGGACCGCGAGGAGCTCCAGCGGGACGTCCGGGAGCCGCTCGCTCCAGACCCGGACCCATTTGCCGGGGGTCACGCCCGGGACGTACGCGAGCCGGAAGGACGGGTTCACCTGCATGTCTGTCACAGGGCAAGGCTACCGACCGTGACCGGAAGCGCCCGCGCACTCCTTTACCCTTGTCACCATGACATCGCTCAAGCAGAAGACCAGCCAGACCATGAAGCCGGCCACGGCGGCCAAGAAGCTGGGGATCTACCTCGCCGCGGCGCCGACCGACTTCCAGGAGGGCGTGGTCTCCCGCGAGGAGCTCAACGCACTTCAGGCCGAGCCGCCGCAGTGGCTCCAGGACCTGCGCAGGAACGGCCCGCACCCGCGCCCGGTCGTCGCCGCGAAGCTCGGCATCTCGATCTCCGGCCTGGCCCGCGGCGGCGTGACCGAGGCGCTCACCAGCGAGCAGATCGAGGCGATCAAGGCCGAGAACCCGCTCTGGCTCCAGCACGAGCGCGCCAACCAGGTGGACGTGCGCAAGGAGGCCGCCCGGATCAGGGAGAAGCACGAGAAGGAGGCCGCCGCCAAGGCCGCCAAGGAGGCGGAGGCCGCCCAGGCCCGCTGACCCGCTCTCCCACCGTCCGGCCCCCGGCGCTCCCCCGGCGCCGCCTGCCGGACCCCGCGCGACGACGATGCCGGCGTCCGTTCCGACGGGCGCCGGCACCGTCGTGCCCCGGGTCCGCGCCCGTCGTGGCGTATTGACCGCGCCGTCGGCCACTCCGAATAATCGGCGGGATCGGGGCGCCTGTGGGCGGGTGCCGTCGTGGCAGTGCCACACCGCAGGACACCGCACGGGGGAGCGACCAGTGACCGAGCAGCCGCAGCACGCCGAACTCGCTCTCCTCGCCGACGAGTTCCTCGCCGCCGAGAACGCCCACAACCCGTTCGACGCGACCGTCAGCGGGATCGAGGGCTACGCCCACCTGGTGCCCGACCCGTCCCGCGCCGCCGCCGACCGCCACCGCGAGGCACTGCGGGCCTTCGCCGCCCGGCTGGAGGCGATCCCGGTGGACGCGTCGGCCGGCGAGGACCGGATCACCCACCGGACGCTCGCCCGGCTGATCGACGACGGCATCGGCCGGATCACCCACGGGCTGGACGACTTCAGCGTCTCGGCGAGCATCGTCGCCCCGCAGAACGAGGCCTTCAGCGCGCTCGCCATGACCCCGGTCGACCAGGAGGGCGCCGACGCCTACCTGGAGCGGCTGGCCGCCCTGCCCGGCTACTTCGACGCCGTCCTGCGCCGCACCCTGGACGCGGCCGCCGAGGGCCGCCGTCCGCTGCGCAGCGGGGTCGACGCCGCCGTCGCCCAGCTGGACGCCCGGCTGGGCACCGACCCCGCCGACGACGGACTGCTGCGGCCGCTGGCCGGCCGCCCGGAGTCCGAGCGCGCCCTGGCGGTCCTGCGCGACACCGTCCGCCCGGCGGTGGCCCGCTTCCGGGACGGGCTCGCCGAGCGGCTGGCGCCGGGCGCCCGGCCGGACGACAAGCCCGGGGTCTGCCACGTGCCGAACGGCGCCGAGGGCTACGCGGACGCCGTCGCCCGCTTCACCCGCCCGGGGCTGACCCCCGAGGAGGTGCACCGGATCGGCCTGGAGGCCGTCGCGGCGCTGCGCGAGGAGTTCGCCGAACTGGGCGGCAAGGTACTGGGCATCACCGATCCGGCGGCCGTGCTCACCGCGCTGCGCGAGGACCCCGCGCTGCGCTTCACCAGCGCGGCCGAGATCGTCGCCGTGGTGGAGGGCGCGCTGGAGCGCGCCCGCCGCGCCGCGCCGGACTGGTTCCGCCCGTACCCGATCGCCGACTGCGTGACCAGGGAGATCGATCCCATCGAGGCGCGGACCGCGCCGCTGGCCTACTACCAGCCGCCGGGCCCGGGCGGACTGCCGGGCACCCACTGGATCAACACGCTGGACCCCCGGTCCCGGTGCGGCTACGAGTACGAGGCCATCGCCTTCCACGAGAGCGTGCCCGGCCACCACCTCCAGCTCGCCGTCGCGCAGACCCTGCGCCACCTGCCGCGGTTCCGGCGCAACCCGAGCGGCCGGCTGACCGCCCACGTCGAGGGCTGGGGCCTGTACGCCGAGCGGCTCGCGGACGAGATGGGGCTGTACGGCTCGGAGCTGTCCCGGTTCGGCATGCTCTCGCAGGACGCGGTGCGGGCCGTCCGGCTGGTGGTGGACACGGGGATGCACCACCACGGCTGGTCGAGGCAGCGGGCGATGGCCTTCATGCGGGCCAACACCGCCACCCCCGAGGCCAACGTCCGCAACGAGATCGACCGTTACATCGCCTGGCCGGGCCAGGCCACCGCCTACCTGATCGGCCGTCGGGAGATCGTGCGGCACCGCGAACGGGCCCGGACGGCGCTCGGCGCCCGGTTCGACGTCCGGGAGTTCCACCACCAGGTGATCGGGCACGGCAGCCTGCCGCTGGGGGTGCTGGATGACCTGGTGACGGACTGGATCGCGGAGCGGCGGCAGCTCTGAGAGGGCGTTCGATACTGATTTAGGCTGCCGCGAGGGGTTTCGGGCGGAGGTATTGCCCGACTTTGTCGGGGCTGGCGGTCAGGCGGGTGGTCAT
>NZ_JBVITE010000032.1:0-14958 GCF_055575155.1 Kitasatospora sp. NPDC034533
GTCGACCACGACACCGCCCGCGTGGTCTGGATGGCCGACGGCCACGGCACCGACGTCCTCACCCGGTTCTTCGACGAACTCGGCCGGGCCCGAGCCGCACGGCTGACCCACATCAGCGCCGACGGCGCCGCCTGGATCGCCCAGGTCATCGCCGATCGGGCACCGCGCGCACTGCGGGTGATGGACCCCTTCCACGTGATCGCCTGGGCCACCGAGGCGCTGAACACCGAGCGCCGGGCCTCGTGGAACCGGGCCCGGCGCGAACTCGGCGACCGGGACACCGCGCGGGCGCTGAAGGACTCCCGCTTCGCCCTGTGGAAGAACGCTGAGGATCTGACCGACCGCCAAGTGGCCAAGCTGGCCTGGATCGCGGCCACCGACCCAAGACTCCACCGCGCCTGGCGGCTGAAGGAAGCCCTGCGGGCCGTCTTCGCCCTGGCCAAGCGCCGCCCCACCGCCGCCCTCAAGGCCCTGGACGCCTGGATCGGCTGGGCCCGCCGCTGCCGGATTCCCGCCTTCATCGAACTCCAGCGCACGATCGTGCGCCACTACGACGCCATCCGCTCGGCGCTCATCACCGGCCTGTCCAACGGGCTGATCGAGTCCACCAACACCAAGACCCGTCTGATCATCCGGCGCGGCTTCGGCTTCCACTCCGCCGACGCCGTCATCGCCCTCGTCATGCTGACCCTCGCAGGGCCCCGGCCCACCCTCCCCGGACGCCAACCCTCAACAGCCTGACCCACACATCAAGCAGGAGAGCCCGAAATCGCCTACACCCCGACCAACAGCTCCTGGCTCAACCGGATCGAGGCCCAGTTCACCGCCCTGCGCTACTTCGCCCTCGACGGCACCGACCACGCCAGCCACAAGGAACAGGGCAGCATGATCCGCCGCTACATCATCTGGCGAAACAAGCATGCCGCCGATCAGCGGCTACGCGAAGTCGTCACCAGGGCAAACGTTGCCTGATGCGGCACTAGAAGCCGGAAAGCCGCTCGCTGGTTGGCGGAGAGGCAGCGGTACGACAGCTCGAAAACCTGGGCAATGCCGCCCGAATTGCTGCGGATCTCCGCGAGTCGGCCACCGTCCTCGCGGGAGAGGCGTCGGGCGAGGTGCTTCAGGCTCCAGGACGGTCGGCCCTTGAAGCGGCTGGCGACCAGTTCCACGGCGAGCGGCAGGCAGCCGCAGCGCTCGACGATCTCGATGACGCTCCCGGTGTCCGCGGAGCGCTCGGGTCCCACCACGTTGGTGAACAGCGCCACCGCGTCGTCCACCGTCAGCACGTCCAGGAACACCGGTCGGGCGTCGGGGAGTTCGGTGAGCCGCTGGCGGCTGGTGACGATCACCAGTGCGGTCGGCGCGGGCGGCAGCAGCGGCCGGACTTGAGCGGCGTTCGAGGCGTCGTCGAGCACGACGACGGCGCGGCGCGAGGAGAGCACCTCGGCGCACAGGGCGAACACCTCGTCCGCGTCGAGCGGAATGGTGGTGGCGGGCACGCCCAGGCGTCTGAGCAGCAGGGCGCCCGCGGCCTCCGAGGCGAGCGGCGGCTGGTTGCCCACGTGAGCGCGCAGGTTGAGGTAGACGTAGCCGTCCGGGAAGTGCTCGCGCATGAGGTCGGCGGCGTGCAGGGCGAGGGTGGTCTTGCCGACTCCGGGCATGCCGAGGATCGCCGAGACGGTCACCACACCCCCCTGGGCGAGCCGGGCGTCCGGGCCGGGCAGCACGCGCCGGAGGTCGTCCTCGCGGCCGATCAGCCGGTGCCGCCCGGGGACCTCCGCGGGCAGGGTGGTCGGCGGGTCGGGGGTCAGGGTGGCCGCGGTCCGCTCGGGCGCTCCCGGGAGCGGTTCGCCGCGCAGCATCCGCTGGTGGAGACCGGTGAGGGATTCGCCGGGCCCGGTGGCGAACTCGGTGTGGAGCAGGCGGGCGACGGCCGGGTAGACGGCCAGTGCGTCGGACTGTCGGCCGACGGCGTAGAGCGCGGTCATCAGGTGACCGGCGAGCCGTTCGTCGGTCGGGTGGTCCTCGCGCAGGGCCGTGAGTTCGGGGATCAGCTCGGCGAAGCGGCCGATGCGCAGATCGATCTCGATCCGGCGCAGCGTGGTGATGAAGTGCTGGTCGGTCATGGCCGCGCGGGTGGTCTGGGCCCAGGCGCCGGGCAGGCCGGCCAGCGGTTCGCCGCACCACAGGCTCAGGGCCCGGCTCAGAACGGTTCTGGCCTGGTGGTCCTGTCCGTTCTCGGCGAGTCGTCCGGCATTGTCGGAGAGGTCCAGATAGCGGTGCCAGTCGATCAGGAGTGGGTCCGCCCGCAGAGTGTACGTATGCGACTTGGTGTCGATCGTCGGCGCTTCCCGGAGGTTTTTCTCTCCAGCGGACCTGCTCGCCCGCCTCAGCAGTCCGCGCAGGTGGGAAACGTGGCTGTAGAGGCTGCTCAACGCGCTGGGCGGAGGGTCTTCGCCCCACAGCCGGTACACGAGCGACGTATGGGAGAGGGGCCTCCCGACCTCCAGGGCCAGAGCGGCCAGCAACTGCCGTCGTTTGTCGGACGGAATCGCCAACGGCTCTCCGTTCACCGACAGTTCAACTGAACCCAGGAGATGGAACCTCATGTGACGCCCCCCGCCGGTTGGCTACCAGCTTGCCGTGTCGCGGGTGAGCATCGCACGCCGTTGGACGATCGGCCATAGCATCGAGCACGCTTCTCGAAGGGTTCCTTTGGGAATGTCTCGGACTGACGGCTCGTCATCTGGTGATCCACCGCGGCTTATTCGTCCGAGGCAAGGGGGGAACCAGTGACAGGATGGACCGTGTTCGGCGGCTGCCCGTGAACGACGTCAACCTGCCGTACGGAGTGGTGCGCAACTCGCTGACCGGCGCGACGACGGTCTCCGGTCCGGTGGTGCGGGCCGGGGCGATCCACGGCGGTCTGCACCTGCACGGCCTGCCCGCTCTGCCGACTCCACGCCAACTACCGCCCTGTCAAAGCAGGTTGATCGGACGGGAGGCCGACCTGGCAGCGCTGGACCACTCCCTGCCTCCCGCCGTCGCAGCGGACGTCACCGTGGTGGTGACCGGCCCCGCCGGGGTCGGGAAGACGGCACTGGCCGCCCAGTGGCTGCGCGGACAGGCCGGCCGCTTCCCGGACGGCCAGCTCTACGCCGACCTGCGCGGCTACGCGCCCGGTGGCCCCGCCGACCCCGCCGAGGCCATCGGCGGTTTCCTGCGGGCCTTCGGGATCTCGCCGGTGCCCGGGAGCCTGGAGGAGGGTGCCGCGCTCTGGCGCTCGCTGGCGGCGGAGCGGCGGATCGCGGTGCTGCTGGACAACGCTTCGACAGCCGCCCAGGTGCGGCCGCTGCTGCCCGGCTCCGACCACACGGTGGTCGTGGTGACCAGCCGCCGCCGGCTCACCGGACTGGGCATCGACGGGGCGGTGTTCCGGCCGCTGACGCCGCTCGCGCCGGAGGCGTCCGCCGAGATCCTGGCCGAGCGGGTCGGCAGACGGAGGGTGGTCGACGAGTCCGAGGCCGCGGCCGAAGTGGTGGACGCCTGCGCCGGGCTGCCGCTGGCGATCTGCCTGGCGGCCGCCCGGATCGCGGCGCGTCCGGCCCAGTCGCTCGCCGCGACCGCGGAGATACTGGGGCGCGGTACCGACCGGCTGGCGGCGCTGAACGTGGAGGGCGAGACGGTGCAGGACCTGCTGGACGCCTCCTTCGGAGTGCTGGAGCCGGGTGCCGCCCGGCTGTACGGCCTGCTGGGCCTGCTGCCCTTCCCCGAGTTCACCTTGGAGAACGCCGCCGTCCTGGCGGACGTGGAGCCGGCCGCGGCCGACGGGTTGTTGGACGCCCTGATCGACGTGCACCTGCTGGAGGAGAGGGGGCCGGAGCGGTTCCGCTTCCACGATCTGGTCCGGCTGCACGCCCAGGCGCACGGGCGGGGACTCCGGGACGGCGAGGCCGGCCGTACCCCGCTCGACCGGGTCGTCGACTGGTACCTCGCCTCGGCCACCGCCGCCGAGGCGGTCGTCTCGCCGAGCCACCGGACGCTCGACCGCGACTACCGCACACGATCGCGCCACCCGGCCAGGGAGTTCGCGGACGACGTCCAGGCCCTGGGCTGGCTCGACGAGGAACGCGACCGTCTCGCCGACGTGCTGCGCTGGTGCGAGGAACTGGACCGGCCCGCGGCCGCTTGGCAACTCGCCGACGCCATGTGGCCGTTGTTCCTCCGGCTCCGCCCGGCCCGGCTGTGGGTCGATGCCCACCGGATCGGCCTGCGCGCCGCCCGGGCGGCCGGTGACCGCGCCGGCGAGCTGCGGATGCTCACCTCGGGCGGGAACGGCCTGCGGAACGCGGGCGACTGGGAGGAGGCGGCGCGCTGGTTCACCGACGCCCTCGGACTCGCCCGCGAGACGGGCCGCCCGCTGGCCCAGGCGGACGCCCTGTACGGGCTCAGCCAGACCCACCGGATGGCAGGTCGACTGGACGAGGCTGCCGAGTGCCTGCGACAGGTCGTGGAGATCCGGGAGGCCGAGGACTACCTGCGCGGCTCGGCGCTGGCCCGGCTGGCGTACGGCGAGGTGATGCTGCTCGCGGACCGGCCGGCGCGGGCCGTCGCGCCCATCGAGCGGGCACGTGACGAGTTGGCCTCGATCGGTGACCACTACGAGGCGGCCCGCGCGACGGCGTTCCTGGGGTTGGCGCACGGAACGCTCGGCGCGTACGACCTCGCCGACTCCTGCCTGGAGGAGGCCCTCGCGGGCTTCCGGGCCCGGCTCTCGGCGCACTGGGAGGCACGGACGCTGGAGTTCGCGGGGCAGGTCGAGGAGCGGCGTGGTCGTCCGGACGCCGCACGGGCCCGCTTCGAGCGGTCCATGGCCCGCTACCAGGAGGCGGGTGCCGCGGCCGAGGCGGCCAGACTGGCCGACCGCCTCGCCGCGTACGCGGACGACTCCGCCGTCACCCCCCGTTCCGACGCACCGGAGGCCCGACAGGGCCGGGCCGGGGAACAGCGGCGCTGACCTGTCGGAGCTCGGTGAGCGCTCGTCCGGCCGCCAGCCAGGCGTGCGCCAGCGAACCGAGGACCGCCGGCGGTATGGACTCCCCGGCCCGGGCGGAGGCCCGCAGGACGAGCCGGTCCCCGTTCCGGGCGAGCACCACCACCGCCCCCGGGCGGTGTTCGGCCGTGGCCACCGCACACCCGGGGTGCGCGGACAGCAGCTCCGCGAGCCGCGCGTGGGCGTCCGCCTCCGGGACCGGCCCGAGGTGGAGCACGTCGGCGTGCCGGAGCCAGCGGAGCCCGCCGGGTTCGGCGAGGTCGAGCACGAGGTGCTCGTCCACGAATCCCGGGCCCGGCAGTTCCGCCGGAGCCGTGACCGCCGGGTCCGTGGCCAGCAGTCCGTGGTGGACACCAGGGGTGGCTGTCACCCGGGCCTCGAACAGCGTGGTCGCCGTTCCGCCGCACGCCGACGAACCGCCGTACGCCGTTCCGCCGTACGCCGACGAACCGGCCGGCACCAGCCGCACCGTGTGCAGCGCAGCGCTCATCCGGCCCGCCGGGGCTCGGCCGCCGCCATCGAGTCCAGCGGCTCGGGCAGTCGCAGCGGCTCCGGGGCCGGGGTGTGGGCGGGCTGGCCCAGCCCGAGGACCCGGTAGAGCAACCGGCGGCTGTTCCGGTCGAAGCGCCCCGGCTCGGAGCTTATCCGGGAGGCGACGGCGGCGTGCTCCTCCGGGCGGTACTGCTCGGCGGCGTACCCGAGTTGGTCGACGAGGGGGTGTCCGGGGGAGAGCGCGGGCGCGATGCGGGCGAGCTGTGCGGCCGGCGAGCGCGGGTTGACGTGGCGGTGCGGGTACTCGGCGAGCAGGACCGGAGCGCCGGTCATCGCACCGTACAGGGTGACCGAACCGTGGTCCCCGATGACGAAGTCGGCGGCGACCAGCAGAGGCCGCCAGTCCACCTCGGGCGGGACGACCGTGACGGCCCCGCGGGCGGTGGCCCGCGCCCAGGAGCGCACCGCGAACGCGCTGTGCGCCGCCGCGATGTTGGGGTGGGTCAACAGGACGGCCCGGTAGCCGTTCCGGGGCAGTTCCGAGGCCAGCCTAGGGAGCACCGCGTCGAGCCGGGTGAAGAGCGAGCCGTCGCCCCAGGTGGAGCAGACCAGCACGAGCTTCTCGTCCGGTCCCAGCCCCAGTGCCGCCCGATGGAGATCGCGGTGCGGCAGTGCGGCGGCGATCCGGTCGTAGCACGGGTCGCCGACCACCGTGGCAATCGGGACGGCCTCCGGGCAGCTGCGCCGGAGTTCGAGCAGTTCCTCCTCGTGGGCGAGCGCGAAGGAGGCGGGGACGAGCCGGCCCTCCCAGAACAGGTACTCCGGACCGAGGCCGATGGCAGCCCGTTCGCCGTCCGGGGCGCTGCGCCGGGACAGCTTGATGTTGCCGGCCCCGTGCGGCAGACGGACGACCGGGCCGTGCAACTGCTCCATCCCCTGGGAGCCGGCGGCCAGCACGAGGTCGAACTCGCGTCGGACCGCCTGCTCCCAGGGCAGTACGGCGCCGCCCAGCGCCCGGAGGACGTCGGCGGCGCCGCGGTTGAACACGTGCGGCGCCACCGTGAACTGGACGTGGACCCGCAGGTCCGAGGCGAGCAGCGCGTAGAAGTCGTGCAGCCGCTTCGCGTACACCATCGTCTGCGCGACCACCAGCACTTCCTTGCGCTCCCGCAGGGTCTCCCACGGCCCGTTGTTGCTCCAGACCGCGCTGCCTCGTTCCCCGTGCGTCGATGTGGTGTCCTGTTCCCCGTGCACCAAGGTCATCCTTCTCCCCCTCCTTGATCCCAGGTCGGGGCCGTCGACGGGCCCCGGGTCGATGGTCCTCGGGCCGTCTGGCGGATTCATTGACGAGACCTGGCGGGGGCTTGCGGAAACCTTGTGTCCGCTTCCCGCGACGCCACCCCCGCCCGGGCGCCGGGAAGGGTACTGAGTTCCTTTACGAGGGGTACTGAGTGCCGTATTCTCTCGGTGGAGCCTCTGACGCCAGTCGAAGAGAGCCGACACGGTATCCCGGTCCAGGTGGCGCTCGTGGTGCGCTCGTCGCGCCCGGGCCGGCTTGGCACTCAGTACCCCCGGCATGCCTGAGGCCATGGACCCAGTGCATCCCTTGCACCCGTGACAGGAGAACCGCTCATGAGCTTGAGGATCGTCGTCTGTGTGAAGTACGTGCCGGACGCGACGGGTGACCGTCGTTTCGCGGACGATCACACCACCGACCGGGAGGGTGTGGACGGCCTCCTGTCGGAGCTGGACGAGTACGGCGTGGAGCAGGCGCTGCGGATCGCGGAGGCGAACGAGGGCGCCGAGGTGACGGTGCTGACGGTGGGGCCGGACGACGCGAAGGACGCGCTGCGCAAGGCGCTGTCGATGGGTGCGGACAAGGCCGTGCACGTGAACGACGAGGACATCCACGGTTCGGATGTGATCGGGACGTCGGCGGTCCTGGCGAAGGCGCTGGAGAAGACCGGGTTCGATCTGGTGATCGGTGGTATGGCGTCGACGGACGGGACGATGGGTGTGCTGCCGGCGCTGCTGGCGGAGCGTCTGGGGGTGCCGCAGGTGACGCTGCTGTCGGAGGTGTCGGTCGAGGGCGGTGTGGTGAGGGGCCGTCGGGACGGTGACGCGGCGACGGAGCTGGTGGAGGCGGCGCTGCCGGCGGTGGTGTCGGTGACGGACCAGTCGGGTGAGGCCCGGTACCCGTCGTTCAAGGGGATCATGGCGGCGAAGAAGAAGCCGGTGCAGTCGCTGGACCTGGACGACCTGGGCATCGAGGCGGACGAGGTCGGTCTGGCGGGTTCGTGGACGGCGGTGGAGTCGGTGGCGGAGCGTCCGGCGCGTACCGCGGGCACGGTCGTCAAGGACGAGGGCGAGGGCGGCAAGCAGCTCGCGGCCTTCCTCGCCGGCCAGAAGTTCATCTGAGCCGCCCCCACCCCCCGACCCAGCGAAACACGGAGACATTGAGCAATGGCTGAGATTCTCGTCCTGGTGGACCACGTCGACGGCGCGATCCGCAAGCCGGCCCTGGAACTGCTGACCCTGGCCCGCCGCATCGGCGAGCCGTCCGCCGTCGTCCTGGGCGCCGGTGCCGCCGCCGCCGACATCGCCGCCAAGGCCGGCGAGTACGGCGCCGCGAAGGTCTACGTCGCCGACGGCGCCGAGTTCGCCGACCAGCTGGTCGTCCCCAAGGTGGACGCCCTGGCCCAGATCGCCAAGGCCAACGACGCCGCCGCCGTCCTCGTCACCTCCTCCGGCGAGGGAAAGGAGATCGCCGCCCGCGTCGCGCTGCGCCTGGGCTCGGGCATCATCACCGACGCCGTCGACCTGGAGGCCGGTGACGGCGGTCCGGTCGCCACCCAGTCGGTCTTCGCCGCGTCCTTCCAGGTGAAGTCCAAGGTCACCAAGGGCGCGCCGGTCATCACCGTCAAGCCGAACGCCGTCGCCCCGGAGGCCGCCGCGGCCGCCGGTGCCGTCGAGAACGTCGCCGTGGAGTTCACCGGCAACGCCGCCAAGGTCGTCGAGCGGACCCCGCGGGTGTCCTCCGGGCGCCCCGAGCTGACCGAGGCCGCGATCGTGGTCTCCGGCGGCCGTGGCGTCGGTGCCGCCGAGGGCTTCGGCGTGGTGGAGGAGCTCGCGGACGCGCTGGGCGGCGCGGTCGGTGCCTCGCGCGCCGCCGTGGACGCCGGCTGGTACCCGCACAGCAGCCAGGTCGGCCAGACCGGCAAGCAGGTCTCCCCGCAGCTGTACGTGGCCAACGGCATCTCCGGCGCCATCCAGCACCGGGCCGGCATGCAGACCTCGAAGACCATCGTGGCCGTCAACAAGGACCCCGAGGCCCCGATCTTCGAGCTCGCCGACTACGGCGTGGTCGGCGACCTGTTCGAGGTCCTGCCGCAGCTGACCGCCGAGGTGAAGGCCCGCAAGGCCTGATCCCCGGAGACCGCATCTCCGGACGGCAGCCCGGGGACGACGTCCCCGGAACGACAAGTGGAGGGCGTGGCCGCCGAGGTGGTACTCGGTGCCACGCCCTCCGTCGTCTCCCGTGCGGCGGCGCGGCTCACTCCGCCACGTAGGCCGCGAGGTGCTGGGTGAAGCCGCCCTGGGTGGGGGGCAGCGGGCGCGGCTCGGTGTCCGGCACCGACGGCGGCTCCTCCACCGGCAGCAGCCGCAGCTCCGGCTGGTCGGAGTCGGGGGAGGTGAACAGCCTCACCCGGGTGCCGACCGGGACGGTGCTGCGCATCCCGTCCACGATGCACCAGACGTCGAAGCCCTCCGCCATGCGGATCAGGGACTTCTGACGGACCAGTGGCGTCCGGGCCTGCTCGACGGCGCAGCGCCGGACCACGCCGGTGCCCTCGCTCGGCTCCAGCCGCAGGTCGGTGGAACCGCAGGTCGGGCAGAGCAGCCGCTGGAAGGTCGGGTTGCTGCACCAGGTACATCGCTGGAAGTACAGCGTCGTACTCCGGCTGTCGGCATCGATGGCTGAGTGGACCACGCTGTCATCTCCCTGCGCTCGGGCCGGCTCTCTCGGCAGAAGGACGGCGGAAGTACGGCAGAAGTACGGAAGTACGCCAGAAGTTCGGCACGAAAAGGATAGGGAACTCAGTGCCGTTAAGGGAAGGCACTGAGTTCCCTTTTTGCCGCGCGCATGCATAATGAAGGGTACTGAGTACCGTCGTGAAACAGGAGTGGCGATCATGAGCCAGGAGTTCGATCTCTTCCGTATCTCCGAGGAGCACGGGATGCTCCGTGAGGCGGTGCGTTCGCTGGCCGAGGCGAAGATCGCTCCGTTCGCGGCGGAGGTGGACGAGCAGGGGCGGTTCCCGCAGGAGGCGCTGGAGGCGTTGCGGGGCAGTGATCTGCACGCGGTGCACGTGCCGGAGGAGTACGGGGGTGCGGGGGCGGACGCGCTGGCGACGGTGATCGTGATCGAGGAGGTGGCGCGGGTGTGCGCGTCGTCCTCGTTGATCCCGGCGGTGAACAAGCTGGGGTCGCTGCCGGTGCAGTTGGCGGGTTCGGAGGAGTTGAAGGCGCGGTACCTGGGGGCGCTGGCGCGTGGGGAGGGGATGTTCTCGTACTGCCTGTCGGAGCCGGAGGCGGGCAGTGACGCGGCGGGGATGCGGACCCGGGCGGTGCGGGACGGGGACTTCTGGGTGCTGAACGGGGTGAAGCGCTGGATCACGAACGCGGGGGTGTCGGAGTTCTACACGGTGATGGCGGTGACGGATCCGGAGAAGCGGTCGAAGGGGATCTCGGCGTTCGTGGTGGAGAAGGGCGACGAGGGGGTGTCGTTCGGTGCGCCGGAGAGGAAGCTGGGGATCAAGGGTTCGCCGACGCGTGAGGTGTACTTCGACAACGTGCGGATTCCGGCGGAGCGGATGATCGGTGCGGAGGGGACGGGTTTCGCGACGGCGATGCGGACGCTGGACCACACGCGGGTGACGATCGCGGCGCAGGCGGTGGGGATCGCGCAGGGGGCGCTGGATTACGCGAAGGGGTATGTGAGGGAGCGCCAGCAGTTCGGGAAGGCGATCGCGGAGTTCCAGGGTGTGCAGTTCATGCTGGCGGACATGGCGATGAAGCTGGAGGCGGCGCGGCAGTTGACGTACGCGGCGGCGGCGCGGTCGCAGCGGGGGGACGGGGATCTGACGTTCTTCGGGGCGGCGGCGAAGTGCTATGCGTCGGACGCGGCGATGGAGATCACGACGGACGCGGTGCAGTTGCTGGGTGGGTACGGGTACACGCGGGACTATCCGGTGGAGCGGATGATGCGGGACGCGAAGATCACGCAGATCTACGAGGGGACGAACCAGGTCCAGCGGATCGTGATGGCCCGCAACCTCCCGTAACCCCCTCCGAAAACCCCACTTCCGCGCGCACCGACGCGCACCGGCGGCCGGGCCCGAACAGGTGGCCCGGCCGTCCCGGCCACCCCCCGGGTGGATGTTAGGTTCCGGTGAATGAGCGAGAAGGAAGAGCAGGACCAGCCCATGAATGACGGGCCCTCGAAGCCGGCGATGCGCGAGGCGCTGGTGGCCGCGGCCTTCGAGCTCTTCCTGGAGCGGGGCTTCGAGCAGACGACCGTCGACGACATCGTCTCGCTGGCCGGCGTCGGCCGGCGCTCCTTCTTCCGCTACTTCCCGGCCAAGGAGGACGTGGTCTTCCCCGACCACGAGCGCAGCCTCGCCGAGATGACGGAGTTCCTGGAGTCCGGCAGCGGCGAGGAGGACCCGGTCAAACACGCCTGCGACGCCGCCCGCCTGGTCCTGCGGATGTACGCCGAGCAGCCCTCCTTCTCCGTCCAGCGCTACCGCCTGACCCGCAAGGTGCCCGGCCTGCGGGCGTACGAGCTGTCCGTGGTCTGGCGCTACGAGCACACCCTCGCCGCCTACCTGCGCGACCGCTTCGCCGACCGCCCGGACGGCCCGTTGCGCGCGGACGTGATCGCCGCGGCCGTCGTCTCCGCGCACAACCACGCCCTGCGCACCTGGCTGCGTTCGGGCGGCGAGAGCGACTGGGTGGCCGAAGTGGACGCGGCGATGGCCTTCGTGACCGGCACCTGGAGCGACCGCCCGGCGGAGACCGCCGAGGGCGAGTCCGACGAGGTCGTGGTCCTGGTCGCCAGCCGCCGGGCGCCGCTGTGGCGGATGGTCCAGGGCATCGAGAGCGCCCTGGGCGAGGACGCCCGCCGGTCCTGACGATCCGCCGTGCCCGTTCGCCGTGTCCGTCCGCCACGTCCGTCCGGCGCGACCAGCCGGCGGCGCCTTCCACGGAGCGCCGGCCGATCGTTCCCGTACGGCCGATCCCCGGATCGGGCTTTCGAATGACATCGGCGGGGACGGAGCCGGCCCGGCGGTGGTGGGCGGCGCCGGACCGCTCGGGCTCTCGGGTGTCGCCGGTCTGCTCCGGCCGAATGATCCTCCCGACAATCACCTGATCAGTATTTCCGCTGGTCGGCTCGGCGTTTCCGTCCGAGCGCGGGCCGAGCGGGCCGTGGCGTCGGTTGCGGCGGGAGGCGGGGCGTGGCTGTCTGAATCGCGGCGGGCCGATCGGCGACGCCATTTCGATTCCGAACCTCCGTGGAGGAGATTTCCATGCGTTCTCTCAAGCGTGTCCTGGCCGCCAGTGCCATCGCCGTCCCGCTCGTGATCGGCTGCGCCGGCCTGGCCTCGGCGCAGGAAGGCTTGGACGCGAACTTCGGCGCGGGCCAGTTCGTCGCCAACCAGAACGGCGCCGGTGCCGCCAGCGCCAACTCGGTGCTGAACGCGGACGGGGTCCAGCACACCGACTTCTGGATCTGGTCCGACAACACGGGCGTCTCCGGCGCCTTCACGGGCTCCGGTGCCAGCTGGCAGAACGGCTGACCCAAGCCGCGGATCCCCTCGGAGTTCCGGTGAACTCCGGGGGGATTCCCCTGTGTTCGGGGCGGCGCGGGGGCCTGGCGAGGCGAGACGCGGCGGAGCGAGGGCGCGCGCCGGGTGCTCCAGCCGACTGATCCTCATGAAAACCACACCAGTCGTATCCGCGCTGGTGGGACCGGCGATTCTGACGGGACATAAGGCCGGGCGGGGGCGTGGCGCCGGTTGCGGCGGGAGGCGGGGCATGGCTCCCTGAATCGCGGCGGGGTCGAACGGCCCCGCCCCCCAACCCGAAACTCCGTGGAGGAGATCTTGATGCGTGCTCTCAAGCGAGTGGTGGCCGTCGGTGCCCTCACCGTCCCGCTCGTCGTCGGCTGCGCGGGCCTGGCCTCGGCCGCCGTCGAGGAAGGCCTGGACGCGAACTTCGGCCAGGGCCAGTTCATCGTCAACGAGAAGGGCGCCGGTTTCCTGGTCGCCGACTCCCACGTCGGTTCCGACGGGGTCTCGCACACGGGCTACTGGATCTGGGCGGACGACACCGGCGCCTACGGTGCCTACACGGGCGCGGGCGCGACCGTGACCGGCTGACCGGGCCCCACCGGAACCGCCGCCGGCGAACCGGAAGACGACCGGAGAACCGAAAAGCCGGAAGCCGAACCCGGAACCGAACCGGAACCGGAAGCCGGAAAACCAGAAAGGCCCCAGATGAACTGGGGCCTTTCGCCGGTGTCCGAGGGGGGACTTGAACCCCCACGCCCGATAAAGGGCACTAGCACCTCAAGCTAGCGCGTCTGCCATTCCGCCACCCGGACCGGGTGCCGTCCTCGCGGCTTCCGATCTCTCGTCCGTCGCGCTGACAGATGTAACTGTAGCAAAGATCGGCTTGGGCTCCCAAAACGGTTCCGGGGCGCAGGAGCGGCACCGATGGCCGGGGCAAGGGGCGACTTGTGGCGGGGGCGTGACCAGCGGGTTTCGGGACGGCGGGGGGCTGGATCGGGGCCGGGGGCTGGGGGAGGATGGGCGGACGTGCTCGTACGGCCCGGGTGCAGGTCCTGGGGGTGACGCGCTGGTGCGTCGGTGCGGGCCCAAGACGAGGAGTGACCGTGAGCGAGCGGAGCGAGTCGGCGGCCCCGAAGGTGACGGCTGAGTCGGAGGTCGCCGAGATCTGTCGCGATCTGATCCGGATCGACACCAGCAACTACGGGGACGGCTCCGGCCCGGGGGAGCGCAGGGCGGCCGAGTACGTCGCCGAACAGCTCGCCGAGTTCGGGCTGGAGCCGCAGATCTTCGAGTCGGCCAAGGGCCGGGCCTCGACGGTGGTCCGGATCGAGGGCGAGGACCGCTCCCGCCCCGGCCTGCTGATCCACGGCCACACCGACGTGGTGCCGGCCAACGCGGCGGACTGGACCTACGACCCCTTCGGCGGCGAGATCGCGGACGGCTGCGTCTGGGGGCGCGGCGCGGTCGACATGAAGGACATGGACGCGATGACCCTGGCCGTCATCCGCGACCGGCTGCGCACCGGGCGCAAGCCCCCGCGCGACATCGTGCTGGCCTTCCTCGCCGACGAGGAGGCCGGCGGCACCTACGGGGCGCGCTTCCTGGTGGACAAGCACCCGGGGCTGTTCGAGGGCGTGACGGAAGCGATCGGCGAGGTCGGCGGCTTCTCCTTCACCGTCAACGACCAGGTCCGCCTCTACCTGGTGGAGACGGCCGAGAAGGGCATGCACTGGATGCGCCTGACGGTCGAGGGCCGGGCCGGCCACGGCTCGATGGAGAACGACGACAACGCGATCACCGAGCTCTGCGAGGCGGTCGCCCGGCTCGGCCGGCACCAGTTCCCGCTGCGGATCACCAAGACCGTCCGGGCCTTCCTGGACGAGCTGTCGGACGCGCTCGGGGTCGAGCTGGACCCGGAGAACATGGACGAGACGCTGCGGGTGCTCGGCGGCATCGCCAAGATGATCGGCACCACGCTGCGCAACACCGCCCAGCCCACCATGCTCGGCGCCGGGTACAAGGTCAACGTGATCCCCGGTCAGGCCACCGCCCACGTGGACGGGCGCTTCCTGCCGGGCTTCGAGGAGGAGTTCCTGGCCGAGCTGGACAGCGTGCTCGGCCCGCGCGTGAAGCGCGAGAGCCTCCACTCGGACAAGGCGATCGAGACCGGCTTCGACGGCGCCCTGGTCGAGGCGATGCAGACCGCGCTGCGGGCCGAGGACCCGATCGCCCGGGCGGTGCCGTACTGCCTGTCGGGCGGGACGGACGCCAAGTCCTTCCAGGACCTGGGCATCCGCTGCTTCGGCTTCGCGCCGCTCCAGCTGCCGCCGGACCTGGACTTCGCCGGGATGTTCCACGGTGTGGACGAGCGGGTCCCGGTGGACGGCCTGAAGTTCGGTGTCCGGGTGCTGGACCGCTTCATCGACGCCTGCTGAGCCGCCACTGATCAGGCGACTGGGTCGGGCCGCTTCCGGGGGCCCGGGAAAGGGGAAAACGCAGTGTTCGAGAGGGGGGGTTTGGGGGGGGGGGGGGGGAAGCCAAAAAAAAGGGTTTGTTTGG